>JBATUY010000048.1:0-9923 GCA_049671465.1 Pricia sp. | reverse complement strand
CCTTTTTGGCGTAGGCGTGCAAACCTTGACCAAAAATGAAATACAATTTATAAGGACTTCCGGCGAATCTGGCGTGTTGGGAAAAAGCAGGTCATATTCCGGAGGAAATTTCGGGTTGCGTATGGGTGTCGGTCTCGACTATGGAATTAATGAATTTTTGCAGCTTCACCTTGAACCCATGCTCAAACCACAAATTGGATTTTATGAAAATAAAATAGGTAACCAGCCTTTTATATTTAACATCCACTTCGGGTTGAAATACAAGCTTTAATGCGGTTGAACAGGGTTTCGAAGTGTATTTCACCCAATAAATCCACTTTTTTCGACCCAATTGTAACATTTCAAGGATTTTTACGTATAAGTATATGCAGCTTATGCGAAGAACTAGTTTTACCCAATTAAAAAAGGTTTCTTCAAAGCTTAACTAGAAAAGGAAAATTAGCGATGAGACAGTTAAAGATTACCAAACAGGTCACCAACAGGGAGACCGCATCATTGGATAAGTACCTACAGGAAATCGGTAAAGTCGATTTGATAACTGCGGACGAGGAAGTTGAATTGGCGCAACGTATCAAGAAAGGCGACCAGATCGCGCTTGAGAAATTGACCAAGGCCAACCTTCGTTTTGTGGTATCGGTGGCCAAGCAATATCAGAACCAAGGCCTTACCCTGCCCGATTTGATCAATGAGGGCAACCTCGGACTGATCAAAGCGGCCCAGCGTTTCGACGAGACCCGTGGATTCAAGTTTATCTCCTACGCCGTTTGGTGGATCCGTCAGTCCATTTTACAAGCTTTGGCAGAGCAATCGCGTATAGTACGTTTGCCATTGAACAAAATCGGGTCGATCAATAAAATCAACAAGACCTTTGCATTTCTAGAGCAAGCACACGAACGTATGCCCTCGCCCGAAGAAATTGCCAAGGAATTGGATATGACCGTCGAGGACGTAAAGCAGTCCTTAAAAAACTCTGGCCGTCACGTATCTATGGATGCGCCCCTCATTGACGGTGAGGACTCAAACCTCTACGATGTACTTCGCAGTGGTGAATCTCCCAACCCTGATAGAGAACTTCTACAGGAATCGTTGCGCGTAGAAATCGAGCGTTCTCTGGAAACGTTGACTCCTAGGGAAGCCGACGTTATCCGTCTTTATTTCGGACTTGCCGGACAACATTCCATGACTTTAGAGGAAATCGGGGAAACCTTCGATTTGACCCGTGAACGCGTGCGCCAAATCAAGGAGAAAGCCATACGACGCTTAAAGCACACCTCAAGGAGTAAGATATTAAAAACCTATTTGGGTTAAAAATAATAGGGTATCGGGTTACAAAAACTAAAGGTTAAACTATCCTTAAATTGGAGATTTGGCATATTAGTTGTAATTTTAAGGTAACAACAGTTTATCATGACTGTTCGTTTTTTGATTGATGAATAAACTCCGGCTGATTACCGGAGTTTTTTGATTTATACATACCCATCGGGTATAAAGTTTGCGAATGTTTAAATCTGAACTTTCGCAAACTTAACCGTTGCTTTAGCTATTTTTGCTTCGACTATGGATAAAGAAATTGAAAACCAGCCGAATAATCCCCTTCACGGGGTAAAACTGGCCGATATTTTAGAAACCCTTACCCAAAAATACACGTGGGAAGAACTCGCCGACCAAATTGATATCAATAGCTTCAAAAGCAATCCCTCTATAAAATCTTCTTTGAAATTTTTAAGGCGAACGACTTGGGCCAGAGAGAAAGTTGAACGGCTGTATTTAAAATCCATCAAAAAATAATGGCGTTCCACATAGTGCTCATCGAACCTGAAATTCCCAACAACACTGGGAATATAGGGCGATTGGCCTTGGCGGCCGGCTCACATCTGCACCTAGTTAAACCCTTTGGTTTCGAACTTAGCGATAAAAGACTCAAACGGGCAGGATTGGATTATTGGCAGTATCTATCCGTGTCAATTTATGAAGATAGTGTTGAATTTTTCGCAGCACATCGGGATAAAAAAATGGCATTCTTCTCTAGCCATGGGAGACAAAATCATTGGTCTATAGCGTTTGAAGAAGAGCATTTTTTAATTTTTGGGAAGGAATCGGTGGGGCTACCCGCAGCTATCACTGAGAAATATGCGGATTTTTTGTACCAAATACCGTTGTTCAGCGAGCAGATTCGCAGTTTGAATTTGGCGAATGCTGTTGGGATTGTCGTTTATGAGGGACTACGGCAATTATCGAGCAAATTACCGAAATAGATCTAATTAGTCGAGCCTTTTAATCGTCGACTTCCTGCACTACAAAAAACCCATCGTTACCTTGGGCTTGATATAGCGGCATGAAAATATGTGCGTCCCAAGCGCTCAGAAGCTTCTCTCCGTTATGGGTGGCCAAAAACTCGCCTTTTTCGATGGCCTGAAAATTTTCATAGCCGGGCTGCATTTCAAATTGGTCGTTATCTTCAAGACTGTGCCGATGAATGATTTCAAAGGTTTTTTGATGTTTTTTTTGGGCCCGCACCTTCTCCACTGCTTTCGGATATTCAGCAAGACTATTCAAATCTAGGTTACAGGCGTGGGCCAAGGCCAACCAAATCATACCCTCGTGGTAACCGATGGCATCTTTACTCTCGTGCTGCCCGCCCTCAAACACAAATCCAGTTATACCTATGCGACTTAGGTAGTGGTCGATACATCCAAAAACGATATCGGAAAAGCCGCGAATGATATATACGGGAAACCGGTGCGCCCAAGCATCGTTGTCCCCGACCTCTTGTACGGAAATATAGGGCAGGCTGTTTGAGGAAGTGGTATGGCAATCCAAAAAATAGCTTTGTGCATCCCGACCTGACAAATGCTTTTCAAGTGTCTCGATGATGTCGAACATTTCGCGTTTTTCGTTGGTATCCGCTACCTGCGATTCCACATTTTCTTCGGTCCACGTGCGGTTCAGATCTTCGTCGATGTAGCGTACCTGTTTCCTCAGGGCAGCGCGATTACCGTAGACTCCTACTATCTCTCCTGAAATTTTAGGTTTCTCCTTTTCAAGCGTTGCAAACACTCTTTCCAGTGCCTTCACACCACTGGGTTCGTTACCATGAATTCCTGCGGAAATGAACAGTAGTGGCCCCTCATTTCCTGTTCCGTATGTGCCAATAGTTCTTTTATCTTCTTGATTCAAAATGCTTACTTTTTGAGTCCATTTAGACTTCGATGCTTCAAAGCCATATCCTTAGACCATTGTAGCCAGTTCTTTGTTGCTCAGTTTATTTTTATTCAATTTCTTATATTCGATTTTACGTTCTATGGACGCTATGAACGTTTCGGTAAAGTCGGGCAGACCGACCTCATCGGTATAGGCCAATCCACCTGGGCTCATACAATTGATCTCGATCAATTTATCGCCGACCACATCGAGGCCGACAAAGAAAAAGCCATCACGGATAAGTTTCGGGCCGGTCAACGCGACGATACGTTCTATTTCGGGCGTAAGTTCCGCCTTTTTAGCGCTTCCGCCCAATGCCAGATTGCTCCTGAATTCGTCCTCGTCGGAATTTATGCGGCGTATCAAGCCTAATTCTCCATCCTTTTCCAAAATTTTTCCGTTCATCATAAGTACGCGGACGTCGCCCTTACTGACATCCGGTAGAAATTCTTGTGCAATGACATATCCTTTGACAAGCAACGCGTTCACGATTTGCTCAAAATTGGCTTTCTCTTTTCCGATCAGATAAATGCTTTGGCCCCCCGAGCCTTCTAAAGGCTTGAGAACGATTTTTTTACCCGATGCTTTCCAAAAATCAAGAATCACCTGCTTGTCTCGGGTAATTACACTGTTGGGTTTGATATCTTTGGGCAGTTCTTCAAAATACATTTTATCGATAAACGAATGCGCCATTGCGTTGGCGTCGTTCAAGACCAGTACGCCCTGTTGTTGAATGGCCCTTGCAAAAGCGAGACCGGAGTGTTCCGCCCAATGTCTATCCATTGGTTCTTCGGTAGGGTTATTACGAACGAAAAGCACATCGAGCTCATTGGAAGAAAAGGTATTCCATACCACCTTATCATCTTTAAGCTGGACCAGAAAATCATTCAGGGATTCGTATTTCAGTGATTCGGGCACTTTTTTACAGCGTACTTCTACGGGTGCCCCGTGTACAAAATTGAAGCCCCCGACTTCCATCAGATAGGTATCATGCCCTCGGTCGAAGGCCTTCTCCATCATCGTGACCGATGTACCGGCGTATTCTTTTTTTAGGTCACTGATTACAAAGCAAATTTTCATTTCGTTGGTGTTATAGGATTAAAGCCGATAGATTAATTATAAATTGGTACATCTATAAACTCAGATACATTATTTTTTATCGTTATACCGCTACAGGATGTTTTGATTTCCAGTATTTTATGAAATTAAGTTCTTAGAAAAATCTTTCGCATTTGGGGCTCATTTTAAATTATTACCTGGCTAGGGCTCGAACCCGGAACCCGGTCCTATCTTGGGTTCGGACTTTAACTCGGCCGAAATCCTGCCTCGAACTTAGGTTCAGGCACGAGCCAGGCGCCATGGTTAAAACCACATTAAACCATTTTATGGAGCGGCATCCCCTTTTTGAATTCCTCCAGTTTTGTATTGCAAGAGGCGTTCAACAGATAGCGAGGCTTGATTTTCGGAGGATACAATAGTCCGCGTTCGGTCAATTCCTGTACCGTTGCCAAATGTTTCAGGGCGAATTTTCCGGCGAGCAGGGGTTCCAACGTTCCGCCATCGGATAGGTATCTTCGCAACTCCAGCAATCCCTTCAAGTAAACGATATCTTTCAGAAAACCACCGCCTTGGAACATACGCGCGGTAATATCGAACGAACGGTCTTTCGAAAATCCGTAATCGTTATGCAGCAGACCGAACATCTCATCAAAACTGGCACCCTTGACCAAAGCATCACCGGCCACTACCCTACCCGCCAATACACGTAAGCGATTAGCCCCCAGGGCATCGGCGAGATATTCCGCCAACACGGCGATGCCCTCTTGAAGCGCATCGTAGCCGGCAAGACCGCCCGCCATTTGTTGTAGTGGTTGGCGTGACCCGTTATAATAGGTCAGCGCATGGGTGCCTATTTCGTGCTGTATCAACGCCTGCGCCTCTTTATTGGTAAGCGTATAGTTTGCCGGAAGGTACAGCTCACCCTGAGCTACCATCATTATGTTCACATCTTTGCGGATATGCACCTTGCTCTTGTAATCAGGAGCCATCTTCCTAAAATAATCGAATTCCTTTGCCGCCAAACGTTCAAAATCATGCACGTTCATCACCGTTTGCCGAGACTCGGAATGTTCCTCGGACACATTACCTAAAATAGCTTTGGCCTCTTCAAGAAGTTCGTTGGATACCGATCCGTACATGCGGATGCCGCTGTAAAAAAAATTCCGGGAACCCCTTTCCTTCAGCATCGTAAGCTCATGGTCTATCTCTCCACGTATTTCATCGTAGATATACGCCAGCGCCGGGTCGTCGATTTGGTGAATGTCAAGATTGTACAATTTCCGTTTCAGGATGTCGGGGTCTATCGGCAACAACCGATAATGATAGGTGCCGATATGTCGACATCCATTGTCAAAATAGCGCTTTTTTAATTCGGATATGTTGACGGGCGCAACCAATAACAGAAAGGAATAACTGTTCTGGACTTCCGCAATCTTTCGGTCTATCTTCAATACTTCATCGTGAATTTTCCTTTTTCCCAAAGCATGGTAGCTGGCGATTTTTGAGGTAGTCTGTATACGGATAAAATCAAAAAGTGCCTCTTGAACGGTTTCGGCGAACCGCGTTCTGAACTTTCTGAAATATACGGGGAATTCCGTGCCTTCGCCGTCGCGATAGGCCGGTGGTATTTCGAGTCCGACCCACGTACCGCCCATGGCCCGAAGACGCTCAGCATCGAAAAGCGGGGCGGCCTCGCCCAATGCTTTGTCGTCGACATCCGAAATTCTAGAGGAAAGCTCCGCCCCGTAGCGCGCCTCAATCTTCCCAAGGCCCTCTGCCAATGCATTTAAGGTCTGGGAAAGCTTCTGCAAAGGCCCCGAAACAACGAACTCCGTACTGTCCATACCACCCTCACGGATTTCAAGGATAAGAAATGAGCGGAACCGCCGCGCCATTTTTTGAAGGAGTTCCCCCAAGAAATCACGAATCGCCGTTTCGGATTCGTTCCCCAAGACAAGATAGGAAACCGCGGTTTTCGCCAACCGCATGGTTTTTTTATCCTTTTTACGTTTTCGGTATACCATTATATAAGGTACATCGTGTTCCAGAAAAAGAAAACCCCCGTGGGGAAGTTTCAGCACCGTTCTTCCCCCCGGCTCTAGGGTCTTTAATTGCTGCTGCGGTTGATCTTTGGTTTCGTGGTGGTCCAAATAGAAGGCTATTAGGGTTTACAGTTTATTTCTAGAACAAAATATACAATATCGGTAATGGGATACGTAATCTTTAACAATCATTTAAGGTATAGGTCTGCTAACTTGATCATCGGCCATTTTGCTTTAGATACCATATCTCGAACGGCTGCAATTACTTATCTTTGTGACCTAATTATAATGTACGTATGAGCGAAACCAAGATAGCCCCTTCCCTACTCGCCGCCGATTTTGGCAACCTGCAGCGCGACATCGAATTGGTCAATAAAAGTGACGCCGATTGGCACCATATCGATGTCATGGACGGCCTCTTCGTACCCAATATCTCTTACGGAATGCCCGTGGTCAAGACCATTGCCAAGCACGCTACCAAACCTTTGGACGTGCATTTGATGATCGTTGACCCCGACCGATATATCAAGACCTTTGCCGAGTTGGGGGCGACCATACTTACCGTTCATTACGAGGCTTGCACCCATTTGCACAGAACCTTGCAGGCCATCAAGGCGGAAGGGATGAAAGCCGGGGTAGCCCTCAATCCGCACACTAATATCCTACTTTTGGAAGATGTTATAAAGGATATCGATGTCGTATTGGTCATGAGCGTGAATCCCGGATTTGGCGGACAGTCTTTTATCGAGAATACTTACGAAAAAGTGAGGGCCCTGAAAGAACTGATCACAAACCGAAAATCAAAGGCCCTAATCGAAATCGACGGCGGGGTGACCTCGGAAAATGCGGCAAGATTGGTAAAGGCCGGTGCCGATGTGTTGGTCGCCGGCAGTTTCGTTTTTAAGAGCAACGATCCGACCGCGACCATAAAAGAACTCAAAGAAAGTACGGAACAATGAAGCAGTTTGATGTAATTATAGTTGGTGGAGGCCCTATTGGAATCGCCTGCGGATTGGAGGCGAAAAATAAAGGACTAAGCTATCTCATCTTGGAAAAGGGACCGATTGTAAATTCGCTGTTTCACTATCCCGTGAACATGCAGTTTTTTTCTTCATCCGAAAAGCTTGAAATCGATGAAATACCTTTTATCAGTAAGGAAGCTAAACCGAAACGTAATGAAGCCTTGGAGTATTATCGAAGAATAGTGACCTCGAACCAGTTAAACATCCATCTTTTCGAAAAGGTGGATAATGTCGAACAGCATGAAGACCGGTTCACCGTCATTTCCGATAAGGATACCTATGACACCTCTAATGTAATCATTGCTACGGGCTTCTACGATCTGCCCAACAAGTTAAACGTACCGGGCGAAGACCTGCCCAAACTATCGCATTACTACGACGACCCCCACTTTTATGCCAGCCAGAAACTGGCCGTTGTCGGGGCCAGTAATTCCGCCATCGATGCGGCGCTCGAGTGTTGGCGAAAGGGGGCTGAAGTTTCGCTGATCATTCGCGGGCCGGAGGTCGGCCAACGGGTAAAATACTGGGTGCGGCCCGATATCATCAACCGTATCGAAGAAGGGAGCATCAAAGCCTACTATAACTCCACCCTCAAGGAAATTCGAAAAGACGAGATACTTGTCGATACCCCCGATGGAACGATAAGCCTTGCTAACGATTTTGTATTGGCACTTACGGGCTACAGACCCAACTTTGACTTCTTAAAAAAACTGGGTATTGCGCTTTCCGATGATGATAAAAAACTTCCGCAGTACAATCCCGAGACTATGGAAACCAACGTTAAAGGGCTTTATTTGGCCGGAGTGATCTGCGGTGGTATGGAGACCCATAAATGGTTTATCGAGAATTCAAGGATTCACGCCAAGATCATCATGAACGCTATTTTGCACGAAAACCCCGAGACCGTGGAGGCTTGATAGTCTATGGTTTGACGCCTAATCACCAGTTAATCTTGTTCAACGAGCAACGAAAGACGGACGACCTAAGGAGACTGACGACAGAAGACTATTTGAAAGACCTACCACAGGCGGAGATTGGTGACTGATCAAAGGTCAACGACTCAGTCATATTGACGACTAACAAAACTGAGAACCGAAGACCTATTAAAACCGGCCTCCACTGGAGACTGAAGAAATTTCGACGACCCTAAGAAATTGACGACCGACAGCCAATACATCAATTTTGAACAGAACTAAAATATGATACAACCCTTTTCACTGGCCATTCACGGCGGGGCAGGCACTTTGGTCAAAGGCCAAATGACCGCCAAAAAAGAAACCGCTTATAAAAAAGCCCTAGAACTGGCGCTCGATGAGGGTTACATACTTTTAAAAAATGGTGGCTCTGCCGTAGACGCCGTTGAAAAAGCCGTTGCCCTTCTCGAAGACTCCCCCCTTTTTAATGCAGGCAAAGGCAGCGTCTTTACCGCCGATGGCACCCACGAAATGGACGCAGCCATTATGAACGGAAAAACCTTGAACGCCGGTGCGGTTTCCCTCATTCATGGCATCAAAAACCCGATTGCCCTGGCTCGGGACGTTATGGAAAAAAGCGACCATATCTTTTTGGCGGGCGAAGGCGCGATGCGATTTGCCGAAAGCCTGAAATACAGTTTGGAAAATGCATCCTATTTCTATGATGAATTCCGTTATCAACAATGGCAGGAAATCAAGGGCACCGATAGTTTTCAATTAGACCATTCTACTAAAAAGGAATCCAAATTCGGTACGGTCGGTGCCGTAGCCTGCGACCACAAGGGCAATCTTGCCGCTGCGACCTCGACCGGAGGCATGACCAACAAACGTTTCGGGCGTGTAGGCGATAGTCCCATGATAGGCATAGGCAACTATGCGAACAACAAGACCTGTGCGGTAAGCTGTACGGGCAGCGGAGAATTTTTCATAAAGGGCGTGGTGGCCTATGATGTGTCTTGCCTTATGGAATATAAAGGACTGTCGCTGGTCGAGGCAGCGTCTGAAGTCATACAAAAACGATTACTGGATATTGGAGGTGACGGCGGACTGATCGCTGTAGATGTTCACGGCAATGTAGCTATGCCGTTCAACACCGAAGGCATGTATCGCGGGAGCAGGACATCCCTCGGGGAAAGAAATATTTCGATTTATGGGAATTGATCAAACCCTTCATGCGAAACTATATACCCATCTCAAATGCAAAACCTTTCAAAACATGGAGCGCTTTCTTTGCAGTATCCGTAAATAACATTTGCCACAACCTTCGCATAAATCCGTTAGTCCACCTGTGGCTGCATTTCTTCTTAAAACTCAATCATTGAACATTTTTGTAAAGATTTCCATTAATCCACAATAAACGCTTTGTTCGATGGCGTAACCTTCAACTTTCGCTTTCTGATATTAAAGCGATCGCCGTTGGCCAGAATATGCGTCTTGAGGTTTGAGATGGACATGGGCATACCAGCCTCCAACAAGGTTTCGTTGTTATGCTTCAATTTTGAAGGATCAAAAAGTATGACCATGCCCGATCCGATAATCTCGAACGTATTGCAATTTTTTATGACCATTCCCGTATCCTCCGCAAGCCCGACACCCAGTAGACTTGGGAATCTGGCCACAGCTTC
>JBATUY010000047.1:0-8809 GCA_049671465.1 Pricia sp. | reverse complement strand
ATGTTTATCAATCGAACCTTTTTTTTCACGTCAGTTTTAGGGTAGACAAGGATAAATCAGCAAATCCAGATCATCGATATCTTCAAATTTTTCAAGGATGCTACAATATTCCTCATTGTCGAAAAGGCTCCCTGCCCTGATGAACATGCGCTGTAGCCGTATCACCTGACCCTTCAGGTTTCCCAACTGTTGGCGTTTCCATTTTTTCTTCTCCAGCGCATAGGGATATAGGAAGTCATAAGCCTGCTGGATGCCGCCGTTTTTGGGAGGTTTATAGTTCCAAAGGTCCACCCCTAGCCTTTGTCCAAAATAGGCCAGTTGGGTGAGTCCGGATAAATTCAGGATGCTATAGGAGAGGGATTTTGTGCGCTTCAGCTCCTCGGGCTGGGTGCCGTCGGCCATGATGTGGGGCGCAATGCGCTGGGTCTTTACCGTTTCGAGGACGGCCTTGGCCTCGGCTTCGCGATGTAGGAATAACAAAAGGCCCACTTCCTGAACGTCGTACATGGTGCCGTGGTTGTTCAGGCGTTCTTTCTCGAAAATACCCAGTTCGCTGGTCTGTAGCCATTGCAGATAATCGGAAAGCCAGTCCCGAAGTGCCTGAGCTTTTTCCTGGGGTATCGCATCACCGGCCTCTAGGATTTCGATTGCGGTAACGACCCGCGAAATACCTGCAAATTCTATGATTCCGAACCCCCGGCCCTCACTTTTGCCTGGTACGCCCTGGGCGAAGTTCAGGTTCGGGTTCATACGGGTGGCGGGGTTTAGAAAGAAGGTTTCCAATAACTCCACGATTTTATCGGCATATTTGGAATTTTTGGCGAAATAAAAGGCCCAAGACAGGCTCTCCAGACTACTAAAGAAATCATCCTTGACCGGGTCGTCAACGTTGCTGCCCTTAGTCATGGGATTGACCTCGCCGTCCCTTCGGATCCAAGGTAGGCCATCGGATTTGTCGGGGTCGGGCCACCAATAAGGGGCCAAACTCAAATAGTCATGCTTATCGCCGCTCGGTGGCGTCCTGGATTTCTGCATGACCGAATACGGACCTTCCGCGAGCTTTATCTCGGCGGACTTCAGCAATTTCTCATAAGCGAGCCGGTATTTGGGATTTTTCTTTTCAATTTCCGATTTAACGATTGCCAGCTTTTTGGAGTCAAAATAGGTCAGGCTCCCAAGTTTTTTCTGAGTAGGCGCGGTAATCATCAACCCAGAATCTTTAGATGAGTTATCATCATCCTCCGGTGCACTCGGACACAAAGCCGCGAACAGTATTAAAAAACAAAATTTATGTAGACCTATCATCGTTTTATATCCGTATTTGCATCAGTTTTTTATATCCGCGTTCAACTTCAAAATTTCGCTTCCCGCGAGCAAGAACGCCCCGGTGCCATAGTTCTGCCAACTATCCACACTGGCCGGTTCTGGACTGGCACCAATATTCTGTACCCATCCGACCATGCCGTCATCTTGCTGACAAGCCATGAGTGCTTTCCAGGCCTTTGTCACCGCAGGAGTATATTCGGCCGCATCCAGGATACCCTCATTGATTCCCCATGTCAACGCAAACGTATAGAAGCCGCTACCGCTGACCTCACCATGATCGTAGGATTCGGGGGACAACAGGCTCGTACGCCAAAGACCGTCTTCGGGCTGGATGTTCTTGATTTTCGAGACCATTTCCTTATAAAGATCTACGTAAAAATCCCGATGTTCATAGTCTTCGGGCATATCCTCCAAAATAAGGGCCAAGCCTCCGAGCACCCATCCATTACCACGGGACCAGAAGATTTTTTTTCCGTTTTCCTCTTTTTCGTCATCGGCATTCCCCTTCCATACGAAACGGGTATCGCGAGCGAAAAGATGCTCATCCTGGTCGTACAAAAGGTCGTAAGTCTGCCGGTAGTACTTATGCATCGCTTCCAGGTATTTGGCTTCTCCGGTTTGTTTCGCATATTCTACCAGTACCGGCGGAGCCATAAAAAGAGCGTCGCACCACCACCAAAGAATACTCTTGTCCGAGTTTTCGTCCGTACCTTCCGACCATTTGTTAGGCTCGAAAAGGTGCTGTTGCAAAAACTCCTCGGTCGGCTTAAGATCGACCAAGTTTTTTCGGGTGGTGTTCACATAGAGGTAGGCATATGAAATGGCGACGTCATCTGCATGGTAAGTTCGGTACAGAGGTTTCCACTCATTACGGTAACCCATGGTCTTCAGGGCCGCCAAGAAGATTGGATTATCGGTCGCTTGATGGGCCTTGACAACCCCGGTGTAATAGGCACCGTTCGTCCAATCGGTCGGCGCCAACGCATAAATGGGATGTTGTTCTTGCCATTCCATCGCGCGTACCATGGCTTTTTCAATGGCTTGGTTATCGAATTCTTGGGCATGGTTTGGGGTAATCCCTACTATTAGTAGTGTTAGGAGGGTGGTGAGAACAGAATGCGTTTTTTTTAACATGTGGCTATAGGTTTTGAAATATTATTCTTCAAGTCGGAATTGGCCGGATACCCCTTCTTCTGAAGAAGTACCGATGGTCACCGTATAATCGCCCGGTTCCAAAATCTTCTTCATTTCCAGACCGGTGAATTCGAGCATATCGGGCGAAATGGTAAAGGATACGGTCTGTGTTTCCCCAGCCTCTAATTCAATCTTTTGAAATCCTTTTAATTCCTTGTCAGGACGGGTGACCTGTCCGATCTCGTCCTTGAGATAAAGTTGTACGACTTCCTTGGCCGTTCGGTTGCCTTTGTTGGTGACCGCTACGCTAACGCTTATCTCAGAATCCGGTTTCATTGAATTGCCAGACAACTGAATGTCGCCGTAATCGAAATCCACATAACTAAGTCCGAATCCGAAAGGATATAAAGGACCTTCTTTCATAAAAAGGTACTCTTTTTTTCGATTGATTCCCTTTCCGCTGTAATGAAAGGGCAATTGGCCGATGGAACGCGGAACCGTAATCGGAAGCTTCCCAGAGGGAACGGCATCACCGAAAATCATTTTCGCCAGCGAAGCATCGCCGAACTCGCTTAGGTCCCAGCCATCCAGAATGGCATCGGCTTCCTCGGCTATAGTGTTTATAGCTAGGGTGCGACGGTGCTTTAGGACTACGATGACCGGTTTGCCCAAAGCCTTGACCTTTTGTATCAGCTCATCCTGCGGGCCAACGGGTTCGATGGTCGCGCGATCGCCTAAAGCACCGTTGAAAAAGGCTTCTTTGGCGGTAAACTCGTCCCCACCCAAAAACAGGATGGCCACATCCGCTTTTTTCGCCACTTCCACTAATCCCTCTACTTCGCTTCCGTCATATTCCAAAAGTTTGGGGACGCTACTATTCTCGTCTGTCAATTTAAAGCCCGTACTCGACATAAACGTGATGTTTTTTCCAGCGACGGACTCGAAATCCGCCTGCGTTTTCTCACCTACCAAAGGTCCCAAAAGCGCTACGGTTTGTGTTACCTCCTTTTTTAAGGGAAGTGTGTTGTTCTCATTTTTTAATAGGATGATGGATTCCAGATCGGCTTCCTTCGCCAATTCGAGGGAGGCTTTGGCACGTACTTCCTTTTTAGTCTGCTTGAGGTCGATATACGGATTTTCGAAAAGTCCCAATACCATCTTTGTCCTGAGAACCCTACCCGCAGAACGGTCGATCAACGGTAACAGGTCGGGATTCTCCTTGGCCATTTCAGGAAGCAGCGCATAAGCGTCGTCGCTGTACAAATCGACGTCCATTCCCGCTTCTAGACCTAAACGGACCGCTTCTTCGGGCGATTCGGCCACGTTCATGAAAAAATAGAGCCGGGCGATATCGTTCGCATCGGAGACCACGTATCCATCAAAATTCCACTGGTCCCGTAGTACTTCGGTCAACAACCAGGGATTTGCATGGCTGGCGATACCGTTCAAATCGCCGTGCGAAGCCATGATGCCCAAGGTTTTGGCCTCGGTCACGGCAGCCTTGAAAGGAGGAAATATTTCATCGATCAGGGTTCTTGGCGAAATCTCGATGGCGGCGAAATTAGTACCTCCGAGAACCTGGCCATACCCGGCAAAATGCTTGGTGACCGCTCCGATATGGGTACCCGCTCCCAAGCCTTCATAATTACCCTGCACCCCGGTGACCGCGCTAGTGACCATTTGGGTGGTCAAATAGGTGTCTTCCCCGAACGCTTCGCTCATGCGGCCGAAGCGGGGATCGCGAACGATATCGGCTTCCGGGGAATGGCACATGTGCATCCCCCTGAAACGGGCCTCACGGCCTACCACATCCCACATACGGTGCACCAGTTCGGGATTGAACGAAGCCGCCGAGGTCAAAGGTCGACCGAACTTGGTACTGCCCTCGGCATCGACCCCGTTGTAAGATTCAGTCACGAACAGGGCGGGAATGCCCCAGCGGTTATTTTTTATAATATATTTCTGGAGCTGGTTGTTCAGGTCCGCCGCGCGCACGGGCTCGAGATGTTCTCCGGGATTTTTTATACCCGCGATACCGAATTCCAGCCTAGCTTTAACATCATCCGGTAAAACCATTTTATCCTTTTCACTGAACTCGATACCTTGGTTCGCATGGAAAATCCGCATTTGGGCGACCTTTTCCTCTACCGACATTTTGGATAGCAGGTCGGCTACCCGTTCCTCAATTGGCAGCGCCGCATCTTTATATTTATCTTGCTGCGCGTTGCAAATAAGTCCGACGAGCATGAGCACGACAACCCCGCTTTTTTTAAAAATTTCCTGTTTTAACTTCATGTTTTTACGACTAAGTGTGAATGAATTTTGTTAGGGGGATGGTGTTTTACCAACCCGATTTACTAGTTTTTTCTCTATTCCCCGATTTGTGGCGCTGTATTGGCGAAAGTTACTGAAATAACTCTTTTGCCTTTTCGAGACTGAGTTTGTCGGCATCGTACAGTACCATGTAATCCAAACTGAAACGTTGGGATCGACCGGCCAGGGTCAAGGTGTATTGCTTGCCTTTTCTTAATCCATAGATAAGCTCGTAAAAGATATGCCGTCCCTTTTCCGCGCGAATGCCCCAATGCCATTCCAACTCCGGTGTTTTGGTGCTGCCTTCCTGAAAATATTTGATGTATTCGCCCAATTGCTCTTTTGTGAGTTTGCAGGCAGAGCTAAAATCACCTTCTATTTTGACCCAGGCATCATTGCACATATCGCCTCGAACCCCCTCAAGGCGTTTGCTCGACATCAACAGTAACCTAAAATTGCCATCTTTTGGGGCTGTGAAAGTATATTTTAAAGGGGAATTGGGTTTACCTTGATCCGGGTTGTTGCCCTGAAATTCCAACTGTGTCCAACCGGAGGCACCGGCAATATAATTGGGTTCGTTCAACCGAATTGCCGTCCATTCTCCCAATTCCGATTTTGTACTTTCTGCCTCCATAATGATATAGTCTTCAGGTCTCACCGTAATGTCGGGAGTTTTTGTTTCTTCAATCGGTTTGTTTTGAAAGAGGGCCTTTACCTCCTTCCAGCCTGCTTTTTCGTTTCCCCCGTTAGGGCCGCCGGTAATTAGCCAATAGGTCATTCCCGCGTCGGAAATATCGAAGGTCTTTTCCGTATCCGATTTCCAATTTTCCAATTTATCCACTTGGTTCGTATCATCCGTAGCAAAAAGCCAGCGCCACTCTTGGCGGTCGCTATCCCTCAACCAGAACCAGTTTTGGATGTGCGACTGAAAATCGTCTTCGCCGTTCGATCGGTTCTGATCGGTAATGTCATGATAAACGACTTCCGGAAAATCGGCCTTCATATCGGCCCAGGTCATGGTCATCGCTTCTCCATGCTGGTGCTCGTTGTTCCACTTGCTATGGGAAACGGCATGAATGAATCGCCGTTTGTCATTTGGCACTTTTTTAAGCATTTCGTAGGCCACTTGCATGGGCCCGGCGCAAATGAACCAAAGCGGATTTTCGGCCGAAGACTTTTCCGCTTCCCGAACAAAATTTTGGACGGCATCCTGTTTTTGGGTCTGGTCGTCGAATATTTTGGATGCATCCAAGCCGAAACGCTTACAAGCACCGCTCACGATTGTATCCATCGTTCGTTCCCAACTTTTACGGGATTTGCCCAAATGATTGTTGTAATCGTAGTGTACCAAACGGTTCTCTAGACCGGCATAGTGCAGCATAGCCAGCGAAAATGCGGTTGCGCCCCAATCATCGGAATCATGTAGGTTGCCATCGGAACTGAACGCTATTCGACCGGCCGGCATCCGAATTTCCGATTTTTGGGCCCAGATAGAGGTACCGATAACCATCGTAATCACTAGCAAAATACGCTTTAAATCAATCTGTTTTATCATCGTTCGGGGATGTAGGTTACGGTCTTCATCGCCTTCAACCGAACGGGGCCCAATAGCCCGGATGCCATCAAGGGGTCTTCCTTATCGTAGAAAGGGGCGGTCGTAAAGGTGGTCCGTTTTCCTTCGGGACGTGGTTCGTTGTTGGTGTACCAAGCTGGCATGGTGAGGTCGGTGGCGCGATGCGGACCCAATTCGTATCCCCCGTCGTTGGCGGGGTAGCGCTCGTCGCCGATCAAACGGTTCGACCATTGATTGGTCAACTTGACCTCAAGGGTGTTCGTACCCGGTCTGAGGTAAGGGGTTACATCGGTCTGAAAGGGCGCCATCCAAAGTACGGATACGTCCTGACCGTTGAGTGCGACCTCGGCCACGATGTTGACTTCTCCCAAATCTAGCATCGTTTTGACATCGTCGCCAATAAATTCGTCCGGAAGGTCAAAAGTGGTGGAGTAGGTCGCGGTTCCGCTATAATACTTTATAGCGTCCTTTGGATGGATAGACCAATCGATCAATTCATCAAAGGTTTCCGTTGCGCCGTAACCGCTTTCTTTGTTAAACGAAACCTCCCAACTGCCATCGATGGGATAGGGCTCGGGAATGTCCTCGACCATAACTTCCCAAATCTTACCTGAGTTCAATGGGATGGAGTAGCTTCCGTTTTTCGCGATGGTTGCTTGGATGGTATTCCCCTGAGTTCGGGTGGCACCTCCCTTGGTCAAAATGGTTTGTACATTTTCGATGGATTTTTCCACCCGATCGACACCGTTCGCATCTTCCCTAAAAACCACAAAAACGGATTCCCCCGCGTTTAGGACAACGGATGTACGGGTGCGACCATTTGCAGATATAAAATCTGCTTTCTTGAGGATTTGACCGGTCATGGGATTCCACAATTCCAGAATCTTATCCTCGATGCGGAAACTCAGGTCAAAGGATTTGGCCCGGAGGGTATCGGGATTGAATATAAAATAGATGTCTTCCTTGTCGGTTTGTCGATGGGCGTAGTCGAGGGCTTCGCCGTTCTGAACCAGAAGGTCAGGTTCCGTTTCCGCGGCCGCGAGTACCGCATCCCAACCATCGACTTTTTTTATCATCGGGGCCAGTTCTGCGACCAAGCTTGAAAATCGTTGTTGGTCGGTCTCAGTGTGGTGATATCCCGCCAGTTTTTGGGGCTTTTCGCCGAAGACGGGAACGCCCGCCTTGGCGATTTCCAAAAGGCGCTTCAGTGTTTTTAGGGACATGCTTGCGCTGTTTTTGAGGAGCAGCATCTTGTAGGTAGTGCCTTCGGGAAGTACGAGTTCCTTATTCTTGATGACTATCCTGTTGCGCAGTACATCGGTGTTGACATTGTCAAAATTGATGGTCTTGGGGATTTCCGGCTCGAAATCCGTTCGGTAATATGCGGAATTCGGGGCGCCCTCGCCCACATAGATCAGCAGGTCGGAAACCGGGACGCCCTGTCGCAACAGGTGCGAACCCCGGGCTATATAGTCGAACCATGCGGCCCCGGCATTCTCCCACCAGGTCTGGGTACGGTCAAAATGGAAACCCCAGCGGTTCATGGTCATGCCCGGCTCGGCGTGTACGTTGGCCTGATGCGCAAAACGGTGGAACATGAACTCGTTGATACCGACCGTCCACGCCAAATCACCGGAGGTCTTGGCCATGGCCGGATGGCCTTTCCAGTTGATAGTGGGATTGGAGGTAAAGGATTCCGCGGAAATCACGGGTTTTCCGTAAATGTGGGCCGAAGAGATGGCCGATTCCGTCATGGTCATGGGCCGGTTCATCCAAAATTCGCCCATGGGGATGTCCGTCACACCTCCGATGTCCAAATCGTTCAAGGGGCCAAAGCCGTAGGGTTCGATGTAGCTTTCGATTCCGTCTTCATGGCAGAGTTCGGTGAAATAGGCAAAGTAATTCTGGGTCATTAAATCGGAAATTACTTTTCGATAATCGCCAAGCACCGCCTCCGAGGCATCGGGACTCCCAACGAACCGGCCCGCAATGAGGGGCAAAAAGTCGAGGATGTCGTACCCCATTTTCTCGGTAAAGATTCCATCGAAACCATCCGTCCAATTTTGACCTCCCATTTCGTAGCTGTCGATTTCGGCGTATTGCAGGGCATTGGGTGCGACGGCCGCCACCTGATCGACCACTTTTCCCACGAAGGCATCGTAATGCACCTTAAAGGCTTCACGACTCAATTTATCCACTTCGAGCCCCCTGCCCTCGTCGGATGCGGGATTGTTAAATGCTCCGGTCGAGGTATATCCAAAACGTAAGATGGTCCAGTTGCCTTTGGGTAGCTTGGTGGCGAGTAGCCCGTTGTTATCCATTTCGGTGGTCAGGTTTCTGATGGCGGACGGGTCGATAATCATTTCCGCATCGGGACGTCCGATCGTATCCAAGGCCCGATCCTCGGTTCTGGCGATGGCCGTACGTCCCAGGGGATTGTTGATGTAGTAGGTCGCAGTAAGT
>JBATUY010000046.1:0-8617 GCA_049671465.1 Pricia sp. | reverse complement strand
TACGACAGTTGACCATGCCTTTAGAATATGCCATTACGTATACCGCCGAAAACAGCTATGAAAACTGGGTGAACGACGCACATTGGCAATTTTTGATAATCCCACAACAAAATTCCGATCAAGATTTTGTGGGTATCCAATTCAGTAATTCCTTGAACGCCGTTAACGAATTCTCCATAAATGGATATGGATTTAGTACTATTCGGGTGCATCCCAAAAAAAAGTTTAAGGAAATCTCGTTCGAAGCGCAGTTCAAACTGATTAAGAAGGAAGTAAATCCCTTTGATTTTGTTTCAGAAGATAGTATTTCCGAGGCCTTCCAAAAAATAGATGCGCTATCGTTTAAAGTCGACCACGAGGCTTTTTTGAGATCAACGCATTTTACGGTACTCCCTGAGAAAAATAGGGATGCTTTTGTTTTCGATAAAAGCAGGCCCCTTTTCGAAAATCTTCAGGCCCTGAACGAATGGACCTACACCCATATTTACTTCAAGACCGATGTGACCGATGTGCGTACCGTACTTCATGAAGTCATCGAAAAACGGCACGGCGTCTGCCAAGATTTTACCCATCTCTTCTGTGCCCTGGCACGGCGCAACGGAATACCGACGAGATATGTTTCCGGTTATCTGCACCAAGGCAACGGTTTTTTTGGCGATTCTGCCATGCACGCTTGGGCCGAAGCCTACGTGCCCAATGTAGGATGGATCGGTTTCGACCCCACCAATAATCTACTGGCGAATACCAACCACATCAAGGTGGCCCACGGAAAAGATTATACCGATTGCTCCCCATTGAAAGGCATCGTCTATACCACTGGCAAAAACGAGACCAGTCATTCGGTCAAGGTGTCGGCCAGCCAACAGCAGCAATAAAACTTTACGAGAGGTATACCGATTGACGCCGGGCCGCTTTTTACGGGTGCGGCGACCCCTCCCATTTGATTTCTGCGTTCTAACATCCCTTTGCCAAACGCCAAATATCTCAAGTCTAAATAGTACTTTTGCCCAAAACTCAGAAACCTATGACTATTACAACAGATCTGTTCAAGGGTCTACAGGACCGCCTCGGTTCTTTAAGACGGTATCTTTGACATTGATGCCAAACGTATCGAAATAGAGAACGAGCAAGAGAAAACGCTCGCTCCCGATTTTTGGGACAATCCCCAAGAAGCACAAGCGCACATGAAATTCATCCAATCCAAAAAACAATGGGTCGATGACTACAATAGTGCCCAGACTTCCGTGGGCGATCTCGAAGTATTGCTGGAATTTCAGGATGAGGGCGAAATCAAGGAAGATGAGGTCGAAAGGCAGTACCATAAAGCGTTGAGCCAGATCGAGAAGTTGGAGTTCAAGAATATGCTTTCGGAAGAAGGCGATGAACTCTCAGCTGTACTTCAGATTACGGCCGGTGCCGGGGGTACGGAAAGCTGCGATTGGGCGGCCATGCTAATGCGCATGTACATGATGTGGGCCGAAAAGAACGGTTACAAGGTCAAGGAACTCAACTATCAAGAGGGCGACGTAGCCGGCATCAAGACCGTAACCCTTGAAATCGACGGCGATTATGGTTTCGGATGGCTGAAAGGTGAAAATGGGGTGCATCGACTCGTGCGAATATCCCCTTTTGACAGTAATGCCAAACGTCATACTTCGTTTGTTTCGGTATACGTCTATCCTTTGGTAGACGATAGCATCGAAGTAGATATCAATCCTGCGGATATTACCATTACCACGGCAAGATCCAGCGGCGCAGGCGGTCAGAACGTTAACAAGGTCGAAACAAAGGTGCAGTTGGTACACCATCCTACGGGCATCCAGATTTCCTGTTCCGATTCGAGAAGCCAACACGACAATAGGGCTACGGCAATGAAGATGCTAAAATCACAACTGTACGAAATCGAGCTGCGGAAAAAGATGGAAGCCCGTGAGGAAATCGAATCCTCAAAAATGAGTATCGAATGGGGATCGCAGATCAGAAACTATGTAATGCATCCGTACAAATTGGTGAAGGATGTTCGCACGGCCCATGAAACCGGAAATGTAGATGCGGTTATGGACGGAGATATCGATGCCTTCTTAAAAGCCTTTCTTATGATGATGGGGCAGGAAGATGAAGCCGTTTGATATCCAAAGATTATTTGAAAAGTAAGCCATGATCAAAATATACCACAATCCACGTTGTAGAAAATCTCGCGAGGGACTAGGTGTCGTCGAGAAATCAGGAAAGGATTTCGAAATCGTTAAGTATCTGGAGACCGTTCCGACCAAGAACGAGTTGAAAGATGTTTTGAAGTGTCTTGAAATTACCCCGAAAATGCTTGTTAGGACCAACGAAAAAATCTGGAAGGATAATTTTCGTGGCAAACTCTTGTCCGACGAAGAAATTATCGATGCAATGTTGGCGCATCCGAAACTGATCCAACGCCCCATAGTAGCCAATGGCAATAAGGCGGTCATAGGAACATCGACAAAACCCATTGAAGAACTTCTCAAGTGAAGTATCCTTTAACAAACCTTTAACCGAAAGCGGTTAAACCATAGTTTAATTACATAATCATACTAATACCATAAATCATGAATATTCAGATAAAATTTCTCATCGTATTTTTTATTGCATTGCTGGCAGGCAGCGAATTACAGGCCCAATACGGTCGGGGATATGGTGGCGGAGGTTACGGCTACGGCGGTGGAGGTTATGGCGGTGGATACGGACGGCAGCGAAGTGCCATCCCCCAAGTGCAGGAAACCCCAAAAGAGCCGGAACCCAAAACAGCGGAGCAGATCGTCGACGCTGAAATGCCCGGTATTTCGGAAGCATTGGAACTTAATCCTTTCGAGGAGGCGGTATTGAGCTCTACGCTTAAAAAGTATCTGCAAAAGCGCATCGAAATGCAGATATTGGAACTGTCGCCCGAACAGATGCGCGAGGGTATGGAGAAAATAACCAAGGCTCAAGATGAAGAACTGAAGGCGGGGCTACCTATCGAAAAATACGATGCCTTCGTAGAAATGCAGAAAAAGGGCGTTCAAAAGACCAAAAAAGAAAAGAAAAAAGAGAGAAAGCGTAAAAAGAAAAAGAAAGACAAATCGTAAACCTTACTATGAAAAAATGCTTCCCGGTACTCCTACTATTATTGCTCACTATTTCCCTAACCGCCCAAAGACCTTCGACCGAACAAAAGTCGTCTACCACTGAACGGGAGCCCATTAAAATAACCGGAACCGTCATCGACCAGGAGACCGGACAGCCTCTAGAATACGCCACTCTCGTTTTGCAAAGTATCGCAAATCCCGATAAGGTCAACGGCGGTATTACCGACATCGAAGGAAAATTTGAAGTAGAGACCCCACCCGGAAAATACAATGCCAGCATCGAGTACATCGGGTACAAGACCTATGAGGCATCCCAAAAAACTTTTCGGGAGTCTACCGATCTGGGTACCATATCCCTTTCCATATCCGCATCAGAACTTGAAGGCGTCGAAGTTGTCGGCGAAAAGACTACGGTCGAGGTACGTCTCGATAAAAAAATATATAATATCGGGAAAGACCTTACCACAAGTGGTGCCACCATTAGCGATGCACTGGGCAATGTGCCTTCGGTAAACGTCGACGTTGAAGGAGCCATTAGCCTTCGCGGAAACGAAAATGTGCGTATTCTTATCAACGGAAAACCATCTGCCTTGGCTGGTTTCGGATCTACCGAAGCCTTGCGGCAACTGCCGGCCGATGCCATCGAAAAGGTTGAAGTCATTACCAGTCCATCCGCACGTTACGATGCGGAGGGAACCGCCGGAATCCTAAACATTATCCTCAAAAAAGAAAAAACACTTGGCTTTAATGGCTCAGTGAATATGAATATCGGTTATCCGGCCAGTAGCGGCATCACCGCCAACGCCAACCTACGTACCGACAAGTTCAATATTTTCAATACTACGGGATATCGCTATCGTGATGCTCCGGGCAATGCATTCTTTGATAATACGTATACGTCCGGAAGCTTCGACAGGGTTTTCGAAGACCGAATCTATAATCGGCTGGGCAAAAGTTTTAATACCAATTTAGGAGCCGAGTATTTTATAACGGAAGAAAGCTCGATTACCGCAAGTGTTTTCTATCGCACCTCTACCGGCGAAGACCTTACCGAAAATAGCAATCGCCGTTTCATCGATGGCGAAGTGAACAGCAGAACCTTTAGGGAAGAAAAAGAAAACGAGGATGATGAGAGTTATCAGTTTGCTTTGAACTATGTCAAAAAGCTCGATGATGATGGTCAAGAACTGACCGTTGATGTTCAATATTCCAGTCAAGACGAAATCAAGAATTCCGTTATCGAAGAAAATAGAATTTTACCGGATAATGACCTTATCGTTCTTGAAGACGTATTTGAAAACGAAATCGAAAACGAGTACCTCTTTCAGGCCGATTACGTTCTTCCTCTGGGAGACGCCCAGTTCGAGGCCGGTTACAGGGGTACCCTAGAGGAGGAAATTACCGACTACCGTTTAGATTCCCTTGACCAAGACAGCGGTCGGTTCGTGCTGAACGAAAATCTCACCAACAAATTCACCTATGACGAAAACGTACACGCGGTTTATACCCAGTACGGCAATAAATTCGGGAAATTTTCCTTTCTTTTGGGACTTCGCCTAGAGCATACGCAGTTAAAGGGCCAACTGGATTCAGAGTTCGAAGATAGCACGTTCGAGGAGGAACTGGGCGTGGATGTGGAAGCCAACTTTGATAAAAAATATTTGGGCCTTTTTC
Organism: Pricia sp.; assembly: GCA_049671465.1. Lineage (GTDB taxonomy): Bacteria > Bacteroidota > Bacteroidia > Flavobacteriales > Flavobacteriaceae > Pricia. The sequence goes on along the minus strand of JBATUY010000046.1, from coordinate 3,845 downwards.
CTACGCTCAACCTGATTTACGAATTCGACGAAGAAGGTAGGGAGAATATGTCGTTGGGGTACAATCGCCGTATTAATAGGCCTGGAGGTTGGTATATTAATCCCTTTCCCTCGCGATCAAGCCGTACGAATATCTTTCAGGGGAACCCAGATTTAAATCCTGCTTTCTCGAATACATTTGACCTTGGTTATCTGAAACGATGGAATAAATTGACCCTTACCTCGTCTATCTACTACCAACAAGAAACCGATGCTTTTGAGCGGGTTCAAGAGTCGACCGGGCAGGTTACGACCGATGGTATCGAAATCGTGCGATCGATTCCGATCAACCTATCTACGGAAAATAGATATGGCGCGGAAGCGGGTATTCTCTACAATCCCGAAAAATGGTTGCGCTTGAACGGTAGCTTCAACATCTTTAAATTTTCTTCCGAGGGTGTATTCAATGGCGTGAATTACGGTAACGATAATACAAGCTGGTTCGCCAGGTTCAGTTCTAAGGTATCATTGCCGGCAAAGGTCGAATGGCAGACCAATGCCTTTTATAGGGGCCCGCGCCAGAACGCACAGACCAAAAGCGACGGTATTTTCTCACTTGATTTGGCCTTTAGCAAAGATATCTTGAACGATAACGGTACGTTGTCGTTCAACGTCAGTGATGCCTTAAATTCTAGAAAAAGACGGTCGTTTACGGAAACCGATTTTTTTACTTCGCGCAGTGAATTCCAATGGCGGGAACGGGCGTTTACTTTTTCTTTCATTTATAGGTTCAATCAGCCTAAAGAACGTGAAGGTCGGCGTGGTGGCGGCGATTACGAAGGTGATCAAGAGGAAGGATAAATGCAAGCCGAACAAAAAAAGCCCGGGGAAGTCGCTATCGACTTCCCCGGGCTTTTTTTATTGCTATCCGAAAATCAGGAAGCTTCCTGCTTCGCCTTTTTCTTTTCCTTCCATTCCTTATAAAGCTCTATAAGGTTTCCGCCCAACCAATACGGGACCACGAAAGTCAATAAGAAAATCATCAACCAAAAACCTATGGTCAGAATGGTCAAAAAAGCTAAAAATCCTAAATATTGGTCGAATTCGAACATGTTTCCTCGTGTTTGAGGACAAAGATAATGAACTTGTTTAAATTTTTTGAATACAAGTGAAAATATTCGCTTTTGTTCACCAAGGAAAATATCGGGCTATCCCATACCTTTGTTAGAAACGAAAACACACCGAAAATGGAATACAGGATAGAAAAAGACACCATGGGCGAGGTAAACGTACCCGCCGATAAGTACTGGGGCGCCCAGACCGAGCGCTCCCGCAATAATTTTAAGATTGGCCCGGCCGCTTCTATGCCACTGGATATCGTTTATGGATTTGCCTACCTTAAAAAGGCAGCAGCGTACACCAATTGTGAATTGGGGGTGCTTACCGAAGAAAAGCGGGACCTAATCGCCAAGGTATGCGACGAAATCATAGCCGGCGAGCACGATGACCAATTCCCCTTGGTGATTTGGCAGACCGGTTCCGGTACGCAGAGCAATATGAACGTAAACGAGGTCATCGCCAATCGTGCCCACGAGATGGCGGGGAAGAAAATTGGCGCGGGCGAAAAGACCATCCAGCCCAACGATGATGTCAATAAATCACAATCTTCGAACGACACGTTTCCTACGGGAATGCATATTGCCGCCTATAAAAAAATAACGGGAACCACGATTCCCGGGGTTGAACAGTTGCGCGATACGCTACAGGCAAAATCCAAAGAATTCGCCAAAGTCGTAAAAATAGGTCGCACCCATTTGATGGATGCCACCCCGCTGACACTCGGACAAGAGTTTTCAGGATACGCCTCACAACTCGACCATGGTCTTACCGCTTTAAAGAACACCCTTGACCATCTCAGCGAGCTGGCCTTGGGCGGTACGGCCGTTGGCACGGGGCTTAATACCCCTAGCGGATACGATGTGCTGGTCGCAAAATATATTTCCGATTTCACGGAATTGCCCTTTCGGACTGCGGACAATAAATTCGAGGCCTTGGCCGCCCATGACGCCATAGTCGAAAGTCATGGTGCCCTAAAACAACTCGCGGTGTCGTTGAACAAAATCGCCAATGATATCAGAATGTTGGCTAGCGGTCCGCGTTCGGGTATCGGGGAAATCACTATTCCCGCCAATGAACCGGGCAGTTCCATTATGCCGGGTAAAGTAAATCCCACTCAATGCGAGGCCTTGACCATGGTCTGTGCACAGGTGATGGGCAATGATGTTGCGGTTTCGGTCGGCGGTACGCAAGGCCATTACGAACTCAACGTGTTCAAGCCTATGATGGCAGCCAATATCTTACAATCTGCTCAATTAATTGGGGACGCCTGTGTCAGTTTCGACGAAAATTGTGCTGCGGGTATTGAGCCCAACTATAAGGTCATTGAACAGATGCTGAACAATTCGCTGATGCTGGTTACGGCGTTGAACACTAAAATCGGCTACTACAAGGCCGCTGAAATTGCGAACACCGCCCATAAAAACGGAACTACCCTAAGAGAGGAAGCGATAAACCTGGGGTATGTCACCGCTGAGGAGTATGACGAATGGGTCAAACCCGAAGATATGGTTGGAAGTTTGAAATAATGGGCTTCATCTATCAGGTAAAGACGACTTTTTGACGTATTGCTAAATGTCGAACAGCCATGTATTCTTTTTAAAATTCGGCAATCGGTACTATTCGAATGCGGTAAACGGTCTATGAGGTTAATTCCGCAATATGCCCTGAAGTTACTATAGTAAAACCACAAAAGTGATTTCCATCAAAAAAGCCGTCTCGTTTGATTACGAGACGGCTTTTTCAATACGATTTGAATTTCTTTTACTTCAACTCAAACTTGGAAGTTCCCAACAATTTTAAGCCAGCGTCATATACGTTGACCATATAGTTACCTTCCTTGAAATCACCGGAAGGCTTGCTGATATAATCGCAAACATCCAGATTTTTATTTTCATAGTAGAAGCTGGTGCCCTTGCTGTAGGTAACCGATGCACCGTCGTCATTGGTCTTTGAATAGCTTTCGCCCAACACGTTGCCCTGTGGATCGAGTACTTCGATATAAAATTCACGGTCACCAGCCTCGGCGATTACGTTGTCGGCTACGGTAAAGCATATCTTGAATTTGTCCGCTCTTTTTGCGCGGTTGGTCGAAGATAATTTTCCGCTGTTACGTTCCTTAACGGCGTCAACATTGAATTTAGATAAGTTCAAAGCGGATCCTTTCTCAACGGCGTCGGCCAATTGCGTGTTCTGAACGACCAAAGAATCGTTGAAAATCGTTTGTTTTTCAAGCTCGGTATACGTACTGTCACGTTGCATAGCGATCATCGTGTTCGATTTTTGAAGCGAATCGACCTGCTTTAGCAATTGCTCTCTTTCCGCCTTTAAAACACCGACTTGTCTTCGGTAACGGGATAAAGAACTAATATCGGCCTTCATATTTTGAACGGAATCGATGTATTTCGAAATATTGTCGCGGGCCTCGACCAACTCCTCGTTCGTGGCGTTGCTCTCTAGAATCGCTTTGTCATATTCTGACTTCAGGCTGTTGAGGTCCTCTACGACCAGTTGCTTTTCTTGGGTAAGCACGGTCTCGGTCTTTTTCTTGTCCTGGTAAAGACTGACCGTGTAGATGATGACGCCTAGGAGCAATACCCCCATAAGGCCGGCCAATACCTTCAATCCGTTGTTGTTTTTTGTTTCAGTCATAATGTGAAAGTTAAATATTTGATTTGTTTGTTTGTTTGTATCATTACTATATACGGTGGGTTTTAATTTTTAGATTTTTTACAGATATATGTACACATT
>JBATUY010000045.1:0-7696 GCA_049671465.1 Pricia sp. | reverse complement strand
TCAGGGATATAGTGTACACTGGCGCCGCCCACACCGTAAAGGTTGACTTGGGCGATGGAAAGCTAAAGGCCATTATGCAAGATATTCAGTTCCACCCGGTGACGGATCGCATATTGCACATCGATTTTTATCAACTTTTCGATGATAAAGCAGTGACCATGAACATTCCCGTGCGCCTTCAGGGCAATGCACCGGGGGTTAGAAACGGTGGCCGTTTACTGTTCAGAAAGAGAAAGCTGTCCATCAAGGCCCTACCGGATAATCTACCCGATTTCTTCGATATCGATATTTCGAAATTGAAAATTGGTGATAACATTACCGTTGAAAGCTTATTGAACGACGAATTTGAAATCTTACATCCGGAGACCACGGTTGTTGTACAGGTGAAAACTATGCGTGCGGCCATCGTTATCGAAGATGAGGACGAAGATCTAGAAGGCGTTGAAGGCGAAGAAGGAGCAGCTGAAGGCGAAGAAGGTGCTGAAGGAGCCGAGGCTTCCGAAGGCGGCGAAGAAAGCAAAGAGTAGTATTTCTTTGGATAATCAAAAAGAAGCATCCCGGCATTGTGTCGGGATGCTTTTGTATTTTTAGGGATAACATCTTGACAAAAAAACGCAATGCTCCATTTTTTTAAATCCCTGTTCAAAACGGACAAAACACGCTTAGAAGAAACAGATAGCATGAAAAAATTTTTAATCGTAGGCTTGGGAAACATCGGCGATACATATGCCGAAACACGCCATAATGTGGGCTTTAAGGTCTTGGATGCCCTTGCGGCCCAAGAGAGCTTCAGCTTTGAGACCGCAAGGTTGGGCGATGTCGGCTCGTTCACAATAAAGGGACGCAGCATTATTTGCCTGAAACCCTCGACCTTTATGAACCTAAGCGGAAAGGCCGTAAAGTATTGGATGGAGCAAGAAAAAATTCCGCTTGAAAACCTATTGGTCATCACAGATGACATCAACTTGGAATTCGGTACGATCCGCCTGAAGACCAAAGGCAGCGATGGTGGTCATAATGGCCTCAAGGATATTCAGAACGTTCTACAGACCACAAACTACAACCGCTTCCGGTTCGGAGTGGGTGCCGATTTCGGCCAAGGACGGCAAGTCGATTACGTGTTGGGGGAATGGAACGACGACGAGAGAGCCGCGTTGCCAGAGCGCTTTGAAAAAGCTTCGGCCCTTATAAAATCATTTGTACTTGCAGGCGTCAAAATCACGATGAACGAATTTAACGGCACCTAATGCGGACATATAACCGTATAGGCACCACTATTTACCTTCTACTTAAAGTATCGAAGGCGAAGAAAGATTGAGCACAAGAAAGAAATCAATCCGATTCCCGATTAATTTGTTTTCCCATTCAAGTGAACTGCCCACGTGAGCGCTATAGAATTGACCCCCAGCATCGAAATCATCCCCAGAGGTGAAATTACTAGAGCGCCAGAATCAAAAATCAGTACACTTTAAAATCCAAAACCCCGGTATCCGACGTATTGCCCAAGGCGTCGGTGGTAACGACCCGCCAATAGTACACCTCATCGGAAAGCACACCTACCCGTTGCGTAGTCTGCCCGGCCTCGGGAGCGGCTATCAGCACATTCGGCGGATTTTCGGTCGAAAAGTAGATTTTATAACTTTCGATATCTTCATCGATATCGCTGGCCGACCACTGTAAGACGATTTCATTATTGACATCCTTAAAAGCGGTGGCCCCCGGTTCCGGGTTTATGATTTCAGCGGGAAAGGGTGCGTGATCGGTCTCTGATCCGGGATTGTAGAAAGACCAAGTTTCACTTGTCGCGGTTTCGTTCGTCTGGGCGTTCCTCGAAATCACGAACCAAGAATAGGGCGTCCCCCTTTCCAAAGGTATCGTCGTCGTCGTACCATCGGGCACCCGGTCAATGGCATCGCCGGTAGTCAAGTTTCGGACCACTACCTCGTAGCTATCGCTATAATTGCCGGGTTGCCATCCAAAACGGACACGGCTACTGTTGCCACCGGCATCTTCGACCGGCGTACACTCCGAATTCTTGGCAGGTTCGGTCAGCGTTGCTTTTTCGGGTGGGTTCGGAGGGTCTTTTTTACATCCCGACAAAAGCAATATCCCCACTACAATAAAAGCCAACTGTCTCATCGTTTTATCACTTTTACCGTTCCTTTTGTATGTTCCCCTTCAAACTTGATGACATAGACGCTTGGGGGCAGTCCCGTAAAATCCAAATCGACTTGATTGCTATTTGGTGCATAGGTATCTTCCTTGACCAATTGCCCATCGGGGGTAAAAATCGCTATCATCAACTGTGTTTCGACGGCACCTAAAAACAGTCGGGTGGTATGCACAAACGGGTTCGGATACGCCGTCGCGCCTAAGGAAATATTAAACTGATCTTCGTAAACGCCTTGACAGGGCTGGTCGGTTACGACCTTAATCGTGTTCTTTCCGGTAGACAGGTCTAAGGTGATTTCAGATTTTTCAGTACGTATGCTATTTCCGTTTAAAGTTACGGTGTACGTATCGGCCCCTTCCATAGAAAGCACTACCTGATTGCCACTCTGAGCAATTGCTGCAGTTACGCCCAAAGGTTCCGGCTCCGTAACCACGACATCGAAGCAGTAGGTTTCGTATTCAATTTCCCCGTTCGAACCATCGATGCATACCGTGTAGGTACCGGCCGTAAGGTTGGGGGTGCTATAGGTATTGGTAAAAGTGTCCGTCGTTACAGTCCCGTTACCAGCCACGGTTATTGCATACGTAATATCGGCGAGCAACAGGGCTTCTACCTGTAACCGACCATCATCGTTGTTCCGGCAGGATACACTTTCGACCGATACCAAAAAATTATCGTTCGGGAATCGGTAGACAGGGCATCCCGTTGTATCGACTTCGGTACCTTCGGGCGTACCGAGACACAAATCGTCGCCATCGTCAAAAACGCCGTCCCGGTCGGCATCGGGCCGAAAGTCGCCCTCGATACAAACATCCAAAGAAAAAGCATTTAGCGCACCGCCGTCTCCCGTAGCAATATCCTGAATTTTCAAGACCCACTCCCCTAAAATAGATTCTCCTTCAAAGGAATTTAAGGCGCCCGAAGGCTTTACCGTACCTGCGATACCGACGTTGGATAAGGCCCCGCAAATAAAATCGTTGGCATCGTCATCGAAAACGGCGTTGATATTTTTGAGATTTCCGCAAGCGTTCGAAACCAAGGTTACGGTCGTATTCGAGGGCGAAGTAAGAGTAATCGTTAAATCTTCCAGAAAACTGTGGTCGATATTCAAATTGACATTGAGGTCGGCGATCTGCAAGTCTTCAAAGAAAGATATCGTTGAAATTATGGTGGGCTGCCCTACCGATGGAATTTCTTGCGGTAGGCCGAAAGCTGCTTTAGTATCGCACGTAAAGGGGATGGTCGTAAAAGAAAAAACACTCCCAAAACTCCCCTCACCACAACTATTGAACGGTTTTACCCGCCAAAAATAGGTCGCGTCGTTTTCCAGATTTTCACTGGTATAGGTATTGGTGAATACGGTGGCCGTTTCCACCATATTCTGAAATGCCCCATCGGTAGCGATCTGTATTTCGTAGGATGTATAGGATGGATTATTTTCCCACTGCAAGGTTTCCGTAGTAGAGGTATCCGCCGATCCGTCCGCTGGCAATTCTAAAATAACTTCGGGGAAATCGGTATCGAAAACGGATAGACGAAGTCCGATCTGCCGGGTCAAGCTTGCCGATGTCGCGGTCAAGAGTAAATCGTAATTTCCTTCGGCGACATTCTCCGTATTTTCAAGGAGGATGCTCACCGGTGTATCGCCCGCCGTAACTATTGCAGGGGTAAATGACACATCGAGACCCGCGGGCGCATTGGCGATACTGAAGCTTACTTCTTCATCAAAATCGAGGTAGGATTCGTACACAAAGGGAATGGCAAGGTCTTCGGATTGGCAAATCTCATAATTTAAATTGGGAAGGTTCAGCACAATTTCGGAAGTCTCGATCGTAAAATCGGATGTATTGACGGCCAAAAACACATTATCGGCCGCTTTCACCATAACCCGTGCTTGGGTAGTCGGCAGTCCGGGAACGACCACCTCATGAACACCATCGTTCAACACCCCTTCGGCCAGCATCTCGGGAAAAGTGAGTCCGCCATCGGTGGATAACAAAATATCGACAATTTGGGAATTTACCGGGGCTACATTCGTACCTGCTACGTCCCAGGTGATTTCTTCTACTTGACCCGCGACGTAGGTAAGATTGGCCGCTTGCGAAGTAACTACAAATGGACCTGCGCTATTGGTAACCGATATCGTGGTCAATTCCGAGACTACTTGTCCGCCGCCCGGCGCATTGTCGCGCACCGTAAACGCAAAATTGAAATCGCGGGCAACATCCGAAACCGTTTCCCAAGCTGTGTTGATGTCGGGTTCGGTCTGGGTGAGCGTACCGGCGACAATACGGGACAACCTCGGAAAATATCGGGTGGGTTCGGTAGTAGGCGGTCGAGACCTAAAATTCGCCCCGTTCGGATTATCGGGGCCGAACGTGATTCTTTTAACGATGCCGTTATCGACCTGTTCCCAAGCATAGGTAAGCGCGTCGCCAGGGTCGGCATCGGCAGCCTCACCGCTCAAGACAAAAGCCGTAGATTTTGGAATCGTATAATTTTCGAGCGGATCTACGACCGGCGGATTATTGGTAATGGGAAGTACCTCTCCACAGGTCTTACCCTCTAAATTATTGATGATCTGCTCGATACTTACGTAGTGAAAATAATCGTCACCATTGGGCGCTACATTGTCAAACTCTGTGATGCCCGCATAGCCCATGATCGTTGTACCGCTGCCCGGCTCCACTTGTACATCGGTCTCTTCCCACTCAAAAGACCAACTGTGGTTGGCCCCAAGTTGATGGCCCATTTCGTGCGCTACAAAATCAAGATCAAAAACATCACCTTGGGGGTTCTGGCTAGATGAATAGGCACTGCCCTTACGATTATCGACACAAATAGCGCCAATAAAACCGGCATTACCTCCATTACCGCCCTCGTGCAGCACATGGCCGATATCATAATTGGCCTCCCCGATCTGGTCCGTCAAAGCTTGCTGTCCTTGACTGCCCAGAGCACCCAATGCGCCGCTGAAAGGATCGGTATTCGGGTCTGTGAAAATCACGGCATCAGTGTTGTCGACCAGCTCGAGCGTTACCGCCAAATCCCTTTCGAATACTTCGTTGACCCTTGTCATAGTGGCGTTTATGGCGGCCAGGGCGTCGGCAACGGTTCCCCCGTGAAAAGCCGTATATTCGGCCGATGCGGTTATCGCCAATCGGTATTTGCGAAGTACTTGTCCGTCTACGGGTTTAGCGGTCAGATTTCTGCTCTTATCGATGAGTATATCTTGGGTGGTACAGACAAAATCGGCATCAGCAAGGTTTTCGGTATTCCTATTATACATGACATAAGCGTCATCGGAGACTTTTTGGATAAAGCTGTTGCCGCTTCCATCGGTATGTACGATCATGGCCTGCATGCCGTTTGGCGAAACACTGAACCTCACCCTGTTCTTGGCCCCGTCGGTGCTGTGGCCGACATAGGATTTTATGTTTGGATATTTTCGGGATAGCGCCGGGGAAAGCACTTGGGCCTCAATCACGGTGTACGCCGAAAGTTCACCCGTAGCGTTCGGAAAATAAACGACTTGCGAAGCTTTGCCCGTTACCGAATTCAAAGCGGCCTTAAAACGGTTTTCCTCAAAAGAGAACACTTCGCCTTTGTGTACATCGAACCGATCGGATATTTTTTTGGCCATGGTATTTCGAGCAGATCGATGTTCCCAGTATTGCCCCTGCGCAGCAGCGTAAAAGGAAAGAAATACCATGGTAATTGAAAAAAGTAACCGTAATTTTGTCTGCATTTAGGGGGAATTAGCCTATCCCCAAATATAAGCCTTTTATTATTTTAAGTACGTGGTAACAGTCCAAAGCATCTCCAAATACGACGAAAGACATCCCACGGCCGTCACTATCGGCACCTTTGATGGCGTGCATATCGGACACCGTAAAATTTTGGAACGCCTGATAAAAACGGCGGCCATGGTCGACCTGAAATCTACCGTGCTTACCTTCTTCCCCCATCCCAGAATGGTGCTGCAGAAAGATGTGGACATCAAACTGCTGAATACCATTGGTGAAAAGTCCAAGATCTTGACCGAAATGGGACTCGACCAGCTCATCATCCATCCGTTTACCAAAGAATTTTCACGCCTCTCCGCGACCGAATTCGTACGCGATATGCTGGTGAACAAACTGAAGACCAAAAAAATCATCATCGGCTACGACCATCGTTTCGGCAGAAACCGCAATGCGAACATTACCGACCTCAAGGCTTTCGGCAATACGTTGGACTTTGAGGTGGAAGAAATTTCGGCACAGGAAATCGACGAAGTATCCGTCAGTTCGACCAAAATCAGAAAAGCGTTGGATGAAGGAGACATTCCGACCGCCAATGCCTACCTAGGCTACCATTACATGCTCACCGGAAGTGTCAAAAAGGGGAAGGGCCTGGGCAGGCAGATTGCTTTTCCTACGGCGAATCTCAGTATCCCGGAATCCTACAAACTGATACCAAAAAAAGGAGTTTACACGGTGCAGAGCGAACTTTTCGGCAAAACGGTCTACGGCATGATGAACATTGGCCATAACCCGACCGTTTCGGGTAATGCCCAAGGGGCCGACGATGCGCAGGCCAGTATCGAAATCCATTATTTCGATTTCGATCAAGATCTATACGAAAAGGAAATACAGGTAGACATTCTGCACCGCATCCGCGACGAGCATAAGTTCGAGTCCGTCGATGCCCTCAAGGAGCAGCTGCACAAGGATAAAAAAACGTCGCTATCGTTAATTTACAATCAACCATAATAACCTTATCGAAATGCTCCTTCTAACTGGTAGGCTTCGATTACACGGTATAGTTTCATCGTAATAAAGACGTTTATGCATCGTTTTCTCTTTACGAAAATCGACAACTCGCCCCTCATCATTTTCCGGATATTTTTCGGAATCTTGGTGGCGTTGGAATGCTACGGCGCGATGTTGACCGGCTGGATCAAAAGAACCTTGATCGAACCCAAGTTCACCTTCAATTTTATAGGCTTCGAATGGCTACAGCCCTTGCCCGGTAACGGTATGTACTTTTACTTTTTCATCATGGGCACCTTGGGCGTCATGATCGCCCTGGGCTACAAATACCGGTTCAGCATTATCGCCTTTACCTTGATGTGGACGGGCGTGTACCTCATGCAAAAAACATCGTACAACAACCATTACTATCTCTTGGTACTCATATCAGGAATCATGTGTTTCTTTCCGGCAAACAGAAGCCATTCTTTGGATGTACGGCAAAACCCCGCCCTAAAAACGGATGCCATGTTCGCTTGGGTGAAATGGGCGATCGTTTTTCAGCTTCTGATCGTTTACGTGTATGCCGCGGTCGCCAAAGTATATGGGGATTGGCTGGACTTCGGTATCGTACGCCTGTTAATGCTGGGCAAAGCCCATTATTATGTTATCGGGGATGTATTGCAACAGCCCTGGGTACATAAAATCATAGGGGCGGTCGGCATTCTTTTTGATTTGCTCATTGTTCCAGCGCTATTGTGGAAACGGACGCGTAAAGTGGCGTTTTTTA
>JBATUY010000044.1:0-4007 GCA_049671465.1 Pricia sp. | reverse complement strand
GAGTATATCTTTAATCAGGTCGGTTCCGATGGCAGCCAACGAAATATCGAAACCAACGCGGTCGCCGATGCCGCTTCAAGATATCCTGACGGTTCTACTTGGCAGAGTGCGGCTGGCTACATCAACGGGGAGTATCAGGCCAGGCCCAATTTTACGCTGCTCTCCGGGTTGCGGTACAGTCATGTTTGGATAGACGCCATCTTCGACAAGACCTTTTATCCCTTTCCTTTCGACAATGCTGATCTGAACAATGGCGCTTTGACCGGAAGTCTTGGCCTCAGTTGGTTTCCCAAAGAACATTTACAGATAACCTTGAACGGTTCTACCGGGTTTCGCGCCCCGAACATCGATGATATCGGAAAGATTTTCGACTCCGAACCCGGGGCGGTGGTCGTGCCCAATACCGATTTGGAGCCCGAATATGCCTACAATGCGGAGCTGGGCGTGCAGAAGAACTTCAACGATAAACTGGTTCTCAAGGGAACGGGGTACTATACCTATTTGGTAGATGCTTTGGTGCGTAGGGATTACCAGTTCAATGGCGCGTCACAAATAGAATACAACGGCGAACTTAGTAGTGTGCAGGCCATACAGAATGCAGCTAGGGCCTATGTTTATGGATTCGAATTCGGTCTGGAGGCCTTTCTGTCCGATCAATGGTCTTTAGTGTCGAACCTGACCCTGACCGAAGGTATCGAAGAGGAGGAAGACGGAACGGATTCGCCCGGTCGGCATGTACCGCCCACATTTGGAGATTTTCACGTGGTGTGGAAAAACCAAAGACTGAAGACCGATTTGTTCCTGAATTATAACGGTGAAGTTGCCTTCGAAGATTTGGCGGCCTCCGAGCGCGGCAAGACGTATATCTATGCGTCGGATGCCAATGGCAATCCGTATGCACCGTCTTGGTATACGTTGAATTTCCGTTCGCAATTCAGCATTTCGAATGCCCTAAAAGCCTCCCTGAGCCTCGAAAATATGACGAACCAGCGCTATAGATCATATTCATCGGGTATCGCCGCACCGGGAGTGAATTTGATCGTGGGGTTGGGATATAGCTTTTGACCCAAAAAAAACCCTAACGTTTCCGTCAGGGTTCCCTTTTCTAAAAAATTGTAACAGCTTAGTTATCATCGACCGCATCTTCCATGGCATCACCGGCATCGTTGGCAGCATCCTCTACCTCATCGGCGGCATCTTCGGCACCCTCTTCGATGTCTTCACCCACTTCTTCCATTTTATCACCTGCCTCGTCCATAGCCTCGCCAGCTTCTTCCATAGCGTCTTCAGACTTGTTTTCGGCATCCCTACACGAAACGAACGATACGCTCAATGCAAGCATCAATAGTGTACTAAGAAATACTTTTTTCATGATTTGTGTTTTTAGTTGTTCTTGCAAATATATACGGATCGATTCGATATTTGGACGCTAGCCAGTATTGATTTGAGTAACGGGATGAATTTCAGGCACTCCCCAGCAGCAAAATCCGTCCAAAATACCTAATTTTGCAGCCTTTAAATCAAGGAGGATAACACTAGGATAACGACACTATGAAATTCGCGGAATATAAAGGATTGGACCTGCCCAAGGTAGCCGAGGAGATACTCGCCTATTGGAAGGAAAACGGAATATTCGAGAAAAGCGTTTCCACAAGGGAAGGCCGGCCCGGTTACGTCTTTTATGAGGGGCCGCCATCCGCGAACGGAATGCCCGGAATACACCATGTCATGGCGCGCACCATCAAGGATATCTTCCCGCGATATAAGACCATGAAGGGTTTTCAGGTCAAGCGCAAGGCCGGATGGGATACCCATGGCCTGCCCATCGAACTCGGGGTCGAAAAAGAACTCGGTATCACGAAAGAAGATATCGGCAAGAAGATATCCGTCAAGGAATACAACGAAGCCTGTAAAAAGGCGGTCATGCGCTACACCGATGTGTGGAACCGGATGACCGAGCAAGTGGGTTATTGGGTCGATATGGATGACCCCTACATCACCTACAAGCCGAAATATATGGAGTCGGTCTGGTGGTTGCTCAAGCAGGTTTACGATAAAGGACTAATATATAAAGGATACACCATACAGCCCTATTCGCCCAAAGCGGGCACGGGCCTTAGCTCCCACGAGCTCAACCAGCCGGGCACTTATCAAGATGTTACCGATACCACGGCCGTAGCGCAGTTCAAGGCCGTCGCGGATTCACTTCCTGATTTTCTCAAGGATGAAGGCGATATCCATTTTTTGGCCTGGACGACCACACCTTGGACCTTACCCTCGAACACGGCCTTGACGGTCGGACCAAAAATCGACTATGTGCTGGTAGAAACTTACAACCAGTACACGTTCAAGCCTATGAACGTGGTTCTGGCCAAAAAGTTGGTGAACGCGCAGTTTTCGGGAAAATTCAAACGGGTCGAGACCAAGCCAGAATTGCTGGAGTACAAATCGGGGGACAAAAAAATCCCTTACTACGTGGTCAAGGCGTTTAAAGGTGCAGATTTGGTCAATATCAAATACGAGCAACTCCTCGATTATGCCCTGCCCTACCAAAACCCGACGGACGCCTTTCGCATCATCGCCGGTGACTTTGTAACTACCGAAGACGGTACGGGCATCGTACATACCGCCCCGACCTTCGGTGCCGATGATGCCCTAGTGGCCAAACAGGCCTCGCCCGAAGTACCGCCACTTCTGGTCATGGACGAAAATTTGAATTTGGTACCACTGGTCGATCTTCAAGGTAAGTTTCGCCCCGAAATGAAAGAACTGGCGGGTAAATACGTGAAGAATGAATATTACAATCTAGGCGAAGAACCCGAGAAATCGGTCGATGTCGAGATTGCCATCAAGTTAAAAGAAGAAAACAAGGCCTTTAAGGTCGAGAAATACGTACATAGCTACCCGAATTGTTGGCGAACCGATAAACCCATCCTCTATTATCCATTGGATTCTTGGTTTATCAAGGTCACCGACATTAAAGACCGTATGGTCGAACTCAATGATACCATCAACTGGAAACCCAAATCCACAGGTGACGGGCGTTTCGGCAACTGGTTGGCCAATGCGAATGATTGGAACCTCTCCCGCTCGCGCTATTGGGGAATTCCGCTTCCGATTTGGCGCACCGAAGACGGACAAGAAGAGATTATGATCGGCTCGGTGGCCGAATTGAAATCTGAAATGGCGAAAGCGGTCGAAGCCGGAGTGCTCGAGAAAGACATATTTGCCGATTTTAAGGTAGGCGATCTGTCCGAAGAAAACTACGATACCATTGACCTGCATAAAAACATCGTTGATGAGATTACCTTGGTGTCCCCATCAGGAAGGCGTATGAACCGCGAGACCGACCTGATCGACGTTTGGTTCGATAGTGGCTCAATGCCCTATGCGCAATGGCACTATCCGTTCGAGAACAAAGAATTTATTGATAAAAACGAGACTTTCCCCGCCGATTTTATCGCCGAGGGCGTCGACCAGACCCGCGGTTGGTTTTACACGCTGCATGCGATTGCCGCTATGGTCTTCGATTCCGTGGCGTATAAAAATGTGGTCTCCAACGGACTTGTTCTTGACAAGGATGGCAAAAAGATGTCTAAACGCCTGGGCAACGCCGTCGATCCGTTTGAGACGATGAACGAGCACGGCGCCGATGCGACCCGCTGGTACATGATTTCGAATGCAAACCCGTGGGACAATCTAAAGTTCGATATCGAAGGTATCGCCGAGGTCAAACGCAAGTTTTTCGGTACGCTGTACAACACCTATTCCTTCTTTGCATTATACGCGAATATTGATGCTTTTGACTATTCCGAAGATGATATTCCGTTGAACGAAAGGCCTGAAATCGACCGCTGGATATTGTCAGAATTACATTCCCTGATACAGGTCGTTGACGAAGCCTATGCCGATTACGAACCTACCAGGGCTAGCCGTGCGATATCGGAATACGTACAGGAAAATTTGAGCAACTGGTACGTACGCCTCTGCCGCAGACGTTTTTGGAA
>JBATUY010000043.1:0-3018 GCA_049671465.1 Pricia sp. | reverse complement strand
GGTAGGTCTAATATCGAATCGAAATGCTAGTATCCGCCCTTATATTAGGACTAATGGGAAGTCTCCACTGCGTCGGCATGTGCGGCCCCATCGCCTTTATGCTTCCGGTGGACCGTTCGAACAATCTCAAAAAATTCATACAGATATTGCTGTACCATTTCGGTCGCCTAACGGCCTATGGCATCATCGGATTTGTATTCGGATTGCTCGGAAAAGGACTCTATGTCTTCGGTATGCAACAGAACCTTTCCATTGCCATCGGTGTGCTGATGATTCTAACGGTACTGATTCCCCTAAAAACCTTTAACCGATACCATCTATCAAAGCCCGTTTACAAAATTATTTCAAGGGTAAAGAACCGCTTGGGCAAAGAACTAAAAAAGAAATCGCCGGATACGTTCCTGACCATCGGTTTTTTAAACGGATTTTTACCCTGTGGTTTGGTGTACATGGCCCTTTTCGGGGCAATCGCCATGGGCAACGCGGCCGAAGGAAGTCTTTACATGATACTTTTCGGAATGGGCACCGTTCCGTTGATGACGACCGCCATCTATTTCAGTGGATTGTTAAAGGGCGGCATCCGGAAAAATGTGCAAAAACTGATTCCCGTTTTTGTCATGGGTATAGGCATCCTTTTTATCATCAGGGGGCTGGGTCTGGGTATCCCCTATATTTCCCCGAAACCAGTGGTCGAAATGGTCACAAATCAGATGGAATGTCATCAATAATTTCTTATCCGATTCGCATGGAATACGCTCGAACAATCTTTATGCTGCCCGGCCATGAATAGGCTTCCCAACGAAATCGTTCTTAGGCCTAGGTTTCAGTTAGAACTGTCAGAAAACAAGGAAGCGTTACTTTCGGCTTTCGCATCCGCCGAAAAAACACCCTTTCTGGTCAACCGCAGCGATGACCATATCTTCATCAAGTTCAATCAAGATCGGCACCACTTTTGGTCGCCGCAACTACATCTTGAAATCAACGAATTGCAAGAAAACGAAGACACAGGAATTAAACTATACGGCGTGTTCGGCCCCAACCCTACCCTGTGGACGTTCTTCATGTTCCTGCATTTCGGCGTAGCGACCGTATTCATTATTTTGGGAATATGGGCCTATTCAAGCGCGTCGTTAAACCGGCCATACAGGCTTCAATTAGGCCTTATGGGTTTTATGCTCGTTCTTTGGTTCGTACTGTACGCCTTCGGAAGGGCCGGCCGACATAAAGGAAAGCCCCAGATGCATGAACTTTACGCGTTTATGAACGAAGTTTTAGGTCGCTGAATGGATATTGAAATAATCTCTACTTTAATTACGACGTTTTAATCCGAATACCTATATCTTGGTCGAGAATCCATGAAATTCGAACGCGAACCATTATCATGCAAGTGCAGCACCGCAACACTCAAATTCAAATCGAACTCGTCAATGCCATCATACACGGCTTCGGCATTATTTTCGGCATCGTCGGCATTCCGATTCTAATTGCTTTTGCTATAAAAAGTGACAATACCCCTGGGGTCATCGGAGCCGCGATATACGGATTCTGCTTTTTGCAGCTTTTTACCTTCTCTACATTATATCATAGCTTTCAACATCCTAGGACAAAGCGTATATTAGAAATTTTGGACCACATCAGCATTTATTTTCTGATCGCCGGCACTTACACTCCTTTCTTGTTGATATATATGAATGATGCATTTGGCATCACCTTGCTCAGCGTATTGTGGACGATGACCGCATTGGGTATTGTCTTCAAGATTTTCTTTACGGGCAAATGGAACGTAATCTCTACCTTGGTGTACATAGCCATGGGATGCATTCTAATCGTAGGGGGGCGTACATTTATTGATGCCATTCCCCCAACGATTATGATCATGATCAGTATCGGGGGCGTACTTTATCTTTTAGGCGTTATCTTTTACCTGTGGAAAAAATACCCGTACAACCATGCGGTATGGCATTTTTTTGTACTAGCGGCCGCAGTTTGCCACTATGTCGCCATTTTATTGGCCGTTTAAGACAAGATAAAGTTTGAATGGTAATCCGTTACTTTCAATATCCGGTTTGTATTGCGTATAATTTTTATCCGCGAACTGTAATCGCGCACTAGATCAGTCTTGCCGAGATTTCCCAATGATGTCCGTAATATGAATGCGATAGACGATTGGAATTTTCCGTTCTTGCAAACGGCTTGAGAAGTCCTGTATAAACTTTGGGGTTTCTCCTTCTTTTTTCGCGATGGTACTTTGCACCCCTTCGGCGAACCGGTGCAGGTACTTTTTGGCCGTACTGCCCTCAAGTTCTTCGAAATTACCATGTACCATGACCGAACGCCAGTTCTGGATAGAACGGATGTCATCGACCTGAAAAGCGACGGCCCCATGTCTTTCCATAGCCTCGATCTTATAGCCGGGCGCCGAATAGCTGAGTATACAACGCTCTTCAGCGTCGTGGAAATAGGTTATGGGATTAATGTGGGGTGTCTTGCCCGAGATATAGGCCAAACGGCCGATGTAATTTTCGCCTAAAAGGGCCAGACATTCCGATAGTTCCATAGTTTTTATGGTCCGGGATTGTTCATCAGATGTATTCATAGATTTTTTGTCATATTGAAGGTAAGGACCGGAATTTTAGCGTGGTTCGTGACATCTTCGCCGATACTGCCACTGAAAAAGTGAGCAAGACCCTTTCGACCGTGTGTTGAAAGAGCGATAGCATCGGCCGCATTCGCCTTACTGTAGTTCAGAATACCCATTTCTACACTATAATCATTGTAAATTTCGACCTGGTCGACAAGATTCGCCTTGGCCAAGAACTTGTTGATGCGCGCATAAGCGTCATCGGTGCTTAAAAAATCGCCATACGGGGTATTGATATATACCAAATCCAGCTGGGCGGAAACCAGTTCGGCAAATCGCTTGGCTTTTTCAAATGCTTTCAGTCCCTTCAATTTAAAATCGGAAGCGAAAACCAAACGGTCGATCTTAAAATCGGTATGGTCGTTCTTGACCACTAA
>JBATUY010000042.1:0-2047 GCA_049671465.1 Pricia sp. | reverse complement strand
TTTTCAAAGGTAAAGCCCTCAAAATAGATCCTATTGTCGGAGACCTTGATGAGTTTAAAGCGTTGTACTTCATCTTTTACTTCCCATCCTCGTAGGTCGCCGTGAAAGTGTTTTGTAAGATACAAATTATCCGTTTGCAAACGGATAAAGATGATACTTCCTAGTGCTTCGCATTACTTTTAACGATGAACGGTTGATGGCTTATTCGATGGTAACCTTGTATTTCGACAGCAGGCCCAAGATATTTTCTTTCGAAAACCTAGCTTTGGTCACCCGGTTTCTTTCAAGATCGATGATAAAGTTGACCGCAGTTCTAAAATCTGCTTTTTCTAGGTTGGTGTTTTCAAAAATAGCGCCTTCCAAATCACAGTCGTTGAAGGTGGCCCCTGGCAACTTAGTGTCCGTAAAATCTACCTGTTTCATTTTGCATTTGGTAAAATGCTGGTTTTTTAGGGATAGCCCATAGAATGATGCAAGGTTCAAATTACAGTCATCAAAATTGAAATCCATCAAGAAATCATTACAGTCCTCGAATTTGAGTCCTATCATCTTGCAACTGGTAAATGAGACTTCCTGAAAGGTCGTATGTTTAAGATTGGCGTTACTTAAGTTGCAGTCGAAGAACTTACATTCCATAAAATTTTGATTGTCAAGGTACCCATCAGAAAAATTGCATCCCTCGAAATAACAGTTTTCATAGTTGGCTTTTTGGAGGCGTTCTTTTGAATAATCTATGCCTTTAAAAGATCGGTCGGTAGTGAAAGGTTCGTTCATATCGGTGTTTACGGTAAAATTAATCAATCCGAACGAAAATTATAAATAACTCATTATTAGTATAAAAAACGTTTTTAAACGTTTACAAACGTAAGTAATCATTTCTCAACCGAGTAAAATTTAAAGTGCGTTATATGTTTGCCCTGTCGAACGAAAGACGTTTGATAGCATTAACTGTTTAACCTTGCCTGTCGTAGTACGGGCTTTAAAACTATTTAATATGAACGCAATTAAGAACAGAGTACAGTTGATCGGTAACTTGGGCCAAGACCCAGAAATCGTAACTTTGGAAAGCGGGAGCAAGCTCGCCAAATTTTCGCTGGCAACCAGCGATTATTACAAGAACGCCAATGGCGAAAAAGTAGAGGACACCCAATGGCACAATATTGTCGCCTGGGGCAAGACTGCTGAAATCGTGGAGAGCTATCTGACCAAGGGCAAGCAAGTCGCCGTAGAAGGAAAATTGGTTCACCGCACCTATGAGACGAAAGAAGGTGAGAAGAAATACTTTACCGAAATTAAATGTAATGAGCTTTTGATGTTGGGAAAGTAGGAATTGCTCATGATTTTTAATAGGATAAGGAAATTGGAGGGACCAACTCGGCACCTCCAATTCCTTTTAATATTTGGATGACGCAATTTGTGACCCCCAAATCGGATCAAATGGGATTGCGCTATGCCTCATTTTGCTTTACTGAGCGAGGCGTAACGATGTTGTCAAGTGTTTTATGTAGCGAAAGGGCCATTGCGGTCAACATCCGAATTATTCGTGTTTTTACCAAAATGCGTAGGGTGATGACCAATATCTTATCCCTTAAACTCGAACTAGGGGAAATAAAAAAGAAGCTCACCTACCTGAGCAAAGACATCGGACTGGTCTTCAATTTCCTAGACGAACTTGTCAAAAAGAATGAAAATCCGGCACCCCGAAAACCAATAGGCTACAAGGCGAAATAACCTCTGGCCCAAAAATTTTAAAACAATCCTTATTTTTACGACCATGACGCGTACAGTGCACCAAGAACTCCTGCCCTTATTAAAAACTCATTTTGGATACGATTCTTTCAGGCCGAACCAGTTGGAAGTCATGGAGGACATTCTTTCCCAAAAAGATGTCATGGCGATTATGCCAACGGGCGGTGGAAAGTCGCTTTGTTTTCAACTACCGGCATTGGCCAAGGAGGGCACGGCCGTAGTGGTCTCGCCGTTAATTGCATTGATGAAGGATCAGGTAGATGCACTGCAGGCCAACGGTGTGTGGGCGGCCTATTAC
>JBATUY010000041.1:0-8564 GCA_049671465.1 Pricia sp. | reverse complement strand
ACCCACTATACTTTAGCCGTTGTTTTAAGAAACAATTTGGTTATCCACCGAGCCAATTGATTAAATAAGTACTTTTAATTAAAATGAAAAGGATGACGGATGTCGAATTTTCAGTTTCTCTTTAGCTATACCCAAATAGGGTGCTATTTTCAGTTGATGGTCTCGATGATACTGCCGCAGGTCATCATCTGTTCACCGTAGTACGGATTGCGTATTTCCTCGTCCGCACTTATCCAAAAGGCTCCGTTGTTATTATTGGCCATAGGGCACTTTTGGATAAAAATTTCGGGATCCATTTCCTCAATATTCATTACCATGGGCACCATATTCCGGTTCAATATCACGAAATGGTCGCGCTGCTTTTCAATCGTGTCGCTTTCTGCAATGGATGCCAACATTGTTTTTATTTTGGTAAAGTGGGATTTTTCTATAGTGCCCAATTCCGATTCCGGGATGGTCGTAATCTTATCTAAAGTGGTTACCGCAAATTCGGATACTTTTTCGGAATCACCTTCGACAAAGGCATCTTTCATCTTTAAGTAGGATGGCATACTTTTTTTGAAAGCATCTTGAATGTTTTTGGATAGTTTGATTCCTGCTCCGCTATCTGACAGATTCATTTCGGCCATTTCTACATTTTCTCCTTTACGGTCTTGGTTCATCATCGACCTTTTACCCTGCAACTGTGCGGCGGCATCTACGGTAAACGTTCCATTGGTAACGATTTCATCGCCATTCTGCAAGCCGGATGCGATAGTGTAGGTATCCCCATTTCTGTTGGCCAAGCTAACCTCCCGCATTTCGAAAACAGGCTCGTAGGGGTCAGTCTTTAGGTAAACCAAAGAGCGTTCGCCTGTCCATAATACCGCACTTGCGGGAATGCTAAGTTGCTCGGAAGAATATTCAGGGTTACTCTTGATTTTTCCAGTTACGAACATGCCGGGTTTGAATATTCCATCTTTGTTTTTCAGGACGGCGCGTATCGTGACCGTTCTGGTCTGCGTATTCAAAACGGGATCGATAAAAGAAACGGTCGCATTGAAGGTCTGATTGGGATAGGCATTGGAGACTATCTTGATATCTTGTCCTTTTTTGAATTGGGATATCTGATTTTCGTAGGCATCGAACTCTGCCCATACCGAGTTGAGATTGCTGACTTTTAATATGGGCTGGCCTTGTTTTACATAATCACCTTCAGAAGCCATTTTTTCGGATACCGTTCCGGATACGTTCGCATAAATCGGAAAGTCTTCCTTGACTTGTTCCGATTCCTCGATGGCGTTGATTTGGTTTTCGGAAAGTTTCCAAAGCTTTAATTTATTCCGGACGGCTTTATATAGGCTCGGCTGCGATTCTTTCAAGGAAGCTGCGGTAATCAGTTCTTGCTGCGCCGCAATGAGATCCGGCGCATAGAGCGTAGCAAGTAGTTGGCCCTTTCTTACTTCCTGCCCCTCATAATCGACATTGAGTCGCTCTATTCTACCATCAAAATAGCTGGCCTGTATAGCGTTGGCCTCCTCGTTCATCTTGATTTTTCCGGACAGTGAAATCGTATTGTTGCCCTCTGCCTTTGCATTGCCAACAACGGTAGTGCGAACGTTGGCCAAGGCCATGGCATTCTCGGTCATCTTGATCTGGTTCATCGCCAAACCTTCGCCACTCGATTCCGCGGGAATCAGATCCATTCCGCAAATCGGGCAGTCTCCCGGTTCGGGCTGCATAATCTGCGGGTGCATAGAACAGGTCCACATTTCTTCCGCGGTCTCTCCGGAATGGTCATGGCTATCGGACATGTTCAGATTGTTTTTATCGTCCATAGTATCATCGGCCGTACCCCCGAAAATAAGATAGCCGGCCAATAGGCCCACGATTACTGCGATACCGATGTAGAGGGTGCTTTTGTTCATAGTACAATATTTAAATTAAATCTTTTAATTGATTGCTTTTGAACGTAACCTGAGTGCGTTCGCGATGACCGAAACCGAGCTGAAGCTCATGGCCAGGGCGGCGATTATGGGCGATAGAAGTATCCCGAAAAACGGGAACAGCACGCCTGCCGCGATCGGCACCCCTAGTGTATTGTAGATCAGTGCAAAGAATAGGTTCTGTTTAATATTTTTCATCACTGCATCACTTAAGTTTCTTGCCTTCACGATACCCTGAAGGTCTCCTTTTACCAACGTAATCATCGCACTTTCGATGGCGACGTCGGTACCCGTGCCCATGGCGATACCCACATCGCTTTTTGCCAGGGCCGGGGCATCATTGATACCGTCGCCGGCCATAGCTACAACATGGCCTTGTTCCAGTAATTTTTTGACTTCTTCCAGCTTGTTTTCCGGTAGCATTCCGGCCTTAAAACTGGCAAGGTTGAGCTCGCTCGCAACGGCTTGGGCGGTGTCGTGATTATCTCCCGTGAGCATAATCACATTGATTCCTTTATCCTGAAGTTCCTTGATGGCCTTGGCGCTGGTTTTCTTGATTTTATCGCCGATTACTACATACCCGGCCACCTTGCCATCGACGGCCAAATAGGAAACCGTTTTTCCCTTTTTTTGGAAGGATTGCGCTTCGGTTTCCATTTCGGAGGAGATGGATGCTTTGGCGTATTCCATCATTTTAGCGTTCCCCAAATCAAGTTTTTTACCCTTGATCGAGCCTTCGACACCTTTTCCCGTGACCGCACTAAAATCGGATGTTTTTAGGAATTCAACATCCTGCTCCTTCCCGTATTTTACAGTGGCTTCGGCAAGCGGATGTTCGCTGGAACTGTTCAGCGACGCAATATATTGCAACACTTCGCTATCGGAAAATCCATCTCCAAAAGCACCTACTTTTTCCACCGTGGGTTTTCCTTCGGTAATCGTTCCGGTCTTATCAACGATAAGCGTATCGACTTTGTCCATTTTTTCCAAAGCTTCGGCGTTTTTAATCAGTATGCCGTTTAGGGCGCCTTTGCCGACGCCCACCATGACGGACATGGGCGTCGCCAGCCCTAGGGCACAAGGGCAGGCGATAATCAATACGGCTATGGCATTGACAAGTGCATAGACATAGGCGGGTTCCGGCCCCCAAATGGCCCAAACGACAAACGTAATCACGGAGATAATGACCACCACCGGCACGAAGTATCCTGAGACGGTATCCGCAAGCTTTTGAATAGGGGCACGGCTACGGCTGGCATCGTTCACCATATGCACGATTTGGGAAAGCAAAGTGTCGCTTCCTACTTTTTCCGCCTTCATTAAAAAGGATTGATTGCCGTTGATCGTACCGCTAGTTACTTTATCATCTTCAGATTTGTCAACAGGAATAGGCTCTCCCGATATCATAGCTTCGTCCACCGAGGTATGCCCTTCGGTTATGACCCCATCCACCGGAATTTTATCGCCCGGTTTTACCCGCAGGATATCTCCCTTTTGGATCTGGTCTATGGAAACTTCCTCTTCATGGCCATCGATCACGCGCACCGCTTTATTAGGCGCTAATTTCAAAAGTTCCTTTACGGCGGAGTTGGTCTTACTGTGCGCCCTTGCCTCAAGAACCTGACCCATTAACACCAACGTGAGAATTACTGTGGCCGCCTCAAAATAGACGTGCACGGCGCCGGATTCCGTCTTGAACTGCTCGGGGAAAAAGTCGGGGAACAGCATCCCGAAAACGCTGAACAGCCAGGCCACGCCCGCACCGATACCGATGAGGGTGAACATGTTGAGGTTCCACGTTTTAATGCTGCGATAGGCCCGCTCGAAGAACATCCAAGTCGCGTAGAATACCACGGGGATAGACAGGCCGAACTGGATCCAGTTCCACCACTTCTGTTCCATCACATCGTACAATGGATTTTCGGGAACCATCTCGCTCATGGCAATTATGAAAATAGGCAAGGTAAAGGCTATGGCGATCCAGAATTTCTTCAACAGTTTTTTATAGGTCTTCTCCTCGGCCGAACTATCGGCTTCCATGGGCACCAGATCCATTCCGCATATGGGACAAGCTCCGGGTCCATCCTTTATCACTTCCGGATGCATGGGGCAGGTCCATTGTTCCGATGATGTCGCGGATAGGTTCTGCTCTTCCACGAGATCCATACCGCATACGGGGCAGTCGCCGGGTTTGTCATAGGTCTTATCGCCCTCGCAGTGCATGGGGCAGTAAAAAGTGCCGGTACCTTTTCCTCTGGATGAATCATTTATAGCTGCCGAGGTGGCATCCCCCTCTCTTTTCTTTTCCTTGGCATGATGATGTTCCTCGTTCTTATGGACGCTATAACGCCCACCCTCATCTTGCAGGGCTTTTTGAAAAATCTCGATGGCGATATGGGACTCCATCTCTATAACAGCTTCCGCTTTTTCCAAATCTACGGATACGTTCTCCACCCCTTCCACCTTGGAAAGCGTTTGCTCCACGTGACTGCGGCAACCGTTGCAGGTCATCCCTTCTATGTGATAGGTGTGTTTCATGGTTTATTGTATTAAAAATTTAACTGCCAATCCTCCGGCGAGCCAGATATAACAGACGAACGCTAAATACTTCAGAACACGCTCCAGCAGCGGACTTTTCGGCGCCATCTCGCTCATACTGTGCTCCACATCTTTCTTTTTGAAAAAACCCAAGTAGACCAAATATCCTGAAATTGCCAGAAAGGTTATATTCAGATAGAAGGTATAGTCTATCTTAAAAAACTCGCTATCCTGGATTTTCACTTGCGATGTATCCGGCAATATACCGATCAGGTCAAAACTGTAATGCAGGGTCAAGGCTGTTCCTATCAATGCGGTGAATAGCAGAAAAAGAATGAACAATGACATTTTCCATCCGTAATACTTGGCATTGATCCGCAATACGGGGAATACGACCAGATCACTGAATATAAAGGCCATTACGCCCGCGAAGCTTACCCCCTTGCCGAACAACAGGGCCGCCAAAGGGATGTTTCCCATGGAACCTATGAACGTTAAAAATGCGGCGACCGGACCCACCACGATATGTTCCAAAATCTCGAAAAAACTAAAGTCGGTATTGCCCTGACCACTGTTGATAAAAAGGGTCTCAAAAAAAGAATCGGGTACAAAGGCCGCGACGATACCGGCGATGGTAAAGCCGACGGTGACATCTTTCCAGACCATTTGCCACTCCATCTTGTATTTTTTGGCAACCCTTGCCCAGCTATCCTCCTTTTGGATCTGCTTTTTCCAATCCTTTGAATCGTCCATCACATCATCATCTTCGCTTTCGAGATTCTTGCGCGCTTTTTCAATCAGTTTTTTTGGGTTGATGATGCGTATGAGCAACCAACAAATCAGAATCAAAAGAATTCCACCAACATATTCGCCCACCACGAATTGCCAGCCCAAAAAGATGGAGATGATAATCCCCAGTTCGATGACCAAATTGGTCGAGGCAAGCAAAAACGCTATGGAAGAAACAAAACTGGCCCCTTTCTTAAAGATGGACTTCGTTCCGGCCAATGCCGAAAAGCTGCACGAACTGCTGATGAAGCCAAAAAAGGTACCGAGCAACATACTCTTGCCCTCATTTTCGCCCATGGCCTTCTGCATCTTTTTCTCCGTCACGAAAATCTGTATCATACTACTGATGATATAGCCCAGAACGAACGCCCAAAGCGCCATCCAGAAAAATCCGGTCGAGGTGTAGGCGGCTTCTCCCCATTGTTTTAGAAAGTCGTTCATTGTTCTCTTCGTTTTTCTACGGAATCAATTAATTACGCGTTGCACCTTTCCGCATTTCAACATGGTGCTACCGTAATACGGATTGCGAACCTCCTCGTTCATACTCAGCCAAGCACTCCCGTCATCGTACATCGGACAGAATTGCTCAAAAAGGGTTGTATCCGTTCCGATAATGGCGACCATATCGGTCATATTTTTGCTCAATACCTTAAAATACTCCCTTTGTTTTTCTATTGGGCCTTCCGCTATTTGCTCCGCTTGTTTCTTTGCATTTTTTATAATGTCTTGTAATTTTTCCTTATCAGGACCGGAATAGATTTTAGTCTGATAGTCATTGATCACGGCAACCAATTTATCTCCGGCCTCCGCTGCTTTTTTACCGTTATCGGCGACAAGACCCTCTTTTATCGAAAGATATTGGTCAACGATCGCCATTGCATTTTGCTGCCCGTTTGCAGTGCTCTCGGTATTGTTCTCATCCTTTTGATAGGTTTCGTCGCTCGCTGGCGTCATATTCTTTTTGTTACCATCCTTACAGGAAATGGTGAACATGGCCATTAATACGAGTGTGCTCGTAAATACTGCTGTTTTCGATTTTTTCATGGGGATTACATTTTAAAGGTTTAAAATTAGCTTTGATATTCAGTTGATTAAATAATTAATAATTGCAGATTGCCCATAATATAGCTGCACCGACTCGATTTGGCTGGTCTGGAATTTGAGCTGTAATTCTTGAATATCGAGTACATCGTTGAAGTCGATGGTGCCCGTTTCATAGTTTTTGGTCAGGATTTCTTCGGCATCCCCGGCCTGTTTTAGGTTTTTCTCTTGGGTGTTGAAGGTTATCCGTGCCTGATTTCTTTGGGATGTTGCTCGCGCAAAAGCCGTCTGCAAGGTATTCAGACGTTCCCTTTTTTGGGATAGGATTTCTTGCCGGCGGAGTTCATTTTGTTTGGAAACCGATTTGTACCGGTTATTGAAAATGGGAATGGAAAGCGAGACCATGGGCATCAGGATGTCCTTTCCATTATCGGCGGGATTCATATCTGTTCTGTCAGAAACGGGCACATAATCCAGCCCGAAACCGATATCCGGCGCGCTTTCCTTTTGATTGAGCATTTCCGATTGCTGGATGGATTGATAGAGCCGTTCGTATTTGAGCAGTTCGGGATTAAGCAGTAGGCTGTCCCCGGCATAGACGGGGTCTTCCGTGGGCAACAGTAATTCCGGGACGACTTCGACCGCCATGCTCTCCTTTCTGTTCAACAGTTGGTTGAAAGCGGCTTGTTCCGCCAAATATTCCTGCATCAAAACTTCCTTTTGTTGTTGTAGTTCGTTTTGCCGTATCTGCAGCCGTAGCACGTCTACAGCAGAGGCCTTGCCCACTTCCACCGAGGTCAACGCTAATTGCTCGTAGGTATTCAATAGTTGTATATTCTCGTCCAACACCCCTTGTTTTGCTTGAATGGAATACAGATTATAATAAGATTGAGCTATCGAAAGGGCCAGTTTACGTTTGGCAATGGCAATCTCGACGAACTCCGTTTCAGCCATGGAGCTGGCGTAATTTTCACGAGCGCTGATCGTGCCGAACCAAGGCAGCATCTGGGATACGGAAAAGCGGGCCCGTTGCGCACCGGTACGGGTTTCGGGCTCGCTTACAAAATAGCCGGCACTTACCGTTGTGTTTGGCAACGCATTGACCTCGTTTACCTTTTCTCGGGCGATGTCGTAGCGGAGTTCGTACGCCTGTATATCGGGGTTATTGGTTTCCGCTTCTTGAATATAAGATTTTAGGCTTTGCGCTTGTGCGTCGAATACACCTAGGCCGAATCCGCCAAAAAGTAGCATGAAAAATAAGCAGGTGTTCAGGCGTGCTTTAGTGAACCGCTTTCGCGTAACAGAAACTGCGTAGACCGTAACTAAGAAATCGATGACGATTGTTTTATGTTTCATTGCTCCGCATTTTTTAATTGAAATTCTTTTTTCCAGCTGTATAAGACCGGAACAATAAAATAGGAGGTTATATCAATGACCATTCCCCCAAAAATTGGGATAGCCATCGGAATCATGATGTCGCTTCCCTTACCCGTGGAGGTCAGTATCGGCAAAAGGGCCAAAATGGTGGTTACGGTGGTCATCAAGCAGGGCCTGATTCGCTGGCCCGCCGCTTGCAATGCTGCCGCTCTGACTCCTTTTTTATCCGTGGGGCTCTCACGGTCAAAAGTCTGCGTAAGGTAGGTGGCCATCACCACGCCATCATCGGTCGCGATACCGAAAAGGGCGATAAAACCGACCCAGACCGCGACACTCAGATTGATGGTCTTCATGTTGAAGAGTTCCCGAAGGTTTTCCCCGAAAAAGCTGAAGTTGAAAAACCAATCCTGCCCGTAGAGCCAGATCATAATAAAGCCACCGGCAAAGGCGACGGCAATTCCAGTGAATACCATTAACGAGGTGGCAACGGAACGGAACTGGAAATAAAGAATCAGAAAGATGATGACGAGGGCCAATGGCACGACTACGGAAAGTGTTTTTTCTGCCCTTAGCTGGTTTTCGTACGTACCTGTGAATTTATAACTGATGCCTTTGGGGACTGTCAATTCCCCATCGTCGATTTTTTTCTGGATGAGTGCCAGGGCGTTCTCGACCACATTGACCTCGGCAAAGCCGTCGAGTTTATCGAACAGTACGTATCCTACCAAAAAAGTATCCTCACTTTTGATGACCTGCGGGCCCTTCTCGTATCGAATATCGACCAGTTCCCCCAATGGAACGGGACTTCCTTCTTCTACCGGAACATAGATTTTTTTGAGGTCGGTCGGGTTGGCCCGAAGTTCCCTAGGATACCGTACCCGAATGGCATAGCGC
>JBATUY010000040.1:0-4811 GCA_049671465.1 Pricia sp. | reverse complement strand
CCAAGACCGTAAAATGCGCGGCAAACCGGCTTAGATCCCCTACGATCAGGGCAGGGAACTCTACGAACAGTTCGGTCTTGTCCGTCCAGAGGGTATAGCCCATTCTCGGAACCTCCTCGCCAACATGACTGCCATCGGCATTGTGCGCGTGCGCATCTTCTGCCTTTTCATTGCAGGAAATCGTCAAAAATGCTAGCACTATAAATATATGTTTCATCGTTCTTTGTTATTTATGATTATCGGTCATGGTGTTCTGAACCGTCATCGTGGGAGTGCGTTCCCGATTCTTTTTTCATTTCCATGGAATCTTTCCCTACCTGAAATTCTTCCTGTTCTATCGGCTCATCATCCATATGGTTACCCTCTGAGTCGTGTTCGTGACCGTGTTCTTCGATGGATTCCTCTTTTTTGTAGGGCGTATCACGGCAAGATGCCATGAGGAAAGTAAATGCGATTATTATTGCGAATATTGATTTTGAAATTTTCATGTTTTACGTTTTAAAAATTATAACTGATGCTTTAAAAGTTCCGCCCTGAGCTGAAAGAGTTTCTTTTCGATTTGGAGCATTCTATCAAGTGCGTCCCGGTAAAACCGAAGCTCCATATAGTAATCCATAAAGGATAGTTCGCCCAGCGTAAAGGCCTTGAGCAATAGGGATTCGCTGTCCAGCGTTTCCATTGTCGTTTGGTACTCCCTATACTTTTTAAGTAGTAGCCGATATTGGTTGTATTGCTCCTGATATCTGGCGTAGAGCGTCGCTGTGGTAGCTTCGGTCTGCGACAGTTGGTATTGGTACCCCGCTTCGGCAGCCTTGACCTTGTTTTTGCTGTTCCATAAAGGAATACTGACACCTCCGTAAAAGCCTGAAAAATTATCGCCGCTCACTCCCTGATGATTATATCCTGCGGTAAGGTCGGGCAAGGCTTTGTTCTGCTCCAACTTTATTTTTTGCTGGGAAACGGATTCGCCAAGTTTCAATTGTAGCAATGCTGGGTCTTGGGCCATTTTGGCTTGCCAGAGCGTTTCAAAGGGTTCGACCTCATTTTCTTCCTGAAAACCGATAGTATCCAAATCGATGGGTCGGCCCCCGTTCAGTTTTTGCAATAGAAGCAGGGTATTTTGGATTTCCGTTTCGATCTGCTCCACGACGAACTGCTCTTGGATCCAAGCAATTTTGGCCTTGTTGAGATCAAGGATGCCGACCTGTTCTTTTTCGTAAAGCTCCTGAATCTGCTCGTACACTTGTTTGCCCTGTTCCCGTCTTGTCCGCTCAAGTTCCTGTCGTTGTTGCAGGGTGTTTATATCGACGATAAGCTTATTGGCCTGCAAAAGAATATCCTGCCGTAGCTTGGCATATTCATTTTCCATTTGTTGGCCCTGCAGGTCGTTCCATTTTCCCCTTGCACCGTAAACGGTGGGGAATTCAAAGGATTGGGAAATTTGGTATTCTGTATATTCCGCTCCGTTGTTCTCGCCATAAGGCAGATAAAAGGCAGAAAGCTGCGGATCGGGCAGGTTGTTCCCGCTCTTGTTTTCAAGTTGCCGACTTTCTGCAAAAGCGCGATAGGCTTTGAGTTCGGCATTGTTCTGTGCTATGCCATTGAGTAGTTTGCCCGTGGTATCGCCTTGGGCATAACCAGCAACGATGCACAGGCATCCGCAGATTGCGGACACAAGATTTTTATACATTATCTGTGATTTTAGGTTTAACCTGAATTATAGATGGAACTGAACCGTCTTAAGAGTTTGGCGATTTCTGTTCCGTTCGGATCAACCTAAAATGGGAGGACCCCGTAGATCGGGGCAAGAAAGATAGGGATTGAAATAATTATTGGGGGGATGATAGATAGGTGGACTGGCATTTTGCCTATTGTCAATTGACAAATGACCTTGGAAATCGAAAACGCTATCCGCTACGTCTTTATCAACATTGGTCTGCTGCTCAAGCGTATTCGTTTTAACAACTACAATATCGCTGGACATCGTGGAATGGACGTGCATATCCATGAGAATCCCGAAGAAACCGTAAGGAGATTTCTCATTTTCTTGGGAACTGTCATTGTGATGATGGTGTTCGCCGGAATGTGCCACATCCGAATGAGAGTGTGAAGCCTCGTGTGAGTGTGAATCCTCGTGCTGATGATGCAGGTGGGGCAAAGTTTGATGTAGTAACAGCATAGAAAATATGCCGAGAAACAAAAAGGATTTTATTTGAACATGCTTACCCATCAGGGCAAAAGTATAAAAATAATTCTTTGGGTTTGCAGAAAAACATTAAAGGGCGATAAGCAATTAAACATTGTGACAGGTATCTTTACACAAAAGACGGAAACTTTTTCTGGGCTAAAAATCTATAAAAAAACTATTTGCAATTGAAATCGAGTTATACATTCCATAGGGAAATAGCCTTGGATATATTTGAATTTCTATCTTAGATTTGATACGGAATTAATGTCAATCTCTATTGTTTCAGCGCATAGGCATACATTCCATGGCCCTCGTTAGAACCAGCCCATTCCCCGAACATTTTGGGAACGCCACCGCCCAAAAAGAGCGAGTCATCATCCACAATCAACCAAGAAATTATCGGGGCAGGATTTTTGTGCGACCATATTTTCTTTCCGTCTTTGGCGTTATAGGCCTGAATAGTTCCTTCGACAGATCCAACGATATAAACATCATTTGCCAAGTATCCGGTAACAAGGGAAGCTGGTTGCGATTCGTTTGCCACCCATTTTAACTCTCCCGTGGCTACGTCCAACGCCTTAACGGTTAGAGGCGTGTCGGTTGGTGGCTTATGCGCATAATTGTTGTTGCTCCAGACATACACGGTTCCGTCAGCTATGGAAGCTTCACTGTGCATGCCTCCTTTTACACCTCCGTATCCAATAACAGATTCCCAAACCTTGTCACCCGTCTTTGCATCCCATACTGTATATACGCCGCTTTTTTGACCGGCTCCAACTAGTTTTCTCATTTCCCCATCAACTTCTGCGGTAAACAATTGTGCACCCCCAGAAAAATCATAATCCGGACCTTTCTTTTGATGATGTGTCCATATATCATGAGGTGTAACTTGATAGAACCATTTAACTTTACCGGTCTTGGCATCTACCGCAACCATTGAATCCGACATCTTTGAGGCCTCTTCGCCCGTGTAATTGTTTCCTGTGGTAAAATAAAGGGTATTGCTTTCAGTATCGAGGGCAAATGACGTCCACATCGGTACGCCATTTTGGGGAGGCTCGACAAGAAACCTTTCCCATACTTTATTTCCAGTTTTTGCATCCAAAGCGATTACTTTGCCTTGAAGGTCTGGAGTAAACGATGGGGAGTCCAACATTTCCTCGACAGAAGAAACACCGATATACACCAAACCATCATGATAGAGCAGTACGCTAAGATTACCTGCTTCAGGATCTGTTGTAAATTCGGTCTGCCAAAGCAGTTCGCCTGAATTTTGGTCGAGGGCGAAGGCATTTCCTTCTACACTCGCCTCGAATACCTTGCCGTCACCAAGAGTGCCGGTTCCCGCAAAACCGTACCAGGACCATTCTGTCATGGGATTTTCGATATTTTTCTTCCAGATCAGACTTCCCTTTTCCGCATCCACTTTGTATATCGTGCCTCCCCAATCCCCAAAATAGACCGCATCGTCTTTGACCAATGGGGCATGACTTACCGGATGTTCGGTCGCGTAGTGCCAGTTATGGTCCATGTTTTCAATCGATTTGCTATTTATAGGCGAAGCATTGGTAGCATGGAGATTTTCTATCATTTTGTGCCCGTCATTTCCCTTACTCGTAGATTGGGAATTAGCAGAAGGTAAGAACAAGAAAAGTAACAATGAAGTTAATGTTAGTTTTGCATGTACAAGTAGAAGCTGCGTACCGATGTACCTATTTTCCATGACTCAAGATTTTGTGTTGCTGTTTCTGTTTAATTCCGACCGATAAGTTAGTTTGATAACCAAATGGGATTTAGTGCAAAACATCTTTTTTTTAACTTCAAAAAAATTGAGCTTTATCGAGAAATTGTAGTATGCGCGTTTACGATAAAAAGGAATCAAAAGTGTGCACCAATAGTTTTGGTGCATTGGCTTTGCTTGCCATGTTCCTGCGGAAGTTCAAAAATCTTCCACTTCAAGACTTCCCGAGCGAACCGCTACGCCGGTTCGCGTTCGGGGTCTTTCAGTTCCAGATTTTTGAACACCCTCGGAACCGCACATAAATCCAGAGCAGGCGAAAAAAATCGCCTGCTTGCATTTATCTTGCCGCCGCACAATTAATTTTGAAATTTTTTGTTTAAAATATGTAATCCTCATTAATATATTTGTACTAATCCAAGGCACTCCCAATGAAACCAAATGTTTTAGTCTTTATGGCATTACCAATGCTACTATTTTTTTCATGTAGTAGCGATGATGATAGCGTAGCGGAGTCGGATAGGAGCCAAGCTTTGTTCGGACAGTGGGAGTACGAGGCCATTGATTCCAATACTGCCGTTGATATCAATGGGGACGGTACGGTCAACGTGGACTTGTTCAACACTAACGAAATACGTCAATGCTTGAAAGATAATTTAACTTTTTTTAGCTCTCGGGGACCTGGAGAAAAAAGCGCTTTTTCTATTAATGAAAACGGACTGTCCTGTGGGGAAGTGCCAGCATTTCAAAATGTCGAGGATGATAGGTATGAGCTCATAAACAATGAGATTATACGATTTGAAAATCGCAACGATTGGATCATCATAGAGTTTGCCAAAAACCGATTGGTTGTTGACCAAGAGGATTTTCTGGACGGTCAAGATG
>JBATUY010000039.1:0-2691 GCA_049671465.1 Pricia sp. | reverse complement strand
CGGAGCCCTTGGAAATTCCTACCGCCCGAATCGAGAAGCGAGAAAATATGCCCTCGGCCATGCCCGCTATGGGCAAGCTGATTACGAAGCGGGAGCTACGGGATCTGATAGAATATTTGGCGGGCTTGAAGGAGGAAAAAAGTTCGTGAACCTATCGGTCTTACCTCACAACTGGCCAATCGTCCGCTTCGCCTCCTCGAATTCCCGCATCAAATCCATCACAATATCCGCGGCCGGTTTTATATCATGAATCAAGGCGGATACCTGTCCGATTTCCAATTCGCCCTCGTCCATATCGCCTTCGAACATACCGCGTTTGGCCCGGGCACGGCCCAGAAGTTCCCTAAGCTCTTCGGTTGAAGCCCCTCGGGCGTATGCCTGTTGAACATCTTGATAAAACTTGTTCTTCAGCAAGCGCACGGGTGCCAGTTCTTTTAAGGTCAGATGGGTATCACCTTCACCGGCTTCCACAACTTTTTGTTTGAACAGTTCGTGGGAAGAAGCTTCATGACTGGCCACAAAACGACTGCCGACCTGTACGCCATCGGCGCCCAAGACCATGGCCGCGAGCATGGCGCCACCCGTAGCGATTCCGCCGGCCGCAATAAGGGGAATATCGATTTTTTCTCTTACGGCGGGAATCAAGGTCAAGGTGGTGGTCTCGTCGCGGCCATTATGTCCGCCTGCCTCAAAGCCCTCGGCCACTATGGCGTCGACCTTGGCATCTTGAGATTTTAGCGCGAATTTTACGCTACTGACCACATGAACGACGGTAATCCCGTTTTCCTTTAAGAGGGAAGTAAAGGTTTTAGGGTTGCCGGCCGAAGTAAACACGATTTTCACACCGAGCTCAATGATTATCTTCATCAGCTTATCCACATCCGGATACATCAAGGGTACATTGACCCCGAACGGAAACTCCGTCGCCTGTTGGCATTTCTGGATATGCTCGCGCAACACTTCGGGATACATAGAACCGGCTCCGAGCAGGCCCAATCCCCCGGCATTGGAAACTGCCGATGCCAACCGCCACCCACTCGCCCAAACCATACCGGCCTGAACGATGGGATATTGTACGCCAAAAAGTTCCGTGATTCTATTTTTCATTCCTAAAATCAGTATTGATTTGCCTACAAGGAGACCTGAAAATTGGCAGGGAGATTAGATTCGACCTTACCTTCCCGATTTCTGCGGTAATCCGGTAATTTTAGATTTCCTCTTCGACACTTTGGTTTTCAGATTGTCTCTCACGAAATGACCCCCGATCCGATCAGCTCATCCCCGACATACCAGGCCACGAATTGCCCTTCGGTGATGGCGGACTGTTTTTCCTCAAAATCGACGTACAACCCTCCACCAATTTTGTATAACGTGGCTTTTTGCAAAGGTTGGCGATAGCGAATTCGGGCCATAACGGACATGCTTTCGTCTACGTTCAAAGCTAAATCGGTGCGAACCCAATGCAATTCATCGTCCGTCACAAAAAGTGTTCTGCGATAGAGTCCGGGGTGCGTTTTGCCCTGCCCGGTATAAATTACGTTTTCAACAACATCGGTATCGATAACGAAAAGCGGCTCCTTGGTGCCACCGACATCCAAGCCTTTTCGTTGGCCTTTGGTAAAATAGTGGGCACCTTGATGCTCGCCCACTACCCTACCGTCCCCAATATGATACTGGGGTTTTTGGGCATAATAGGCCAACTCGTCGGCTATCCCGTTAAATTCGGGCAAGGCTCTTTGATACTGGCCGACATCCGAAGGCACCTCGACGATTACTCCTTTTTTAGGCTTTAATTTTTGTTGTAGGAAATCTGGTAATCTGACTTTCCCGATAAAGCATAAGCCTTGGGAATCCTTTTTATCCGCAGTTATCAAATCATTTTCCGCTGCAATTCGCCGCACCTCCGGTTTGAGCAGCTCGCCAATGGGAAAAAGTGTTCTGGACAATTGTTCTTGGGAGAGCTGGCATAAGAAATACGATTGGTCTTTGTTAGCATCCTTTCCGGACAGCAATTGATAGGTTTCAGATCCATCCTCGTGTTTTAGAACACCTTTACGGCAATAGTGGCCCGTCGCCACAAAATCGGCACCGAGCTGCAGGGCGATATCCATAAAGACATCGAACTTGATTTCTCGATTGCAGAGCACATCGGGGTTGGGCGTACGGCCCCGCTCATATTCCGCGAACATATAATCGACAATACGCTCTTTGTATTCCGCACTGAAATCGACCGTCTGAAAGGGAATTCCCAGTTTTTCCGCCACAATCAGCGCGTCATTGCTATCTTCCAACCAAGGGCATTCCTCGGATATGGTCACGGAATCATCGTGCCAATTCTTCATAAAAAGTCCGATCACATCGTAACCTTGCTCTTTGAGAAGGTATGCTGCCACACTTGAATCTACGCCGCCCGAAAGGCCGATTACTATTTTTTTCATTATCGCTAAACTTAAAGGCAAAATTACAAAACTCCAAGCGAGTTTCGGCTTCCGATCGACGGCGCATTTGTTTATCGCAGTTAGCGTTAAATTTTTACTAAATCCCCATACAAGACTTCAAGCTTTTGGTTTGTTTCACTAGTTTAGCAAAAGATTAAACAATAAATCTTGTTTAATGGCAGCTGTTACTTTTACTGCTGAACACATGTCAGAACTCTTACCAGGTTCGAAATCTACCAAAAAACCATATTGT
>JBATUY010000038.1:0-6662 GCA_049671465.1 Pricia sp. | reverse complement strand
TCATGATCAATGAATCGTTGACCACCACCCCTGATAGCGCGATAACCCCCATGAGACTCACCAACGAGAGATCGTACCCCAAGAGGATATGCCCGATGACCGCGCCTACAAT
Organism: Pricia sp.; assembly: GCA_049671465.1. Lineage (GTDB taxonomy): Bacteria > Bacteroidota > Bacteroidia > Flavobacteriales > Flavobacteriaceae > Pricia. Next base: position 6,550 of record JBATUY010000038.1, on the reverse strand, counting down.
CCCGAACGGAATCGCGGTCATTACGATCAAGGGCTGTATGTAGCTACTGAAGGCAACGGCCAGTAAAGTGTAAATCAACAAAATCGCAATGCCGAAGCCGGCTTTTAGGGTATCGGTACTTTCCCGCATGTCGGCCTGACTGCCCTCGAAACTCCAAGTGATACCGGGGAAATCGGCCCTCAACTGTGGTAGGGTTTCTTCTTGTACCGAGGCGATGACCCGATTGACGGCGTTCGAAGGCTCAACGTCCATTCCCACATTGACCACCCTTCGGCCATCGCGGCGGTTGATGCTGCTAAAGGCTTCGCGCTGCTCGACCTCGACGACATCCATAAGGGGCACTTCAATGCCATCGGGGGTTCGGATCAAGAAATTTTCTAGATTCTTGATGTCCTTTCGCTCGCTCATGGGCAGTTTCACCCTGACCTCGATTTCGTTCATGCCCCGTAACTGGCGCATGGCCAAGGCCCCGAAAAAACCGTCGCGCACCTGTCGGCCCACCTCGTCGGAGGTCAGGCCCAAATTTCGGCCTTGGGGCAACAGCTTGAAATCGTACTGCATCTTCCCCTTATTGTAATTGTCGCTGACGTCGCGGGTATTGGAAAAGGCGTTCATACGTTCAACAAAGGCATTGGTCGCTTTTTCAAGCACATCGATATCGGCGTGGCTGAGGTCTATACTGATGGCCTGTCTGGCTCCGCCGGGACCGCGTTCGGCTTCAAAAGTAATCTGGTCGACCCCTTCGATATCGCCGATATTGTCGCGCCAAAGGGCAATGACTTCCCTAGCGGTAATATCCCGCTGGTCGGGCGGGAGCATCACGATTTCGACATCGATAAAATTCTGTCCGCGGACGTTGGTCTTTATTCCCTCGGCTACCTTATAAAGGTCGTGTTCGTCGAACATACGTTGCGTAGCCGCCGTGATATCCGCCGCGACTTTGGCCGCTTTATCCGGAGTAGTGCCAACGGGAAGCCTGACGCCCGCTTCTATTTCATCGGCGGCGACTTCCGGCATCTGAATGAGGCCCATATGTCCGCTAAGGCCATATCCACCCACCATTAATAGCAGCGCCACGGCAACACTAAGCGTGATGTACCGGTATTCGAGACAGCGATCCAGAAACGGGCGATAGTAGGTCTCGATAAAACGTTCGAATCCCTTGGCGAAGGTCTGTTGCCATCCTTCCAATTTCAGTACCCATTTATTTTTGCTTTTCTGCTTTTTGAGATGGCCCAAGTGTGATGGTAATATGAAAAGTGCCTCCAAAAGGGAGACCGCCAAAATAACAATGACCACTGCGGGCAGGGGCTGCCAAAATTTTCCCGTTTCCCCGGGCATAAAGAGCAGGGGCACAAAGGCGATAATCGTGGTCACGATACTGAATATTACGGGAAAGGATACGTCTTTGGTGCCCGCAATGGCGGCCTGCATGGGCGACATGCCCTTTTGCCGGTACTCGTACACATTTTCCCCGACCACTATGGCATCGTCGACCACGATACCCAGCACAACCAGAAACCCGAACATGGAAATCATGTTGATACTGATACCGATCAAGGGCAGCAACATCATGCCCCCGATAAAGGAAATCGTCATGCCCATCATCACCCAAAAAGCCAATCGGTATTCGAGAAACAAGGTCAAAATGATCAGAACGATGACAATGGCGAGTACCCCGTTTTCGGTAAGCAGGGAAAGCCGTTCGCGATAATCGGAAGCGCGGTTGCTATCGGTACGGTATTTTACGCCGGGCGGCAGCTGAAAGTTTTCGACTATGGACAGTGCCGCTTCCTCGATTTCGAGCGGCGATTGGTCGCCGATGCGGAAGATGCGCAGTTCGACGTAGTTCTGTTGGTTGAACTGGCCGTAAAACCCGATCTCCTCGAAGCCATCGGTGATTTCGGCGATATCCTTAAGGTATACGTTGGCTCCGGATTCGGAGGAAACAATGGGAATATTCCCGAATTCTTCCGCAAACTGTTTGCGCTCTTGCATGCGCAGCAAAATCTCACCACTTTGGGTCTGTACCGCACCCGCAGGTACGTCATTGCTACTTTGTTGAATGAGGTCGGCGACTTGGCCCAAAGTGAGATTGTATTTCTGAAGGTTTTGGCTGGTAATTTCGACCCGAGTCTCGTATTCGGGCACGTTGCCGAGTTCTACCTGTGTGATGGTAGGGTCATTTAATAGAATGGTGCGTAGACGTTCGCCGAGCTGCCGCATCGTCCACACATCGGCTTCGCCGTACAGGCCGATTTGGATGACATCGCGCTGGCGGGACTGTAAAGCGACCTCGGGCTGTTCGATATCATCGGGAAAAGTGCGGATGCGGTTGATGGCCTGATCTATATCTTGAAAGGCCTTCATGCGCTCGGTGCCGGCGACCAGTTCGATGGTGACATTCCCAGAGCCTTCCTGGGCTTCCGAGACTACTTCTTTAATGCCTTGAACCGCTCGTACCGCTTCTTCGACCGGTTGTAATATGCCCTGTTCCACCTCGGCGGGGGAGGCCCCGGGATAGGCGACGGACACTTCCACAAAATCAAGTTGGAATTCGGGGAATACTTCCTTTTGGATGTTGTACATGGTGAAGATACCCCCAGCGAGCAGTACCAACATCAGCAGGTTGACGGCAATGGAATTTCGGGCCATGTAGCCGATAACGCCTTCTTTTCTAGCTTCCTTTTTTCCCGGTTTTTCTTCCTCCTTCATAGCTTATTTCTTTTCCTGCTTCATGTCTTCCGTTCGTAACCCCACCCCGTTGCTGACGGTGCTTAAATCGGTAATGACCACTTTTTCGCCGTCCTCAAGTCCTTTCCGAATGTAAGCGTAGACATCGTCCGTCAAGACAATATCTACTTCACGGATTTCAAGCTTTTCATTCTTCATGACCCAGACGGTTTTGTTGCTCCGTACATAATCCCTATTCAGTCGCACGACATTTTGCACCGGATCGGCCTGTATGTTCACTTCGACGAAGGTGCCGATCATCAGCTTGGGCTTTCCTTTGGTGGCGTCGGTGTTGGCCAAGGGATCGGCGACTTTGACCAATACCCTGGCCAGCCTCGTTTGATCTTCGAGGGCACCTATCTGGCCATCCAAATAGCCTTCCCTAGAACCATCGATGCCCCATGCAGTGGGATTCGTAATCTTTACGGGAGAGCCTTTTTCGGAATCGCCGTCCGGAAAACTCAGCCATTGCAATTTTGAAACGGGAAGCGTCGCCGTTATCCAATAATAATCGGTGCCGACGATTCGGCCCAGAATATCGCCCTGCGCGACTTGGGAGCCTTCGGTCACGTTTTGGCTCAGAATATGGGCATCGAAGGGCGCGCGGATGGTCGTACGGTTAAGATTCAGTCGGGCCTGCTCCATAGAAGCTTTGGCACCGCCGATGCTTGCCTTGACCGCGTTAAGCTGCGGTTTTCTTAAGACGAGTTGACGCTCTTCCTCCGAAAGGGGATTGCCCCCGAAAAGGGAGTCGTCGGTGATGAGCTGAAGATCCTGTTCGGCGATTTGCTGTCGGCCCATCTCAGTATCTAGAGTGGTTTGGGACTGCATATACTCGCTTTTGCGCATCTCAAAGGTATTGCGGTAATCGGAAGGGTCGATCTGTAAGAGCACCTGATTTTTCTTCACGAACCCGCCCGGGGTAAAGGCAGGATCCCGGCGGATAATCTGTCCGGGAACAAGAGGACTCAAATTCACGTCCTCGACCGGGCGTACCGTGCCTGTGGCCACGATTATGGGTTCGAAAGTTCCCTGTTGAGCCTCTACCACGTCTACCAACATTGCCGTCTCCACAGTAGCACCTTCGGACTGCGCTTCCGGTTCCGTAAGGAAAATTACCGCTGTGATGGCCATACCGACTACGAGGATGCCGATACAGATAAAAATTATTTTTTTCTTGCTCATATGTGTTGTTATGTAGTGGGCCTTACTTTTATTCAAGTTTGTGACCTATGCTTTTCAGTATCTTTTTCACTATTCAACGCCAATCGCCACGGCCTAATTCTCCAATTCCCTTTCCGTATCAAATCCGCCGGCCAAAGCGCGATAAAGCGCGATTCGAATCAAAATCTGCTCTGATTGTGCCGCCACATAATCCCTTCGCAACTGCTGTTCGCCATCAAGTCCGATCAGCACATCTAAATACGGACTAAAGCCGTTCAGGAATTCGACCCGCAGTTGCTTGTTGCTTTTTTCGGCAAACTCCAATTGTCGGCCGATATTCTCCAATCTGTCCTTTTGCATTTGGTCTTGCAGCAGGCCGTTTTCGACTTCCTCGAAAGCCTCCAAGGTGGTCTGCCCGTAGGCGAGAAGGCGTTGCTGTTTGATGGCCTCGTTCCGGTCGGCTTCCGCACTGAGCTGACGGCCATAAAACAATGGCGCGAGAATATTACCGGCCAGGGAATAGGCCCAATTATCGAATAGATTGGCAAAGTTGTTCGCGCGCAGCTGTCCCCTTGCGGATAAGGACAATCTTGGGTATTTGCTTCGCACCGCCGAGGCCATATCACGGTCGGCCGCCAGCAAAAGTGCATAGGCTTGTTGTAGGTCTGGCCGTCGACGTACCAGTTCCAAGGGCAGGCCCGCTTCGGGTAACTCCGGCAATTCGGGCAGATCGGTAGCTTTCAGATCCAGATCAGTTTGAGGCTGGCGTCCTAAAAGTACGGCCAATCGGTTTTCTAAAAGAGCGACATCGGTGCTGAAAATGATACGTTGCTCCTTCGTGCTTTCGAGAAGCTGTGCCTGTCGGAGAATGTCGACGGCCCTAATCTGGCCGCCGACAAAGCGGGAACGTATCAGTTTGATAATGTTTTCGTTCGTGGCAATCTGGTTTTGGGTAATCTCAAGCTGCTTTTTGGCCGCTAGCAGTTGATACCAGGTGGTCGCTATTTCAGCGGAAAGTGACATGGCGGCGGTTTTATAATCGTAGAGGCTGGCATCGGCCCTGAACTTTTCGGCCTGCACCGCGGTGCGGATACGGCCCCATAAGTCCACCTCATATGAAGCGGATAACCCCAACTGCGTATTTTCCCCGCCCCTAAAATCGTTTTCCGGAAAATTGATCGCTGTTTGCGCAGAGCTTTCGATCTGTGGCCATTTGATTCCCGCTTCCCGTACGACGGTAGCCTTGGCGGCCAAAAATTGCTGCCACGTCACCGCCAGGTCGAAGTTCGACTGCATCGCACTATCTATCAAAACGTTGAGGTTCTCGTCTTCGAAGGCCGTCCACCATTTATCCTCCAAAACAGCCGTTCCGGTATAGGTGAACTCCTGCACATCATCTAAGGGCAACGCTACATTTGAGAATTTGGGGGAACATCCTAAGAAAAGTACTAGCAACGCAAGGCCGTAAAATAGAAAGTTATGTAGGAATCTTTGAGGTATACGCTGCATTTTCGGGAACGGGAATTTTCGGGCCTATCGCCAGTTCTGATACGGCCCCTGACATTGTGGACTCTCTAAAATAATTCTTTTTAATGAGACTGGCAATAACCAATGCCGGCTACGAAACATCCGTAACCTGCTTTGGCTTCTTATTTCGCAATCGCATGTTGCTCTAGGCTGACTTTAGCTAAGTGCACAAAAAGAAGTTACGATAATTAGACTATCCCGAGGCGAAAAGGTTTAATCGGTAGAAGTATGATATCCGCTTTCGTCGAAAAGACTATCGTTTACGATGATTCTCAATACATCCTATTGCTTTTCCGGCTCTAAGCTATAAAGAGGGAGCTTTTTACAAAGACCGATACCCTGATTTCCGAAAGAAATGGCGAGAGCGTCCAAAACAATCATATGGCCATAATGGGCATTTGGTGGCGCTTCTGAATCGTGGTAGGTTATATCGGTAGCTACAGTCTTAAGACCATATTTAAGAAAGATACCCCAGAGAACCTGGCCAACCGCTTACGCCTTCAAATCAACATAGAGTATAAGGTGAAGAGTTAAGGTTTCGGTGTAGAGCACGCGCCGGGTTTAATGGCCATGCGATAGGCCTCAGTCAATATGTTTAGCCATACCAATCATTTTTCACCGGCCAGTCCGCGTATCCGTATTTTAGTGAATCACTTGAAGTTCTACAACCCCGGCGGCCTTTCAAAACCCTTGGGAGAGCTAAAAGGGAAAGACTTTTCCGTTCCTCGAAGTCCCATAATCACTAAACTTTTCAAAATGGCGGGCTTTGCCGAAAATGTGGGTTTTGGTTTTGTTGAAATCGTTGATAATTGGAAGGAATACTGTGATTTAAAAACGGTTTACAAGACTAAAGTTCTAAGACTTCGTTGTTGTCATTGGTACTTGCCGGATGCTTATTCCGCTTTATTTCTAATCCACGAAAGTTTCCTTAATGATGTCCTTACATTTTTTAATTTCAGGTTTTGTCAACTTATCAAACTTTTTGATGATTCTTGATTTGTCGATTGTTCGGATCTGGTCTATCGCGACCATTCCGTTTTTATTGTTATGCTTAATCTCGATACGGGTCGGATATTTTTTTAGATTTGTTGTCATCGGTGCTACGACGATTGTATTAAGAAATCGA
>JBATUY010000037.1:0-7582 GCA_049671465.1 Pricia sp. | reverse complement strand
GTCGTAAGTGTTTGCCCGCTCCGACAGCCAAATGGTCGTGCCTGAATTTACCCAGTTTGCGCCAGTGTTCCAGTACTTTTTGGGTTTGGGGAAGGCTGTCAAGCTCGTCCCAGTTCATAAAAGAACGTAGTGTGGCGTCGCCCACAACCGGGTTGAGTTCAGTGCCCTCGATGGTCAGGTCCCTAGCCGTTTCATCACCGTAGTAGATTTGGGATGCCCCCGGCGTCAATAATAGGATATTGGCGGCCTTTATCGGATTTTTTCTTTCGATATCAAACGGGTGCGCGTCGTCATGGGAGGTCAGGTAATTCAAAACACTTTTATCCTTTAAATCGGAATGCAATAGGTCGCTATATTTTTTGAAGATAGTTTCATAGTCTTGAAGGGCATCCGTTTTTAGATCGAAATTGATAAGGCTTTTAAAGCCATGGTCGAAATAATCTACTTTTTTATCCTTGAAATCATATTCCCGACCTCCTGAAATCCCATAGCCGTAAACTTCGCCCACCATATAAAAGGGAGTCTGGTCAAGCACTTCATCGGGATGCATTTTTTTCCAATTGGCGAAGGCATGGGCCGCCTCTTTCTGTAATTCCGTCCACGCGCCCTCGTTGACATGTTTTACGGTATCTACTCGAAAACCATCGATACCTAGACCGTTCACATAATCGGTCAACCATTTAATAATATAGAATCTCGGCGCCCTAGGGTAGCCCGTGCGTTCAAAGAACAATTGAAGCTCATCGAGTTCTTGGCTAAGACGCCCTTCTGCCTTCCATTTGGCCAACAACGCATCGGGTAATTTGACCGCGGCGTCGGATTCTGTGTGAACGTCGGGCAAATTTTCGACTAAGGTGCATTGCGTTGTGCTTTGGTAATCCTCGTAAGTACAGGTAGGGTCGGTGCGCACCCATTCTTCGGGCCAAGCGGGGTCTTGCTCGGTAACGGGCCCCGTATGGTTGAGCACGACATCCATTAGAATTCGGATACCGTATTGATGGGCGGTCTTGACCAAATTTTCCAAATCTTCTTTAGTACCAAAATTAGGGTCCAAGACCGTCCAGTCCTTCGTCCAGTAGCCATGATAGCCGTAGGTATTTCCGGTATCCTCGTCCGTACTTCCGTGAATTTGCTCGACCACTGGTGAAAACCATAGGGCGTTTACGCCCAATTCGGTGAAGTAGCCTTCCTCGATTTTTTTGGTGATGCCCTGAATGTCACCGCCCATAAAGCCTCTGAACGGTCCGGTGGGATCGGTGCGTTCGAAATTGACATCGTTCAAGGTGTCGCCGTTTTTGAAACGATCGGTAAGTAAAAAATAAATATTCGCCCCTTCCCAGGCAAAGGGTACTTTCTTCACGGGAATAGCTATACTGTCATTTTGTACCAGTGTCTCCTTTACGGGTTCGGTTTTGGCGTCTTTACAAGCGCAAATACAACCTAATACTGCGATACCGACGAGCAATTTTTTCATGAAAAGTATTTGGCTTAAAGCTATAAAATGATGGTGGAAACGAAAAATATATTTCGGGCAATAATTTTATACGCCGTAAAGCGGCTTTTTGATGTTCGGTGACGGTGCTGCCGAAGTGAAACAAACGACTCTAATGGTACGGAAAAGCCTTTTCGAAAGTTGTCTTGTATATCACTGCGGCCCAAACTATGCTACCCCCCACAACTATTTTTTTCGGTTGAGCACTTTGAAGTCCTCATAGCAGCTGCTGATGGCATCGAGAATTTGAAGATCGTTGGCGGTAGTTATAAATGATTTGGAGTAATTGCAATTATTTAAGATATCTTGAATATCGACCTTTTCGATCTGTAGCATTTCCATTAGAATTTCTCGATCGAACTTTGAGGCCAACAGGTCACGGATTTGATCGTCTTCTTTCATTTTGCGCAATTTCTTCATCTGGTTGGGCTGTTTCCCGAACAGATTGCGCAACAGATCGGCCGGATTAAGAATGGCGCCAAGTACTTTGGTTACGGCGCTGGTACTTTTGTTGCCGGCTTCGTATCCTACCGAAAGTCCTGAAATACTGTATTGAAAAGCATCGTTTACAGGAAGGTTTTTGACATCGATTTCAAGGTAGCCGGTGAGCTGATAGGGCCGCACGATGACTTCTTCAAGGGCATACGCGAGCTCGGTAAGCGATATCTCGGTATTCTCGAATTTAAACATATCATTGGTTACCCTTATTTTTTGGGATTTGAAACCTAAAAAGGAAATATACAGCGTATCGTTTACGGCGGCACTAATCGTGAATGCTCCCTTTTCATTGGTAATCGTACCTACCACTTGGTTGAGGTTGATGACGTGAACGCTTTCCATCGGCTTCTCGGTCTGGGCGTTCACTACAACGGCCTTGAAATCTTGAAGAACCGCCTCATCGTCTTGCGACAGGCCGATACTGGAAATTAGGATGCAAATCAGCAATAAAAATGGTCTCATTGAATCGGGTTACGGAATAAATGTACTAAACAAAACAAAAAAATACGCCGCAGCGTATTTTTTAATATACAATTAACTCTAAAAAAGTGGCTTCAAGGTCTCTTAGAAGAAATCGCTTCTACTTTGTTTGCTCCTTCTTTTTCCGGAATTACCAGACTTAGCTTTCGCACCTTTTCGCTCGCGACTTTTGCTACGGCCCCCGCGATCACCGCTTCGACCGCCACCGTCATTAAACTTGTCACGCCTTTTGCCTCCTTTGCCTTTTTTTCCACGGTAACCGCCTCCGCCGCCACCTCCGGGATTCTGGGAAATTTCGACATTGATGAATCGTCCGTTCAATTTGAAATCCGTGAAGAACTTCAATATTTGATCGGTGTGTTCCGCTTCGGTGTTGAAGAAGGAAAAAGAATCTTTGGCGTCGACCTTGTATACATCGTCTTGGCCTAGCTGCAAGGTGTCACGTAGAAAATCCTTTAGGGTCATCCAATCGTAACCGTCCTTTTCACCGACGTTGATAAAATAACGGACCGAACCGGAACCATTCGAAGAAGGCGAACTACCTCGTTCCTGGTCGCCGCCACGGCTTCTACCGCTATCGCGACCATCGCTGACATTTAGGTCTTTGGTCTTGTTGTAATAATTCGAAAAGCGGGTAAATTCGACCGAAACGATTTTTTTGATCAGTTCTTCCCGATCTATACCTTCCAAGACCTCGTTAATGGCGGGCAAATAGTTCTCTACGTCTTTGTTGATTTTGGTTTCCTTGATCTTATTGGCCAAGTGGTACAGCTGGGTCTCACAGATTTCGATACCTGTGGGAATCGTCTTTTGGGTGAAGTTCTGTTGTATGATTTTCTCGATGGACTTGATCTTGCGCATTTCACTACGAGTGACAATGACCATGGAGATTCCCGTTTTTCCGGCCCGACCGGTACGCCCGCTTCTATGCGTGTAAATCTCGATTTCATCGGGAAGCTGATAGTTGATAACGTGGGTGATGTCGTCGACATCGATACCCCGTGCCGCCACGTCTGTAGCGACCAGCATCTGAATCTGCTTCTTCCTGAAGGAATTCATGACCAGGTCACGCTGGTTCTGGCTCAAATCGCCGTGCAAGGCCCCGGCATTGTAACCGTCTTCGATCAGTTTTTCGGCAACCCGCTGCGTATCCCTTTTCGTTCGACAAAAGACCACGGAAAAGATATCGGGATTGGCATCGGCCAGTCTCTTAAGGGCGGGATAGCGATCTCGCCCACCGACCACGTAGAATTCATGTTCTACCGTTGAAGTACCCGCGTTTTTGGCGCCGACGGTAATCTCTACGGGATTATCCATAAACTTCTTGGCAATTTTAGAAACTTCCTTCGGCATGGTAGCCGAAAACAGCCAAGTGGACTTTTCTTTGGGCGTGTTGCTTAGAATATCCTTTATATCCTCATAAAAGCCCATATTGAGCATTTCATCGGCCTCGTCAAGAATACAGTAGTCGATTTTTGTAATATCGACCAATCCACGGCCGATCATATCTTTCATACGGCCCGGCGTAGCCACGACGATTTGCGCGCCGCGTTTGATTTGACGCGCCTGTTCGGTAATGCTCGCGCCACCATAGATCGCAACGGTATTCAATCCGCGTACGTACTTGGAATACGCCTGCATTTCGTTGGTGATCTGTAAACAGAGTTCACGGGTGGGGGAGAGGATCAGCCCCTGCGTCGTACGGCTTTTACTATCGAGTTTTTGGATGAGCGGAAAGCCAAATGCGGCCGTTTTACCGGTTCCGGTCTGGGCAAGTGCGACCAGATCGGTCTCGCTTTCCAATAAAATAGGGATTGCTTTTTCCTGTACTTCAGATGGGGTTTCAAAACCCATGTCGGCAACAGCATCCAACAGAGGCTTTTCTAGCCCCAATGCTTCAAATTTTGTCATACTATGTAATTATTAATCGCAAATATGTGTGTTGTAGAGAGCGATTAACATACACCTAGTGGACGGCCCCCGCACAACACCTGCCATACCGGCGGCGTTTAGCATACCCATTTTGGGTATTAAAGGCGGCAAAGGTACAGTTAATTATCGAGACGTACTAGTTTCTAGGAAATGCAGTAGTTTATGGACGGCTTTTCCTCGATGGCCAATTTTGTTTTTTACTTCCAACGGGAGCTCGGCAAAGGTCTTTTCATATCCCATAGGCCTGAAAATGGGGTCGTACCCGAAGCCACCTTCACCTTGTCTTTCCGCGATTATCTCACCTTCAACGATACCCTCGAAAATATGGGTTTCTTGGTCTAGGTTTAGGGCGATAACCGTAGTGAATCTCGCTTTTCGGTCATCTTGGTCCGTTAGACCACCCAAGGCCTTCAGTAATTTCGCCATATTAGCTGCAGCGCTTTTTTGTGTCCCGGCATAGCGTGCGGAGTAGACCCCCGGCGCGCCGTTCAAGGCATCCACTAGCAGTCCCGTATCATCGGCAAAACAGGGTAGGCCGAAGTTTTGGGTCACATAATCCGCCTTTATTCGGGCATTGGCCTCTAGCGTCTTTCCCGTTTCGGGAATCTCATCCGTACAGCCAATATCCGTCAGCGATACCAAAGCGATATGTGCCGGCATTAGTTTTTGGACTTCAGCGAATTTGTTCAGATTGTGAGTAGCAAAGACAAGTTTCATACCCTCAAAAATAGTAATTTTGAAAGATGAAGTTAAAAATACCCCCAGCCCTAGTCTTTTTACTATTCGGAGCGCTCATGTACCTCCTTGCCGAATTTTTGCCCTTCGGATATTTCGATTTTTTTGGACGCATATATCTTAGCATCGCTTTGGTCGCATTTGCAGGTATCATCGGAACGATTGCAGTAGTCCAATTTTATACGGCCAAGACCACGATAGACCCAACGCATCCTACCAAAGCCAAAAAGCTGGTAGAAAAAGGAATCTATGCCTACACCCGAAACCCCATGTATCTTGCCCTTTTGGTGCTGTTGCTCGCTTGGGGCGTATGGTTGGGCAATGCCTTCAATACCCTTTTGGCTGCCGGATTCGTAACCTATATGAACAAATTTCAGATTGTTCCCGAAGAACAGGCCCTGACCCAAATTTTTGGAAAACAATATAAACAGTATTGTCTTTTGGTCCGCAGATGGTTTTAGGTTCGATGGTCAAATAGGATTCCATTTACATCTTAGATATCCCTAATGATGCTAGTAAATCAGAATAAATATTAGTTTTTTTGCTAATATCTATAGATATAAGCTATTTGACTTATATATTAAAATATTAGCTAATTCAGTTATATATTCATATATTAGCGCTTTAGCTTATAAAAAAAGATGGTAGCAATTATTACAGGCGATATCGTGAATTCCGAGAACTACGAAGTTTCCGAATGGCTCGATATTTTGAAGAATTACCTATCTAAATTCGGCGAATCGCCCACCGACTGGGATGTTTACCGTGGCGACGAGTTTCAATTGAAAGTACCACGAGAAGACGCACTCGGTGCGGCCATCCATATAAAAGCTTTGATAAAGACCATAAAAGGGCTAGACGTGCGCATGGGCATAGGCTTGGGAACCGAAACCTTTAGGGGGGCAGGGGTCAGTGAATCTAACGGGCCAGCGTACCATCGTTCAGGCAGAACTTTCGAATCATTGAAAGAAGATAAACTGAACCTGACCATAGCAACGGGCAACGGCTTTTATGATGATACCCTCAACCTTATGCTCAAATTGGCCCTTGACTTCATGGATGATTGGAGTCCCGTTTCCGCAGAAATCGTGGTCATGGCCTTTGAACATCCCAAAGCTTCGCAGGCCGATCTGGCCAAGCGGTTGGGCATACAACAATCGGCCGTGAGCCAGCGCCAGAAAAGGGCGCGTCTTGATCTGGTCTTCGAGTTGCTAGACTATTACGATAAAATTCTAAAAGATTTGAACCGATGCTGATTTTTACCAAACTTCTACTGGCGCATTTGATTGGGGATTTTCTGTTGCAGCCCGTCCGTTGGGTCGTTCACAAAGAGGCCAACAAAATAAAATCGAAGTACCTTTATATACACGTATTGCTGCATTTTTTGCTGACCCTAATACTGGTGTGGGATTTGCAATATTGGAAATGGGCCCTTATCATCGCCGTTTCGCACTACTTTATAGACTTGGCCAAACTGTACGCCACGCCGCTGTTCAAGCTCAAGAGCATCCCGTTTTTCATCGACCAATTTCTCCACTTGGCGGTACTTTTTCTAGTGGTCTTCCGCGGCGATTGGTTCGAACAGATCGAGATATTTTTCAGGCAGCTGGACTGGCCCCTGGTAACCGCCATTGTTTTTGTAACTTTTCCTGCCGCCATCATTATGGGGAAATTTTTGGAAGCCATGGGCGATAAAATCGAACTGGACCATAAATCCCTTCCCAATGCGGGGAAGTATATTGGAATAATAGAGCGCCTCTTCGTACTGATGTTTATCATTCTCGGACGCTGGGAAGCCATCGGTTTATTGATCGGTGCCAAATCCGTATTCCGTTTTAACGATCTTAAAGAAAGTAATAACCGCAAGCTGACCGAATATATCTTGATAGGTACGCTCTTGAGTTTCGGTCTCGCCATTCTAGCGGGGTTACTTTATAGCCGATAGCGCATCAAAAATTAGTCATCCTAAAAAGTAACTTGGGATTCGCGTATTACGAAGAAATCCATCCTCTTAAAACCAATGGTTACTTCACGTCGGCACCAAAAATCCCTATCAAATTCGAACGGATTAGTGACATCGATAACATTTCGGCGGCATCTTCTATATCGAACAATATTTATCTTTACTTTTGTCGCTTGATTTTCCGGCCGTCAGGTTGGTTTTGAAAATAATTTCCATTTCCCTTCGTTGATTAAGGAATTAGTTCAGCAGATATATGGCAGATACGGGTAGAAAGTATGTATTTGATTTCGACAGCACCCTGACCAGGGTAGAGGCTTTAGATGTTCTGGCGGAAATGACCTTGGCCGGAAATTCCGATCGCGACGAAATCATCAAAAAGATTCAAGATATCACGAATTTGGGCATTGACGGTGACATTTCGTTCACGGAATCTTTGGAACGTCGCATAAAACTATTGAAGGCCAATAAGGATGACCTCGAGC
>JBATUY010000036.1:0-13323 GCA_049671465.1 Pricia sp. | reverse complement strand
CTCCGCACCCAGGTCGACGACCAGTTCATGGGGCTGGGTATCCTGCCCCGAACTGTATCGGGTATGCCAGATCGTGCTAAGGTCCCCGTCAAAGGCATTGGTTGCGGGATTGTTGGTCTGGGTCGTTTCCTCGCTGGATACGGATACCACGCTCCAGCCGTCTTGTGGCACATAAGTATTATTATCAAAAGCGGACCAAGCGCCGGTACTCATGTCGATTTTGAACTCCGGTACGTATTGAAACCTCATGGTCGCATCAGCGGAATTGACACTTATCGGTAGAATGATGGTCTTTGATTCCGGTAGTCTGGGATCCCACCATCGGTCGCCTACATAATAATAGGAGGGGTTGCCGGCACTATCGCTGATGGTGATGACATCGGTAGGTTGCGAGTCATAGGTCAGTTTGTTAAAATATTTCTTAGGTCCGGACCAGCCACTGGTCAAGGATGTTGAGGTATAATATTGGCCATGATTGGGTGTCCATCCCGATTTGTTGGAAGTCAATAAGTAGTAGAGTCCGTCTTTTTTAAAAATGACCGGGGCCTCCTTGTTTTGGCCGGTGAGTAAAAACGTAGGGTCGGCCTTGACATCAAGATAATCATCGGACAGCTCATACAGGTTCAAACTACCATCATCGGTAGGGTCGTTGGGGGTGTTGACACCGTTATGGGTAGTGATGAAATAAACCTTCCCGTCATCGTCCCTAAAAAAGCTGCAATCATTAGTGTCGAAGCCTCTCGGTTGAAAAGCCTTGACGAAGGTATAATCTCCATCGATCGTCTCACTGGTGAAAAGGGCGACCTCGTTGGCCGTAAAGCCGGGGTTCTGGTATTTGGCCCAGATAACGAATTTTTGGGTCAGTTCGTTGTAGATGAGGTTGGGCCTTTCGGTAAAGCGCCGTTCTTCCCGGGGCAGATTAGGGTTTCCCATCTGTTCGTTGGTGTTTTCGTCGACCAGTTTGTTGAGGAATTCCCAGTTCCGAAGGTCGTCGGAGACGTATAGATTAATACCCTGATAGCTTCGAAATTCCGTGGTCCGATCCTCACCGATCATGTAGTACCGCCCATCGTGCTTTAGGATATCCGTTCCGTGGGCCTGAATGCGATTGCCTTCGGTATCGCGCCATAGCACCCCGTTTTTGATCGACTCGACCTGAGCGTTGACGCTGCTAAATAAAAGTAAGGCAATTGATGCCGTGAAGAGTAATTTTTTCATCATGATGATAGATTTAGGGATAAACAATTTGTCAAATTTGTACCAACTAGACAGATAAACTCCAAATTAATAATGAAATCACAAGCGCTTAAATATCAATTTTTGAAATTATATTGATTAATATATTATGTTATATTAGTTTTTGATCCATAAACAATTACAAAAATATAATACCTTCTTAGCTCAACTAATGGACTTTTCTATCCAAAATATGGACTATCCTACTTTATCCTTTAAAAATTCAGTATTCTTAAAATTTTGGTGTTATCTTAAGGCTGAAAACTGGAAACATCCTTAAATTTTTCCGGTAGACCATATAACGGATTACCTAATTTCAATGACAACGAATCGCCCCTCAAACGTTATTCGTTCCTATTAAATTTTTCTTAAAATTCAGACTATGATTAAAAAAATACTCTTTGCAGTTTTTCTGGTTTTCTATTTATCCTCCAATCTTTTCGCGCAAACCTCATCCATTAGAAATGGAATCTCATGGTTCGATGACAACGGAGACCGTATTCGGGCCAACGGGGCTAGCATACTTCAACACAATGGAACCTACTATATGACCGGAATGGATTTTACCGATGATTTCGGAGGTCTTTTTGGTGGAGACGTCAAATTATATTCTTCCACCGACCTTGTCAACTGGACGTTCGAAGGCGTGATCATCGAAGCTTCCGCCAATCCGGAACTCGAATCGGGCGAGCGTTTCCTAGTCCGGCCCAACTTGGTCTATAATGAAAGTACGGACAAGTTCATCATCTGGTCAGGCTACAAGAATAGAAGCCTGACCTTTGGTGCGATAGCTGTCTTCAGTTCCGATACGGTAGATGGCACATATAAATTCGACAAGGAGATACAGCCGTTGGGCTATGACTCCAACGACAGCTGTATGTTCGTCGATGATGACGGAACCGCCTACTACATCTCGAACAGCAAAGACGATCAAAGTTTGAACATCTATGCGCTGACCTCGGATTACATGGACATTGCCAGTACTGCCCCGACCATTTTATTCCCCGGTCAAAGCAAGGAAGCTCCCGTTGTGTTTAAAAAGGAGGGTACCTATTATCTGATGAATTCCAGAAAGACCGGCTGGGATCCCAATCAGGGACAATATGCGTCCTCCACTTCCATGACCGAAGGCTGGTCCGGCTTAAGAAATTTTGGGAACCGATTGACCTATGATACCCAGCCCACTACCTTTTTTACGGTCAACGGCAGCGCTACAACCTCCTATTTTTATGTCGGAGATCGTTGGAGGGATCCCGACCTGAGGGAATCAAAGATTATTTTTCTTCCCATTGAGGCTTCCAACGGAAACCTTTCACTTAACTATGTTCCCGAGTTGACCATAGATATGCAAACGGGAGCATGGGCCCCTTTCGATGACAATGAGTACGTGCCCCAAGACGATTGGAGCCTGGTTTCGGTATCCAGTCAGGAAAATACGACGACCTTTTCAGCCGAAAATGTTTTCGATGGCAATATCAACACGATCTGGAATACGAGGTATACCTCCGGAAACGATGCCTATCCGCATGAAATGGTGATCGACCTGGGGGATACGTACGACGTATCCGGCTTTATGTGCGTGCCCCGCCAAGATGCCAGTGGAAATGCCATCAGTGATTTTCAATTGTTCTTGAGTGAAGATGGCCTGGAATGGGATGTTCCCGTAGCCGCCGGTAGGATGTCTTATTGGAGCGAGCTTTACTTTACTCCGAAAAGGGCAAGATTTATGAAATTGATAGGGCATAAGGATATCAACGGGTCAAGGTTTGCCTCGGCCGCGGAATTCAGGCTGATGACGAGTTCGGAGTACCGACCGGGAAGGACTATCAACCCGTATTTCAATCCGGACGGAAAAGGATGGAGAGCTGGTGACAAAGTACTGGTCGAACGTGGCGGTAGTGCGCTGATAGGCGTTCAGACCGAATTCGGGGGCGGCCAAACCGCTTTCTATGGTTCGTATAGTTATCATGGCCCCGATGATTACTACGCGGCTACCAGAATTATAAACTTGCAAAACGTCGATGAGGCCAAATTGGGAACCTACACCGTGACCTATCTGGACGATAGTTTTTCCGTACAGCAGCACACTTACGATGTGGCATTTACCATGCAAACAGATAATCTCTCACAGCTTGACGTTACCTGTAACGGTGATGCGACGGGCAGCGCCTCGATACAGGTATCAGGAGGTTTTCCACCGTACACCTATTCATGGAGCGATGGTCAAGACACTGCCGAGGCATCGAATCTTGAGGCCGGAGATTATGAGGTGGTCGTTAGCGACAGCGAGGGAAATGAGTTGGTCGAGACGGTATCCATTGACGAGCCGTCCCCGTTGGCCTACTCCTTTACCGAGGACCAAAAGATTTATTTGGGATACGGGCCCGAATGCGTAACCTTGAGCGCCCAAGATATAACTGGCGGAGCCGGGGAGTATAGCTTTTTATGGAGTACCGGCGAGCTCACGCAATCCATAGAGGTCTGTCCGACTGAGACCACCATCTTTGAATTGGAGGTAACCGATCTTCAAGGCTGCACCATGGCCAAAACGGTCACGGTAGAAGTCGAAGATGTGAATTGTTCCAAGAAAAACGATAAACCCCGAGTGCTTTTGTGCTGGAAAGGGAAAACCAAATGTGTCAAACAAGAAAAGGTACAAGAACTGCTGAACATGGGGGCCACTTTAGGTACCTGCTCGGATGGGAATCAATACGTAGTGCAAGACTTGGTTGCCTCTCCCAATCCCACCTCCGGAATTTTTGAGCTGAGGGCATTTGCCCAAGAGGATTCCAAAATAAACCTTTCCCTTCGCAATCCTACTGGGGCCATTGTCATGAGCCGGAAAGCTCGGATGACAGTCGGCGAGAATACATTTGTCTTCAATCTTTACGGTAGACCCTCAGGAATTTATTATTTGGAGGTATCGGGTGGCACTATTGATACCGAAACTCTAAAAATAATAAAGGAATAGATGTGCACCACCATCATAGGCCGCTGGGCCAGTAGTTTATGCCACGGAACATAAATCATATCACGATTGAAGGCGAAACCTTCTACACAGATGCCCCCATAGGCTGGGTCGGTTCGAGCATGCTAGAACCGACCACATCTGTCATATAATTTGCTTTTCTGCGGTGATATCCAAGTTGACATTTTCAAAATGAACAATTCAACATTTTTAATGTATATTTTGAAAATAAAAAGATATCCTATTCCCAATGGCCCAAAGGTGTACCCTCATACTGATTTTTTTGCTTGGCTTTATATCGAACCTTCGCGCACAAACGAACTTCGACGAATTGGCCTTTATCGGTGTAGATGCCATAACCTCTAAAGACGCTATTTCTTGCATAGTGCAAGATGAATACGGAATTATTTGGATAGGCACGTATGGATCTGGTGTCTACCGGTTTGATGGCGTCAACTATATTTCATATGACCACGAATTCGGTGATAGCTCATCTATAAACGGTGATATCGTTCATCAGATCTATATCGATGCGGATAAAAGGCTTTGGGTAGGCACGAATTCCGGCCTTAATCTATATAATAGGGCCATAGACCGTTTTCAGGCGCTGGATATTACCTCCGATTTTTTTATTCCCGACCATTTCAACGCGACGAATATTATTGAGGATGATT
The DNA here is from genome assembly GCA_049671465.1 of Pricia sp. Classification (GTDB taxonomy): domain Bacteria; phylum Bacteroidota; class Bacteroidia; order Flavobacteriales; family Flavobacteriaceae; genus Pricia. Next base: position 8,445 of record JBATUY010000036.1, on the reverse strand, counting down.
CCGGAAATCTTTTGGTGAGTACCTATGCCGTCGGAGTAATGAAAATCAATCTTGAAAACCGTTCGGCCACCAAAGTCTCTTTCCTAGAAAATGAAAGCAGCTTACAGATCAATTCATTTGTCAAAAGCGAAGAGGGAAAGATTTTAGCGGGCACCAATTCCGGTCTTTTTGAATATGATGGCGCATCGAACAGCGTAAAACAGATACCCCTAACCTTCGAAGGGATGCCCAATAGCAACGTTGCCATCGAATCTATGGCGCTAGACCCCCAAAACAAGCTTTGGATCGGAACGCAAAAGAACGGAATACTAAAAGCCTCTCTCACAGCTGGGTCGGCACAGACGGAACAATTTCCCTGGACCGATAAAAAAGTATTTGCGCTGATGACCGTCGACCAACAGGTATTGGCCGGTACGGAAAATGACGGACTGTTAATTTTGAACCAACGAGACGGCAACTTGATACAAAGCTATCGGCACGATGAGTCAAACCCCAATAGCATTGCATCAAGCTCGATATGGTCGTTATATCAAGACCGGCAAGAAAGAATATGGCTGGGTTATTACGACAAAGGAGTAGCTGTTTTCGACACGAACTATGCGAAATTCAAATCCTTCGAAAGCGAGGCGAACAACGAAAATTCACTTCAGGGCCATTCGGTTTCCGGGATGGACAAAGACGAAAGGGGCCGCTTATGGATAAGCGTAAAGGATGGCATCGATATCTACGACCCGAAAACGGGACGGTTCGATCACATCAAAAGCAACGACCGATCGGCCTATACCGGACTCGATGGTGCGCTGAACCTACAGCATCTTTTTTTGGATAGTAACCAGAACGCCTGGTTGGCCACCTGGGAAAACGGCCTGTTCCTACTTAAAAAAGATGCCAAGAATTTCATCAATTTCAATACGGAAACTACGAACGGCGTACTGACCACGAATTCGATTCGGGGTTTTTCGGAAGATTCCTACGGGAGAATATGGATTGCTTCGTTTTTACAGGGCATCTATTATTACGACCCGACCACAGAAAAAATAGTGCGCTGCGATTCGGAAACCTTTGTTTCTTCTGGCCTGACCACCTCCGATGTGCTATCGATTATGGTGGATAAAGACGATCACGTCTGGGCGGGAACCAGTAGCGGCCTCTTTAAAATCGACTACAACGCCAACCAAAACGATTTTAAGGTTACGAATATGCGCGACAGGATGCCGGAAGAAGCGAAAGACCACCCCAGCATCCATAGAATATCCTCGCTGTTTCAATCTGAAGATGGTACGATTTGGGTGGGCACCCTAGCGGCGGGACTTCAGATGTACGATAAAGAAAAGGATGTCTTTCGCCTATGTAAAACGCAGTTCAATATTGAAGAAACGGCCATAAACGCCATCATTGAAGATGATTACGGGGCGATTTGGATCAGTGGAAAATCCGGTATTACAAGAATAGATCGAAAGAACGAAACTAGTGTCCGATTTACGGAGGCAGACGGACTTTTGACCGACTATTTCAATCAGGGGGCTATAGCCAAGGACAACGACGGATTACTTTACTTCGGAAGTTTTCCGGGCATCAATTATATCGACCCGATGAATATTATCCTCAATACAAACACTCCGGAGCTTTACTTCACCAATTTTAAGCTGTTCAACAAGACCGTAACTGCCAACGATGAAAACGGTATTTTGGAAAAAGTGATTACGAGAACGGAATCTATCGACCTGGCGTACGACCAGTCCGTTTTTTCCATTGAGTACATGGGGGCGACCTACACACGGCCTGAAAGAAACCAGTATGCCTATATTCTTGAGGGTTTTGATACGGATTGGAACTATGTAGGCAATATGAGAAGTGCGACCTACACCAACCTGCCCTCCGGGGAGTATTTTTTTAAGGTCAAGGCGGCCAACAATGATGGCATTTGGAATACGGATACCCTGAATTTAAAAATCAATGTGCTTCCCCCCTGGTGGAAAACGTTCTGGGCGTACGTGCTTTATGTAATCGCCGCACTATCCGCCATACTTGTGGCCACATGGATTATCCGCGATCGGATCAGAGAGAAACAGACCATCCTTATAGAAAGGGAAAGAAGATTGCAGGAAGAAAAGCTCAACAAAACAAAATTGCAGTTTTTCACGAACATATCCCATGAATTCAGAACGCCCCTTACCCTGATCATGAACCCGATCAGCGACATTGTCAATAATCCCGATTTGGCGCTTCCCCAATTGGTCAGGCAAAAACACAGTATCATCTATAAAAACTCGCAAAGGCTCTCGAGACTCATCAACGAGCTTATGGATTTTAGAAAACTGGAATCCAATAAAATTTCTATCAAGGCCGAACCTTTTGACGTGGTCTCGCACCTACGCGATGTGCTTGATTATTTTCGGGAAGAGACCGAATACCGCAATATTTCCCTCAATTTCAAGACCGATCTCAAAGAGCTTACGGTCTGGGCGGATCCCAATAAGCTGGAGAAAATCATGTTCAATATCTTATCAAACGCCTTCAAAGTAACCCCTGAAAAAGGGGAAATCAAGGTACAACTCAAAGAGAAGAAGGTCTTGATGGAAAATCCCATGTCCAACAAAAAGGAGCTTATGGATACCTTTCAGATATCCGTAAAGGATAACGGACCGGGCATCGATCAAAAAGAATACAAACGAATTTTCAAGCGTTTTTATCAAGTCAGCCAAATGAACAAAGGCCATTACGGCAGTTCCGGTATCGGATTGGAGATGGTCAAAGGCTTTGTAGAACTTCATCACGGCCTCGTCAAAGTGAAAAGCGAACTTCAAAAGGGAACCAAGTTCACGATTACCCTACTAATGGGGAAAGAACACTTTTCGGACAAGGAAATTTTCGATGAAGAAAAGGAAAGGCGTTCCATATCCAAAGAGCAGCGCATAAGCACCCGCCTAGCTGCTGAAAAGACGGTCGAGGGTCGTGAAGGTCAAGAAAAAGAGCATACGGTGCTTATCGTAGAAGACAATCCGGAGCTATTAAATTACGTGAGCGATGAATTATCGCCCTTCTACACTATACTTACAGCAGCAAACGGCAAGGAAGGTCTCGATATCGCAAAAGAAAAGTCGCCCCACCTTATTGTCACCGACGTGGTCATGCCCATTATGGACGGGTTGGAACTATGCGAACAGATCAAAAAGGATATTGCCACCTCACATATCCCCATATTGATGCTTACGGCGCGGACTATGGTCGAAGACCGTATCAAGGGGATTGATTCCGGGGCCGATGCCTATATCGACAAGCCCTTTAACATGGATGTTTTGAAGGCTACTTTGACCGGTCTGCTGACCAGCAGACAACTGTTGTTCGAGAAGTATTCCAAAAATGAGGATGACGGGCCGCAAGAAAATAGCACCACCATTGATGACGAATTCATAAAAAAGGCCCTTCGCCTTATTCATGAACAAATCGAGGAGCCCGACCTGAGCGTTGAAGTGCTTGCCGGGCAATTGCTGCTGAGCAGAAGCCAGTTGTACAGAAAGATAAAGGCCTTGACCGGGCTATCGGTCAATGAATTTATCCGCAAAGTACGTTTGGAGGAGGCCAATAAGCTGATCAGGTCACGGGAAAATTACAACGTGAACGAGATTGCGTTTAAGGTAGGTTTTTCATCGTCCTCCTACTTTTCAAAATGCTTTAAAAAGGAGTTCGGACACTCGCCGAAAAAGGCCGTTGATTCTTAAAGTCCGCCCAAAGTCCAGTCTTCCAATTTATTTTTTCTTGACACCGATTCCCTGATTTTACGGCCGTTGAGACCGATGACGCAACGAATGTACTACAATTGCACCATCCGTGTTCTTTTTTACCTGCGGCTCCCTTCTACATTTGTATCTTAAGACCTAACTCGACTTTAACTAACTTAAAAACCATTTGATGATTATAAAACAACTCAAGGCCGCCATCTTTTGTGCGGTGCTATCGTGCACCACCCTAGCGCTCGGGCAGACCGTTACCGGCGTGGTGTCGGACGAAAATGCACCATTGGCCGGTGCCAGTGTCGTTGTCAAGGGAACGTCGAACGGTGTCACCTCAGATTTTGACGGTGCATACACCCTTAACGATGTCGCCGATGATGCTACGCTCGTCTTCAGTTATATAGGATATGCTACCAAAGAAATCGCAGTAAACGGAAAATCGGAAATCAATGCCGTTCTGGAGGAGGATGCGGCGCTTTTGGACGAGGTCGTCGTTGTGGGTTACGGTACACAGAAAAAATCGACCCTGACCACCTCTATCGCTTCGGTGGATGGTGACCAATTGAGTGAGATTCCCGCTGCGGATATCGCGCAAACGCTTCAAGGCCGTGCGGCCGGTGTCGTGGTAACCAACACAGGTTCTCCGGGTGGCAGAACGGCGATCCGTATACGTGGCTTGGGCACTTTCGGTGACGGTGACCCACTATATGTAGTCGATGGTGTCTTTACGACCAGTATCAACAGTATAAGCCCTTCGAGTATCGCTAAAGTAGATGTTTTGAAAGATGCCGCTGCGACCGCTATTTACGGCTCAAGAGGATCTAACGGTGTAATCATCATCACTACCGACCGAGGTACTTCAGGGAAGACTTCCTTTAAATTCAGCACCTATACGGGCTTTCAGCAATCGAACCAGCGGTACAATCTTTTGAATACCGAACAGTACATTCAGTACATCAAGGAGATTTCGACCCAAACCGATGGCGGTGGTACTTTGGTGCCAAGAATAGCGAACGACCCAAATTTTGATGGTAACGGAATCGATACGGATTGGCAAGATGAACTTTTTCGAACCGCCGGCATCTCGAATTATGATTTTAATGCTTCCGGGGGCAACGATAAGGGCAAATTCAGCTTTGGCCTATCCGCCTTTGATCAAGATGGTATATACGTAGACACGAATTTTCGAAGGTATACTTTCAATGTGAACAGCGAAGCCGAGGTTTTTAAAAACTTTAAAGTCGGTGAAACCCTGGCCTTGGGCTTTACCGAAACGGTCGCGCCACAGATTAGCGGTGGTCGCGAGCCTCTGTACAACGTAATCGCCTCCGCGCCATATCTTCCCGTACGAAACGAAAACGGAGTGTTCACCAGTCCCGATGGCCAAGATGTCAATAACGCCAGGAACCAGCTACTGGTTCAAGAAAGTGATGATAACCTAAGTAGGAGTTCGACCATCATCGGTGGCCTATATGCAGAATTTGAGCTTTTCAAGGGGCTTACCTTTAAATCGCAATACGGGGTGGATATTTTCTTCAACCAACAAGATAATATCTCTAGGGCGTTTCAGACTACGGGACAGTTCAACCAAGAATTTACCAGTATTTTCAAGCAAAGACGGAACAGGGTATCGAAAATATTTACGAACACCTTGAATTATGACCTATCGCTAGAAAAGCATAACTTTAATCTTACCCTAGTTTCAGAGCGGCAGAATACCAAAGACGAAGTCAGTAACGGCTCATTGCAGACCACACTTTCTTCCGAAATTCCGGAACTGAACAATGGTATCGCTTCCAGTTTTACGGTGACCGATAATCTAATATCGTATTTAGGTCGTCTGAATTACGACTATGATAGTAAATATTTATTTCAAGCATCGATACGTAGGGATAAATCATCCATTTTCGCGCCCGACCGTCAGGTAGGCTGGTTTCCGGCCGCGTCCCTAGGCTGGGTCGCATCCAAAGAATCTTTTCTGGAAGATACTGCCATAAACAATTTGAAATTCAGGGCCAGTTATGGGATTACGGGCAACAACAGAGTGGCCAGAAATTCATCGGTAAATGTATTTGAGGGCACCTTATCGACCCGTTTTAATTATGTCATCGATGGCGCACTGACTCCGGGCGTTTCGATAAACGGGGGCAATAATTTCGATTTGACCTGGGAAGAATCCATTAAGCAAAACTATGGTTTTGATCTTGGGCTTTGGAACAATAAATTTACATTTTCCGCAGAATATTTCATCAATGGCAGTGACGGCTTGATCGTTGGTGAGCCTCAAGCGCCATCTGCGGGTATACCGGGTGATCCGGTGACCGGCGTCAGTCTATTTAGAAATGTAGGCGATGTCGAGGTTAAGGGTTACGAACTGACCTTCGGATATAACGACTATGAAGGGGATTTCACTTGGAACCTTTGGGCCAATGTATCTACTTCTAAAAGCGAGGTTACCTCATTGGGAAGTGTAGACCAAATTCTACAGGGCAGCTTTAATCCTCCTTTTTCAGAACAATTGACAAGAATTGCCCCGAACGAACCCTTGTTTCACTTTTACGGGTACGAGTTCGAAGGCGTATATGCCGACGAACAAGAAATAATCGATGATATCGGGGCGGATAACCTTAATTCAGACTCTGGCCAGTCGTACGTTGTACAGCCCGGTGACGTTAGATACAGGGATATAAACGGCGATGGTGACATCACGGACGAAGACCGCGTGGTCATCGGAAATCCGAATCCCGATTTCAACTATTCCATGAACCTAAATGCCAAATACAAAAGCTGGGATGCCAGTGCCTTGATTACCGGCGTGCAGGGGGTCGACGCCTTGAACGCCAACACCTGGTTTTTGGAAGGCCAAGAAAATGTAGTCAATCATGGTACAGAGGTGCTGCGGAGATGGCAAAATCCCGGAGACATTACCGATGTACCCAGGTTCCGGTTCGAGGGCAACAATCCGAACAACAGAATTTCCACCCGATATGTTCAAGATGCCTCTTACGCCAGACTGAAGAATGTTACCGTTGGGTATTCGCTATCACAGAATACTTTAGACGATGCATTCAAGGGTGTTTTAAGCAAAGTGAGGTTCTACCTGCAATCTCAGAATTTGCTTACCTTGACCGAATATTCTGGTCTAGACCCGGAAATAGAACCTTTCTATAATGCCACGGGCTTGATCGTTGGATTGAATGTGGATCGGGGAAGGGCACCGCAACCGAAAACGTTCTTGCTTGGATTGGAAATAGAATTTTAAAAAAAAAGAATATGAAAAAAGAACTATATAAAATAGGGATGAGCGTTCTGGGCGTTTGCTTGTTAACCTTATCCTGCTCCGATGAAGTATCGGTCGTGAACACCAATGAACTTTCCCAAGACACGTACTTCGAAAGTTTGTCACAAGTCGAGGCCGCCGCAAATGCGGGTTATGCGCAATTGCAGAATGGCGGACTCTACCAACGTTATGGGTACGTGCTACCGGATACGTTCTCGGACGAGATGGTGACGTCTACCGACCCCAATTTTATTCCGTCGTATGAATTTAAGCTAACGCCTTCACTGCTGCAGACTTCCGCTTATTGGAACAATTGCTTCAATGGTATCGGGACCTGCAATTTCGTTATCGACAACGAAGAAAGAATGAGGGAACAGAGCAGTCTTGCAGATTACTCCACTTTGGATGTCGACGACGCCCTCGGGCAAGCTTATTTTCTTAGAGGCCTCTATTATTTTTTGCTGGTAAAGCGATACGGCGGCGTTCCGTTGTTATTGGAAATTCAACAAACCCCAACAGGACTTCCCAGAAGTACCGCGAACGAGGTGTATGACGTTATCATTTCCGATCTTCAGAAAGCGTCCGAACTGCTGTATACCAAACGCCAGACCGAAGAGGGAAGAGCCACCAAAGGCGCTGCCTTGGGCATGTTGGGCAAAGTGTACCTATTTAGGGAACGTTATCAAGAAACCAAAGAAACCCTAGGTCAAATCACGGACTACAGTTTGTTGCCCATTGCCAATTACAATGATAATTTCAACGAGTCGGGGGAGCATAACGACGAGTCAATGTTCGAAGTGAATTTTTCAGGGGATGCCGAAGAATCCGACTTGTGGTCACAAACCGGTATAGGCGTATCGGAAGTAACATTTCACGCCCAAGAATATGCGGGGTGGGGCAACGCAACGCCTTCACAGAAAATGATCGACGAATTCGAAGAGGATGATCCAAGGTTTAAATCGGCGATTCTATTGAATGGCGACCCATATGGCCCTGGTGGTTCATTCACCCATACACTAAGACCTGCAACCTGGTATAAATTCTCGCAACTGTACGAAAACGAAGAGGTCACCCAGAACGGGAGCACCAACGTGCGCTTCCTTCGCTATGCCGATGTAATTCTAATGCAGGCGGAGGCCGAGCATTTTCTGAACAACGATGCGGGAGCCATAGATTTCTTGAACCAAATTCGGGAACGGGCCGAGCTGCCGTTGTACGGCACCCCCGAAATGGACGAGCGTGGATACCCCGTTGATACCCCTGAAGGTGTTTTCAACGCCATCGTGCACGAGCGTATGGTAGAACTATGTGCCGAACAGCACCGCTATGATGATTTGGTGCGTTGGAACATGGATGCCGAAGAATTGGCCGTTGACGATGACGGCAACAGCAGAGGGTACAACCCTGAAGTACATCGCTTGATGCCTATAC
>JBATUY010000035.1:0-9938 GCA_049671465.1 Pricia sp. | reverse complement strand
TTTTGCCGAATTGGAAAAGTGGGACTCGGGAATTCTAAATTCTTTTGGAACCTTCTCTGGATACTGCCCCAAAGTCATATGAGCGATATAATTGATTGCTGAGCTCCTTTTTTTAAGACGTGTTGTGCTTTTGGGCTTATAGGAATTATACAGGATTCTTCATTATGATTGGCAATACAATTGTCTTGCTCGGCCTTTCTCATGTAAGCGATGGCAAGCTGTTTTTTATGTAGTAAATCAATTCTGATTTTGACTGTACATTTATGCTTTCAATACCTTCTAATACCCGATTTAAAACTTCGATGCACTTGTCTGTTTTTCCTGTGTTGAGCAACTCCAGTCCGTAGGTGAATAAAATGTTTAATTTTTCATTACCTCTAGCTGATTTAAGCTTCCGTTCCAAGATGGCAACTTTCGCATTATTGAATACATAGGGTACATCTTCAACGTTGATTTCTGCTATTTTCTCTTTTATATCCGCTATCATCTCCTGAGTGGTATTTTTATTTTTCTGAGATATTGTAGTAGTTCCACCATTAGTTCTGGGATAGTTATTTTTCTCAGAGTCCACGCAACTGCAACACAGCAGCGTTAGGCTGGCTAAAATTTGAAAGATGCTGCTTTTGAAGATATAAAGAATCTTGCTTAGTGAATTGATATACATTGTCAATTTAAGGTTAGGATCTGGAGCATGTTAGGATATTGGGGTCGAGCGGTAACATCGTCACAAAAGGAAATAATTGAGATTGCTCCAAAAATCCCTTAGTTGTGCAGCTGACCGAGCACAAGACTAGTAACTGATGTGGTAGCCTACTTCATTCTGAATGCCGACCGCTTCAAGCGCAGCGCTATTGGATTCTATGACTCATTCGGGATTTTGTTCTTCCAGACCGGCCATGAAACCATCATAGGCAATCTTGGTGTTGAAGCCGTTGTCATAGAGTAATGGCCAATCGTTGCCACTTTCATATAACCAACTGTCTTGATCTCTAAAGCCCCAAATCGTCATACCATACTGTTGGGATTCAGGTACAATCGTGGTGTAGTAATATGAAGCCCTCTGGAATTGTGTTTCTTGCGCCAGCGCCCTTTCATTTGTAAATGAACTGATATCATTATTGAAATTCACCTTGACGTCCAGTTCAGATGCATGCACGAGGAGTCCAGTGGCACTAATTTCCTCTATTGATAGGGGCAGGTCACTGGTGGGCCAATCGTGGTTCAAATGCATTTGCATACCGATACCATCTATGGGGATATTATTGGCCTGTAAGTTATTGACCATACTTATGATTGCACTTCTTTTTTCAGGAGTGCCCGCAATATTGAAATCATTGTAAAATAGTTTGACATCTGGGTCTGCCTCACGGGCCCAAGTAAACATCTTTTCGTTGAAATCGTTACCCATTCGTTGCTGAAACAGGGATTGTCTCACCGCGCTTCCGTCAAAATATTCGTTGAGCACATCCCATCCAGTCACTATAGGGTTACCGTCGTCGTCAGTTTCTTCGGCAAAATGGGCTACTGTAGCTTTGACATAACCTTCAATTTGAGCCTCAAATTCTTCGTCGGTACCGCTAAAATTGTTGAGCCATCCTGGTATGGATTCATGCCATACCAAAGCATGGCCATGTACGCGAAGGCCGTTCTCTTTCGCATATGATACTATTGCATCCCCGTCGCTGAAATCATAAGTGTCCGGGCCTGTAAACATATTGGCCATTTTCATATCATTTTCTGCGGTAATACTATTATAGTCATCGGATAATACTGATTTAAACATGACGTTATCAGAACTTGTAGAAGCCAGTTTGGCAGCTGACACAATGTTACCGATGGGAAAATCGGCTACATCTTTCAAAAAAACTGTTTCAACCGTGTCATCATCTGTAGTATCATCTTCGCCGTCTGTAGACCCATCATCATTTGTTGGTCCACCAACGGTAGGTCCATCATCACTACTTGAGCTACAGCTCATGGTCAAGGCTAACAATGCCAATAGTAATATTCGTAAAACTTTCATAAAATTGAATTTAATTGTTTGCCTACTCCAAAGATTTAGATGGTTTTTCAGCTTATTTCCATCATAGTAATATTCCGTTTTTAGTATGCCTCAGTTTGTAAGAAATTCCTTTTTCCAACCCATGTATTTCTACAACCCCCTTCAATTTGCTTGCTTTTAAAGTTTTCCTTGCCCTGGGTGGGTACGACAGTCAAAGCGAGCTACTTGCGCCGGATGAAAGTGAGCAGAGTAAACGAAGTGCTTAAAATCGATTCGTTCGTATATTAAATTTAGTGTTTATTTCTCTTTATTTACGCATCAATTCCTCTTTAATCTCGACTTTATGGGCCGAGTGAACCAGAAGATATAAAATCGCATCGGCAATGGTCTTCTTTTAGATGATATCGTGCCAAGCTTCCACGGGTAGTTGTGAGGCTATTATCGTGGACTTTTTACCTTGCCTGTCCTGGGTTATTACAATAAGCGAGTGCTTGTTGATATTGTCCAATGGCTTCAGGCCGAAGTCGTCAGGTATGACAAGGTCTTGCTTTTCAAGCCTTTTCATCAGTTTTAGGACGGAGCCGTCGGCTTTTGACCTCTTCAGCATTGTAAACAGTTTGGCGGTATTGAAGCACATCACCTTGCATCCCATGAAACAGGCCGGGTGCCCTACGACTGATGCCTTATAGCTTTTTACCGCGCCAATACTTCCCGTAACGAGTATGTTCTCCATTTTATCTATGAACTGTCAAGAAGTAAAGCACTGTATACAGTTCTAGGTCATATACTTCAACTGGTGTCGCGAGAGGATTTACGGGGACCTATTAGGTTCGTACTCAACTACCATCAATACGGTTATTTCTGAATAAAAAAATTACAAGCAGTTCAGCTAATGTAGAGTACGATGGGTCAAGTTATGTCCTATACCCTTTTCAAGGCCCGATAATTCCGCCAAACCTTTCATGCGGCCTATTAGGGGATATCCCGGATTAGCCTTCCTCTTAAAGTCATCCAATATTTTGTGGCCATGATCGGGCCTGACTGGTAGTCTGAAATCCTTTCTCCCGACTCTTTTCCTTCGCAACTGCTCCTCAATGATTACCTTCATTAAACCCGGAAGGTTTACGCTTTCATCTAGATGTCCCGTTTCAAAAAAGTCCCCATTTTCCAGAATTTTGGTGCAACGTAGGTGAACAAAATGAATACGATCAGCGAATTTTTTATAAATCACGGGTAAGTCGTTATCCTTTCTAGCTCCAAGCGATCCGGAGCAAAATGTTATACCATTGTTCAAAGGGGAACAAATTTTAGACAGCCATGCAAAATCATCTTCGGAGCTCATGATTCTAGGAAGGCCCAATAGTGGAAACGGAGGGTCGTCGGGATGTACGGCCAAATTTAAGTTGCTTTCAATGGCTACTGGAATGACCTCGTTCAAAAAATAGGAAAAATTTTCCCTTAGCCCATTCTTGTCGATATCTTTATATTCCGCTATAAGCGCATTGAATTTTGTTAGGTAGTCCTTTTCATCTCCGCACAAACTTCGGTCTATAAAGGATTGGGTCTTAAGAATTATGGTATGTGAGAGTTGGTCTTTTTCGTCTTGTGATAAGGTTTCGTAATATTCTTGGGCCTTTTCCCGTAGCGATGTTGCGTAATTGTCCGCCGCGTTCGGTCGTTTTAATAGATGAATGTCAAATGCCGCAAATTGAACATGGCCAAAGTACATGGCCTCCGCCCCGTTTTCTAATTTGTAATGGAGGTTGGTCCTAGCCCAATCCAGAACCGGCATAAAATTATAACAGATGGTTCTTATACCGCATTTCCCTAGATTTTGCATACTTTTCTTGTAATTTGAAATATGCAGGTCTCGTAAGCTGGAAGCTTTTTTAATATCCTCGGTTACCGGTAAACTTTCCACCACTTCCCAAGTTAGACCTTGACTCTCGATATTCCGTTTAGTCTTCTGAATTTCCTCAACGGTCCATACCTCACCGTTTGGTACGTGATGCAAAGCAGTAACAATCCCAGTAGCTCCAGCTTGGCGAATCTCAATTAAGGAAATGGCATCTTGCTTACCAAACCATCGCATTGTTTTTATCAGTTCCATTAAAATGATACTTTACAAGGTTAACGGGCCCTAGTACAAGGCTAAATGTAATATTCCCAGATTGAAGGACTGGAAGATTTTTGCTAGTTCCTATTTGATACAACCATCCCTTAAACACTAGTTTGTCTAATCTGGAAGTTCAATGAAATCATGGGGGCCATACCAACGGATGGATCGTTGCAGTCGTGAACTAGGTAATTGTTTGAATTCAAAACCCTATACTATTTCCTCCATCTACCGGCAAAATAGTACCGGTTACAAACTTGGATTCTTCGGAAGCGAAAAAATAAACCGCATCAGCAATATCTTCCGGCAGCCCCATTTTTCCCATGGGTGTTCGTGAAAAAACCTTGTTTTTTCTTTCAGGGTCTGTGTCTAGTGCCTTCGCTGTCATTTTGGTTTCTATGAATCCAGGTGCGACGCAATTAACACGTACCCTATATTTTGCCAGCTCTACCGCCATGGCTCGAGTCATTCCTTCAATGGCCGTTTTACTTGCGGAATATGCGATCACCTTCGGTATACCATAACGTGCCGCCATGGAACTTATATTGACAATACTTCCACCAGTCTTTTCTTTCATCTTTTTGACTACTTCCCTACTGATGGCAAAAGCACTGAAAAGATTGGTTTGAATTATTTGTTCAAAATCTTCATTAGTGACCTCAACAAACTTTTTCTTCATATTAATGCCGGCGTTGTTCACCAAAATGTCTATTTGACCTTCTTTTTTGTAGATATCCTCAACTAATTTTGGAATACCCTCAAGATTAGTTAAATCGAAAATCACTGGTTGGGCGTTCTCTCCTATTTGAATACATGCTTGTTCGGTCCTATCTTTTGTCCTACCAATGATATAGGTAGTAATACCTTTTTCGCAAAGTTTTTTTGCAGTGGCAAAACCTAATCCTGAGCTTCCGCCGGTGACAATTGCAACGTTCTTATTCATTGATTGTAATTAATCCCTTCCCGAGCGTATGCCAAGGGCGTATGGAAATTGGAAAATTTATAATACTTCATTAAGTATTCAGGTTTTTCATTTCTACTAGCAAGTCCTTTTTTAAAATAAGTTTGGAAAATACAGAATGCTTTATCTTGCCACCATTTGGATTCCAACAGGAAGCTCACTAACAGATAGTTTCATTTTTAAGTGATACCCATCCGTTCTAGTTTACTTACCTCTTATGGAGGTTTCTTCCCAAAATTATCACATAGAGTCCTTCCATTTTTGGGCTCGTAATTTCATGGTAAATGATAAAACCACAAAAGATATCTTTCCGGACCGGTCTCTAGGTTTGAAAACTAGGTTTGTGCTACCAGGCAGATACGATAAAGGATTGCTTCATGTTATCTACCTAACAAAATCCACTATTTAATTATCAAATTTGTGTCAATATAATAGATTCCCTATAACTTGATAGATTATCAACCTATGGGTTGGGACAATAAAGATGGCCCATATGGTATTTGGCAAATTAACTGAAAATAATGCAAATTAGCCATATATTCAACGTAATCGATTGTTTAATACCACATTTTTACCACTTTAATAGCATTCCCAAACTAATATCATAACTTATTCATAGTTGGAGGTCTCTTTATCGATATGACCCCCGCGTGTCGATATTTACACCCGTTTTTTTACCTGTCATCACCGTAATTGTAACTGTTCCGATTCTTTTTGGGATTATCACGGGGTTCAATCTGGTATATGTATCCGCCTATTGGTTTACGAGTTTATACATGTTAAGGCTGGCACTAACTATTATCAGCAATTCATTTGAACATTATTAAATCTTTTCTTGGCAACGAGTTTCATGCTCATTATAGTTTTAGAACTTCCAAAACAAATAATCCGACCTATTAGCTATTACTTCTCCGGAAATCCAAATCCACCCCTACCCTATCGATATTTGCGTTCTAGTAATACTTCCCTTTTTGTCCTAATCTTTATAAGAACCCGAAACTTGGAGGCCATTGTACATATTATCACGACAGGAGGAACTATTGAGGGATTGGAATATGACAATGAACAGGATAAGCCTAAAAATGACAATGTAAGCATCGAATGTTTCCTAAACACTTCAAATTTATCCCTTGAATATTCCATACATTCTGTTTTTAGTAAGGGTAGTCGCTTTTTAACGAGGAAAGACAGAAAACTTATCGCAGAAAAATTAAGTCCGTAAAGGGTGATAAAATATTGATAACCGATGGTACGATTACCATGGTACAGACGGCACGCTACTTGGGAAATCTAAGCTTTAACAAGATTATCGTGTTGGTAGGCTCTTTTATCCTAAATTCAGAGAAAAATTTGAATACCACTTTTAACCTTGGTTATGCTATTGCCGCTCTAAGTTATTTGGATAAAGGAAAAATTTTGACCCTTCGAAAGACCTGAATTTATGGCATTGAGCAGTACCTTTTCTGGCAGCATAATCCCAAGGCTTAACTATAAAATCTTAGAGTATGAATAATACAAACAACATTTGCAAGTCAAAAGCAATAGTGAAATCCTAAATTAAAATAGTATTAAAAATTGATAAAATTTCGTTAATCCCCGCTTGTTAAATAATATAAATTTGTTGAGATATTAAAAAAAAAATAGCTTGAAAATTATGAAATTATTTTTTAAACTGTAATAATATTAGAAAGCAATAACACAAAGGTCGTTTACCAAACTCAAACTGTATAAAACTGAAATATGAAAATACCCTTATTAAAAAAATTGTTATCTGGTCTAGCCTTTTTGTTAGGTTCATTGGTATATGGCCAAACTGTAACAGGAACTATTAGCGACTCTGATGGTCCCCTGCCCGGTGCTAATGTGGTAGTAAAAGGTACCACTAATGGAACTACCGCAGACTTCGATGGTAATTATGTAATTGATAATGTGCCAGCAGGAGCAATCTTGGTATTCACTTATATTGGTTATACCAAAAAAGAAATTGTGGTAGATGGCAGAAGTGTTATTAATATGAACCTTGAGGAAAATTTCGAAAATCTTGATGAAGTGGTTGTTGTAGCCTATGGAACTTCTACTAAAAAAGACCTAACTGGGGCAGTGGGAGTTGTTAGTGGCGAAGAATTGGCAAAGTTTCCTACCTCCACAGTTGATCAAGCTTTACAAGGGAGAACTTCCGGTGTTCAAGTAGTATCCAACTCTGGAGCTCCAGGAGCCTCGGTGACTGTAAATATTAGGGGTACGGGATCTTTTACAACGACGACCCCTCTTTATGTCGTTGACGGATATCCGATTCAAGATATTTCCTATTTAAATCCTAATAATATCCAATCGATATCAGTTTTAAAAGATGCTTCAGCTGGTGCCATTTATGGGGTTCGTGCAAGTAATGGAGTTGTCATCATTGAGACTAAAAAGGGAACAAGCGGAAAGGTAACATTTGAAGTCGATACATGGTCCGGATTTAGGTTACAACCACAATTTTTGGACGTTTTGGATGTACAAACTTTTGCTAATTTCGCAGTTGGACTATCCCAAGAGAATAATGGACCAGAACAACCCAATGAACAATTAATACCTTTTGAGGGGTGGAGCGACCCTTCAAATTTGAGCAATGTAAACTGGCAAGATTTTGCTTTCAACAGCGGTTTTAGAACTTCCACGAACTTGACTGTACGTGGTGGTGGCGAAAATTCGAGATTCGCCTTTACTGGCGGGTATATAGAGGAAGATGGTGTTGTTGTAGGTTCTTCGTACAAACGATATAATGCCGGTTTAAACGGTCAATTTGACGTAACTGATGATTTTAGGGTAAATGGAGATATAAAATATGCCTATTCGGAAAGTACTGTACAGCTGAATCAAGGATATTACAACATAGTTAAATTGATAGGTAATGTACCTCACTTAGCCGATGCCAATGCAGTTAATGCACAAGGCGCAGTTAACGGCACGAACCTCCCTTTTGACGGAAATGGGAATTACGGGGGCTATCCGGATATATCACAACAAACATTCCGAGGAAGTACGAATGTCATTGGAAATGCCTTGCAGAATGATAATGATAATGGTAGTACGAATGTTCAGTTGAATATGGGCTTGGAATATGATTTTTTTAATGACTTTACGGCAAAGCTGACTGTGGGAGGTAATTCCAATACTTTTTTTAGCCAAGACTTTACTCCGCAATTTTATCGTAGCCAAGTGAATGTAGACTTAAACACCTCCGCATTGTTTGACGTGCAAACCAATGTCAACAATGAAGTGCTGGGTGAATTTTTGTTGGAGTATGATAAGGAGATAGGGAAGCACCAATTGAATCTACTTGGTGGAATTTCAGGTCAGCGGAATTACTTTAAAAGAATTCGAAACAGAGGGGCTGGTTTTCTAAATAATGATATTAGAGATATTTCCCAAGCATCTGATGTTCAAATAGTTGAAGGTTATAGAACCAGAAGAACTCTTGCGAGCTATTTCGGCCGTTTGAATTACAATTTTGATAGCAGATACTACATAACCGGCACCATACGCAGAGATGGTGTAGGCGACACTTTTGGTGCGAATAATTTATGGGGCGTTTTCCCTTCAGTGGCGGTAGGTTGGAATATTGACGAAGAAGGATTTATGGAGAATAGTCTTTTCGATATTTTAAAAATCCGTGGAAGTTGGGGTGAAACGGGTAGCTTCCTTGGTATAGACCCCTTTCAATTTTCTGTTTTTTATTCAGCGGGAGATGCGAACAACGATGCCAACTACGATTTTGGCGGCACTACTTCACAAGGTATTTATCCATTGGTTTTGCCCAATCCTGATTTAAAATGGGAGGCTCAAATACAAACGGATATAGGTTTAGAAGCAGAGCTTTTCGATAGAAGCATTTACCTAACAGTTGATTGGTTCAAAAAAGAAGCTTCTGACTTTTTATTTAGGGAACCCATTCCTATACAAAATGGATTTGGTTTTAGAGCGGTAAATTCAGGAAATGTGGTTAATGAGGGATTCGAATTCTTATTGGGACATAGGAAAACAGATGGAGATTTCACATATGACATCTCCGCTAATCTTACTCTTTTAGACAATGAAATTACCGACCTGACCTCTCAACAAGATTTTGTAGTTCTGAATTCTGAATTTGTTCCAAGTTTTAATACGGCTAACTTTTGGTTCGGACTGACACGTTCGGAAGTCGGAGGACAAGTAGGATCCTACTATGCATTCAGAGCTGACGGTTTGTTTCAAACCCAAGAAGAAGTTGATGCTGCTAATGCCAGTGCCCAAGCTGCAGGGTTTGACTTTTATCAATCGGAGAATACATCACCCGGTGATCGTAGATTTAGGGATTTGAATGGAGACGGCCGTGTGGATGGTGACGATAGGGAAATTATTGGAAGTCCAATACCCGATTTCTTTGGTGGTCTAAACATGAACTTTAGTTATCGGAATTGGGATTTAGGAATCGATATTTACGGATCTTATGGAAGTGAAGTAATGAATTTTACAAGGTTGGAATTGGAAACTGCTGGTGGATATGGCTTACCAGATGCATTTACCAATATAGGAACGGATTATTTTAATGGAAGATGGACAGGTCCAGGAACTAGTACTACCTATGCTAGAGCCATAGGTAATGACAGTGAAATTCAAAATGGTCGTGCTTCCGATTATTATATGGAAGATGGTTCGTTTCTAAGACTAAGAAATGTTAGGCTAGGATATAATTTCGACAATAACTTAACCGAAAGGCTTGGTATGACGAGTGCCAAAATTTATTTGAGTGGGCAAAATTTGGCTACGTTGACTGGCTATTCGGGCTATGACCCAGAAGTAGGACAAAATGCCGATATTAATGGCGTAAACAA
>JBATUY010000034.1:0-10197 GCA_049671465.1 Pricia sp. | reverse complement strand
GGCAAAGGCATCGGTATCGGTTCCCGTGGCTCTTGACGCGGCCATTCGCTGGAATGGTATTTTGTTTTTTTCAGCGGTGTCCAAAATACGCTCACGTAGTTTGTTCTGTACCGCGGGGGCATAAGATATAACCGGTCCGGATCCGATTTCCGTATGGCCCTGGGTTTTCTTTTCGATCATCGGGGTAGTCGTGTCGTGACAGACATCCGTTATGATGGCGACGTTCGGGTTGATGCGCTGGGTAATCATTTCCGCACCACGCAGACCGACCTCTTCTTGTACGGAATTGGTGATATACAATCCGAACGGGAGTTTCTTTTTGTTTTCGTGCAACAGGCGGGCTACCTCAGCGACCATGAATCCGCCCGCACGGTTGTCGATGGCCCTGCAAACGAATTTATTTTTGTTCAAGATCTGAAATTCGTCGGGGTAGGTGATGACGCATCCTACATGTACGCCCATTTTTTCTACTTCTTCTTTGTCCTTAGCGCCTATATCGATAAAAATATTATCCAGTTGAGGCGGGGTTTCCTTTGATTTATCGCGGGTATGAATGGCGGGCCATCCAAAAACGCCTTTGATCAATCCTTTCTTGGTATGCACGTTCACCCACTTAGAAGGAGCGATTTGATGGTCGCTGCCCCCGTTTCGAATGACATAGATCAATCCATTGTCGGTGATATAATTGACGTACCATGAAATCTCATCGGAATGTCCCTCGATGACCACCTTGTATTTAGCATCAGGATTGATAACGCCGACCGCTGTACCGTAGGTATCCGTAATGAAGGTATCTACGTAAGGCTTGAGATAATCCATCCACAATTTTTGGCCTTCCCATTCGTATCCGGTCGGGGAAGCATTGTTCAGGTATTTTTCGAAAAATTCTAGGGATTTCTTGTTCAGTACGTCTTTTTTGGCCATTTTATTTTCTATTTGAATGCAAACTTAGCCTATGTTTTAAAGGATGCAAAATGTTAAACCCAATATTCACGATTAATTAAGATGCCTTCAATAATAAGGCCCCATTTTTATCGTTAATTTTGGCAGGACTTTTGTGCAAAAATGCCCTAATGAAGAATACTGTTTTTTTATTCATCTTAATGCTCGGTTGGTCGGGGTATGCCCAGATTGAGGAACAACCTATGGATTCTATCACCGAAAAGATGATTATTGTCGAGGGGGATTCTATTTTTCGTAGTTCCATCGACCTAGACGAAGTTTATATTTTTGGAAGGCTGAAGTTCAAATCGTACAAAGATAAATTACGGTATTACATCTTGCGACGAAAGACCCTGAAGGTGTACCCGTATGCTAAATTGGCTGCGGAGCGTTTGGTTGAACTCAACGATAGTATTACAAAAATCAAACGAAAGCGGCATCAGAAACGATACACTAAGGAAGTCCAAAAATTCATAGAGGAGGAGTTTTCCGCCGAGCTCAAAAAACTGACCCGTACCGAGGGCCAGATCCTGGTGAAGCTGATATATCGCCAGACCGGCACCACCGCGTTTGATTTGGTCAAGGAATTGCGCAGCGGTTGGCGCGCCTTTTGGTACAATACCACGGCCAGTATGTTCAAAATTAGCCTAAAAGAGGAATTCCGCCCCGACCGCGTTCACGAAGATTACCAAATCGAGGACATTCTGCAGCGTGCTTTCGCATCTTTCCAATTAGAGCGACAAGAGTCCGTTCTCGACTACGACTATGTACAGCTGGTCGATAAGTGGGGCCCCGCTGAGGGAAAGTAGAAACTCGGGTTTAGAACATAAAATATGCAGCCCCAAACAAACCCCTTGAATTTTAACTTAGTACGACTGCACAACTACGATTTCTCCTTCTTCCCAAAAAGGGAATCCAAAATAACCTTGATACTGTAAAATCCCATAGCAATGGCGGCCACGCCCAGAAGTAATCCAATAACAAGCACGGGCCAGTGCAACGGATGTTCCGGGTTTTTGAAGGCTTGGTAGATGACGACCGGTGCCGAGAACATCAGTAAGATAGTATAGGCTAGGTATTTTACTCCCTTAATCAACAGGTCTTTATCGGTTCGCATTGCGTAATCTTTAAGGAATTATTCGATGGTAAGCGATTTTTCAAATGTTTGGCAAACCGCAAAATACCCAAGTGCAAAGTTGTTGCGATCATCTACGTTGTCAAAACTGTCAATGTTGTCGATATTCGTGACATTGATTATATTTCCTCGTACGGTGGCCGCCGGGGTTTGAAACGGACCCTGATCACCGCCTGACTGTACGATTAGTTGGTTCATGTAATTGTAGAATGGTTCGTCTACGCCTAGAATGCTAACGGTAATATCCATTCCCGGTTCGACGTCTTCGTCATAAAAATAGGAGAACTCAAAAGTCTGGCCTTGGTAGAATTCGTCTTCAGTGACCAGATATTCATTGAAGTCAAAATCAAATAGATAAAAATCGTCACGATCCGCATTGTCGGTGAACGACACGAGTACTTCGGTCTCGTCGCCAGTGAACAATTCTCCTTCTCCCTGTATTAAGTCGTCGATAGGTACCGCTGATACGAACTGGGTCTCGGCTAGGTATCGGTTTTCATCATATTCGATGGATAGCTCAAGGTTTCCATTGGTGAAAAAGGTGGTGTTTTTACCACCCTCATAACGACCGGGACTTGTTTCGTTTAATATGATAAAATTTTGGTCTAAAGGGGAGGTCGGTACATAATCTGGGTTCAGTATCGTAATCTGATCCAGTTCCGCGGTCGAAACATTGCCGAAGAATGAATCGGTCAGGCCTGCAGTGATAACTACGTTCGTAAACGCATTGCTAGTATCGATTCGTATCAAGGCATCGAGGCTGAGCCTGGGCGGCTCCGATGGAGCATCGATTTCCACTACATCTTCACATGATAGCGTAAACGACATGGCAACAATTAAAAATATACATTGTTTCATGGACTCAAAAATTAAAATTATAGGTTACCGCAGGTACAATACCGAAAATAGAGGTACGTACCGCTTCATTGGCACCGGTATCTTGATTACGTCGAAAATTGATTGATGCCGCATTCCTGCGGTTGTACAAGTTGTAGATGCTGAAGACCCATTCGCCTTTCCACTTTCTGCCAAAATTCTTTTTTGGGGTAAGCGTAGCGGCGATATCGATTCTGTGATAATCGGGTAAACGCTGTTGGTTACGCAATCCGTAATAAGGCACGGTGAGTTCCTGAAATTCAAATTGGCCGATCGGATAATTGGTCGGCTGACCGGTCTGATAGATAAGATTGGCGTTAAAGCTCCATTTTTTGGTCAGTTCGTAGCTGCCGTATAATGAAATATCATGGGTTTTGTCGTAGGGCGTATTGTACCATTCGCCAAAATTAATTCCGGTTTCCCTATTTGAACGGCCATTATCGCCCGCTGGTATTCTGCCCGGTGTTCGCTGTTCGGATTTCGATAGCGTATAGGCGAGCCAGCCCTGAAACCTTCCCTCGTTCTTTCGTAGCAAAAACTCCAGACCATAGGCTCTAGCCTCCCCGTTCAATATGACGGTCTCGATGGCATCATTGGCAATGAGGTTCGCCCCGTCGATATAGTCGATACGATTCTGAATATCCTTATAAAATACTTCGGTTTCAAAAGAATAGTCCCCATTTGCAAAATTTCTAAAATACCCCAGGGCATACTGGTCCAACAACTGCGGTTTTACGAAGGGGCCACTGGGTGTCCAAACGTCTAGTGGGGTAGGGGAGCTCGTGTTCGACAATAGGTGAAGGTATTGTGCCAAACGGGTGTAGCTTGCTTTTAACGAATTATCGTCGTTCAGGGTGTAGGACAATGAAAATCTGGGCTCTAAATTGTTGAAGGTCGCCAAATTGCCGCCTCGACCCGGATTGATGGTGCGTATCGGCTCAGCTTCTTGGTAGACCAATAAAAAAGGGTCGAAGAGAACAGGATTATCGTTTTGATACACGTTCAGTTCATCTTGTCCCAAACGGATAAAATTGCTAAAACGAAGTCCGTAATTGAGACTCAGTTTTGGCGTAATGTCATGCTCAACGTCGATATAGGCAGCAAATTCGTTGGCGTACTTTTGGGTCAGTTGCTCTTCCAAAATTCCTGAATCGTCGCTACTGGGCTGAATTTTTCCGGGATTGAACCGGTAGTAGATGTTATTTAGACCGTAGTTGATTTGCAACTTGTCGTTGACATAGTGCTTGAGATCGTATTTAAGATTGAAGTTCGAAATTCCGGAGTTCCAATCAAAACCTACGAAATCTAATTTAAGGCCATAGTAATAGTCGGAATATATGAGGGATAGATTGGAGAACAATTTATCCGAAAAGAGATGGTTCCACCGGAAATTGCCTACGGCATTGCCATAGGTATTGACAAAACTATCGCTGATACTAAAGACATCTCTTCCAAAGTATCCAGATAGAAAAATGCTGTTCCGATCGTTGATGTTATAGTTCAACTTGGTGTTCAGGTCATAGAAATAGGCCTTATTGTCGACATCGAAAAGTGGTAGAAATAAATGGGCATACGAAGAGCGGCCCCCTATCAGAAATGCGGCTTTGTCTTTGATGATAGGGCCCTCCGCCAATAAGCGGCTTGCGACGAGGCCGATACCGCCGTTCACCTTCAATTCTTTACTGTTACCCTCTTTTTGAAAGATATCCAGTACGGAGGAGACACGGCCACCGTAGCGCGCGGGAATTCCCCCTTTGTAGAGTTTGATGTCTTTGATGGCATCGGGATTGAATACGGAGAAAAATCCGAAGAGGTGGGAGGAATTGAAGATAATGGCCTCGTCCAATAAAATTAAATTCTGGTCTACAGCACCGCCACGTACGTTAAAACCGGATGCTCCCTCGCCCGCATTGGTGACGCCCGGCAATAACAAAATAGACTTGATAACGTCGGCCTCGCCCAAGATAACGGGAATTTTCTTAATCGTGGCGGCCGAGAGGGTATTGACGCTCATCTGTGGCTTACGGATATCCATTTTTTCGATATCATCGGTAACCACGACCTCCTCTAATTGTTCGGCGGCCTCTTCCAACTGAATGTTCAGCTTCTGGTTTTGGGTAAAGCCAATGGTCTGTACGACATCTTTGAAACCGAGATAGCTCACTTGCAATTGATACTCCCCTTCGGGAAGGGTTATCGAATAGAATCCGTATTCGTTGGTGGTAACCCCGGTCCGTAGTTCCGGTACCGCGACGGTTACCCCGATAAGGGTTTCGTTACTGGAAGCTTCCGATACGGTGCCGCTGAGGGTGAATTTTTGTTGGGAAAAAGAAAACAAAAAGCTGTTCAGAAAAATAAGGAGCAGTACCTTGGTGACTCGGTTCATTCAATGCAATTTTATGCAAACGTTGTGTATCGTAAAAGTAAAGAGAAAATAAGGCGCAGACCGTGCCTTAACAATTATTTAAAAAAATGGCCACAGTCTAGGGACTGTGGCCATGATGTTCGTTCAATAATCGGTTATCGGTCACCGGTTATCGGTCTCAAAGCAAATTCAAAAGTCAATTACAAGTATTCTTCTTGAATTCGAACTGGATTTATTTCTTTCAGAAAGCCCTAAATACTGGCCAATATCTCATTTAAGGTCTTGCTCGGTCGCATCGCTTCCGACACCATTTTTTGGTCGGGCTTGTAATACCCGCCTATTTTTTGGGGACTACCTTGCGCGTCAATGAGCTCGCCGGTTATTTTGGCCTCATTTTCGCTCATGGTCTTATAAATTTCCGAAAATTTGGATTTAAGGGCGTTATCCTTGTCTTGTTCGGCCAAGGCTTCTGCCCAATACAAGGCCAGATAAAAATGGCTTCCACGGGTATCAAGCTCATTGACCTTACGGGACGGGGATTTGTCGGCGATTAGAAATTTCTCCGTAGCACTGTCCAGGGCATCCCCCAAAACCCGGGCCTTGTGGTTGTCGTGCTTCTCCCCGTAGAAATCCAACGAAACGCCTAAAGCCAAGAATTCGCCAAGGGAATCCCATCTCAAATGGCCTTCCTCCATAAACTGTTGAACGTGTTTCGGGGCAGATCCTCCGGCCCCGGTCTCAAAGAGTCCGCCGCCGTTCATCAACGGAACTATCGATAGCATCTTGGCACTGGTTCCCACTTCAAGGATTGGGAAAAGATCGGTCAGATAGTCGCGGAGTACGTTGCCGGTTACCGAAATGGTATCTTTTCCATCTCGCATACGCTGCAGCGTGAATTGGGTAGCCTTTAGAGGCGACATAATCTGAACATCAAGTCCCTTAGTATCGTGTTCGGGTAAATAGGCGTTTACTTTTTTGATGAGCTCCGCGTCGTGGGCGCGGGCCTCGTCCAACCAAAAAATAGTCGGATTCTTTGTGGCTCGAGCGCGCGATACCGCTAGCTTCACCCAGTCTTGGATCGGTGCGTCCTTCACTTGGCACATCCGCCAGATATCCCCTTGCGCTACGGTATGTTCGAACAGGACAGTTCCGGAATTAAGTGCTATAACTTTGACCGCACCCGCGGCAGGTATTTCGAAAGTTTTATCGTGGGAGCCGTACTCCTCCGCTTTTTGGGCCATCAGGCCAACATTGGGCACCGTACCCATGGTGGTCGGGTCAAAGGCTCCATTTTTCTTACAAAAGGCTATGGTGGCCGAATATACATCCGCATAACTACTATCGGGTATGACCGCCTTGGTATCTTGGGTTTTACCCTCGGCGTTCCACATCTTGCCTGAATTCCGGATCATGGCCGGCATTGAGGCGTCTATGATGATGTCGCTGGGTACGTGCAAATTGGTAATGCCCTTATCGGAATTGACCATGGCCAGGTCGGGCCCATCAGTGATGGCTTTTTTGATATCCTGTTCAATACTTTCGCGTTCGGCAGCAGGTAGCTCGGCCAATTTGCTGTATAGATTTTCCAATCCGTCATTAGCACTGATTCCCAACTTTGCGAAGGTGGATTTGTGCTTGTCAAAAACATCCGCAAAAAATGCTTCAACGGCATGTCCGAAAATAATAGGGTCGGAAACTTTCATCATCGTGGCTTTCAAATGCAGGGAAAAAAGGACTCCTTTTTCGTTGGCGTCCTGTACCTGTTTTTTGAGGAAGGCTATCAAGGCCTTCTTTTCCATTACTGTGGCATCGACAATCTCACCGGCCAAGAGGGAGATTTTTTCTTTCAATAGGATGGTTTTTCCATCGTTCTGCACCAATTCAATTTTCACGTCGGTCGCGGTTTCGATGGTGCGTGATTTTTCGTTGGCCTTAAAATCCCCATGGTCCATCGTCGCAACGTGGGTCTTTGAATCAGAACTCCACGCCCCCATGGAATGTGGATTCTGTTTTGCGTAGTTTTTTACAGCCCTTGGTGCTCTTCGGTCGGAATTGCCTTCGCGAAGTACTGGATTTACCGCACTGCCCTTGATTTTATCGTATCTCGATTTGATTTCCTTTTCCTTGGCTTCGGTAGGCTCATCAATATAATCGGGCAAGGTATAGCCTTTTTGCTGCAACTCGTTGATGGCTTCCTTTAATTGGGGAATCGACGCACTGATGTTCGGTAGTTTAATAATGTTGGCTTCCGGATTCTTGGCAAGTTGACCTAGTTCCAAAAGGTCGTCAGACATTTTCTGATCTTCGTTCAAAAAGTCCGGAAAGCTACTTATAATTCTCGCTGCAAGGGATATATCCTTTGTTTCAAGGTCTACATCGGCTGTTTGTGCGAATGCTTTGACGATGGGTAAAAAAGATTGGGTTGCCAAGGCAGGGGCCTCGTCTGTTTTTGTGTAGAAAATTTTGGACATAAAAGGTATTGTTTTTGGAACTTATTTTGTGATTTTTCAAGAAAATCGTGCCACAAGGGAAGGCACAAGATTATTTCCTGTTTTAAGCGGAGCAAATATACAATTTTATGTATGGATGTAAAGGGAAAGATAAAAGTAGGAAAGCTGCGTGTCAAATGCCGTAAAACAAAAGCCATATCATTGTATAAATACATTGATATGGCTTTTAGAAGTAGTTAGCGAACTTTCTTCCCTGTTTAATAACAGATCGGCAATCCTTGATCGCATTCGCATCACTAATCCTGACGTTTGAAACAATTAAGGTTCTTAAGTATGTAACCAAGCAACCTCATGTTGTTTCTTTTTTATTGTCTTAACGTGCATGTTTCTGTGAGAAAATCGAAATTTTCAAATTCGAACAATGCAACATCCACTTGATTTTACCAAAAAGCGACAGCCTCAGGGTTACAAGCTCATTTTAATCATTGGTTTTAAATACGGGCTCGTATAAAATTACCAAAGTAAAACTAAACCATAATATAAAGAACGTGGACTTTATAATGATTACAAAAAGCATTTTAGACAAATACTTCTACTAATCATGTACTAAAAGTAGCACAAATAATCTCAATTTCCAAAATTATGGATAAGTTTAAAACGAACACATTATGAACACGCGTTATTAACAATTGTTCATAACAAAAACACCCGTCAAGAAATTTATCTTCACGGGCGTTTTCTATACGTATTAAAAAGTACTTATGAACGTACTTCCTTGATACGTGCTTTTTTACCGGTAAGTCCTCTAAAGTAAAAAATACGGGCTCTGCGTACTTTTCCTTTTTTATTGACCTCTATTTTTTGCAGCGCCGGCATATTTACGGGAAATATACGTTCGACACCGACCGTACCTGACATTTTGCGTATGGTAAAGGTTTCGGTAGAACCACTGCCCCTGCGTTGTATGACTACACCTCTAAAAAACTGGGTACGTGTTTTTTCGCCTTCCTTAATTTCGTAGTATACGGTAATGGTATCCCCGGCGGAAAATTTTGGAAATTCCTTTCTTGGAACAAACTGATCCTCAACAAATTTTATCAATGAATCCATGATGCTAATTTATGGTTGTGCTCGAACCAACTTTCACGATTATCGTCAGAGGTTGATTTAACAAGTTGCAAAAGTAGTGGATATATTAGAACCTACAATATATTTTTGAAATTTTCGGTAAATAAGTTTACTGATTATTCCAAAATATCTGGCCGCAGTTGTTCCGTGCGTTTTTGGGCCTGCTCTTCCCGCCATTCCTCAATTTTGGGAAAATTGCCCGACAACAGAATTTGCGGTACTTTCATGCCCTTGTATTCCGAGGGTCTGGTGTATACGGGCGGGGCCAACAGGTTATCTTGAAAGGTGTCGGTAAGCGCAGAGGTCTCGTTGTTGAGAACCCCTGGAATCAAGCGTATTACGGCGTCGCATACGATTGCCGCACCTAGCTCACCACCGGAAAGCACATAGTCGCCCACTGAAATCTCTCTCGTAATATAAGCCTCTCGCACCCTATGGTCTACTCCTTTGTAATGACCGCAAAGTATAATGATATTTTTGAGCAGGGAAAGGCCGTTCGCCATTTTTTGATTGAGCGTAACCCCGTCGGGCGTCATATAAATGATTTCATCATAGTCTCGTTCCGCTTTAAGCGCGGCGATGCATTTATCTATAGGTTCTATCATCAAGACCATGCCTGCGCCCCCTCCGAATTGATAATCGTCAACTTGGTTATAGCTTTTATCGGTGTAGTCCCTAAGATTATGCATGTGTACCTCAACCAGCCCTTTTTCGATGGCCCTTTTGAGTATGGAGGCCCCGAACGGACTCTCTAAAAGTTCCGGCAGAACGGTGATGATATCGATGCGCATTCCTAAATATTCAATGAAATTAGTAATCCTCAAAGTTACGTAAAAGCCGCAGTTCCTAATTTTAAAACGTAGCTAAACCTTGGGGCTACATACAATAAACGAAACTTCAGAATTCTCAGTGTTCCCTTAAATTTAAAAAGCTCCGAGAGGAGCTTTTTAAATTATTTCTGCTTTTTGTACTTATTGATTTCGTCTTGCAGTTGTCGGCTTATTTTTTGCTCCCGTTCCAAAGCCCTTCTCCGATGGTCTTCATATTCCGTTTCTAGCTCCGACAGGTTGGTCTTCGCTTCCTGAGTCAAGATATTGCTGTTCCTGAATTTATAGATGAAGAAAAGTAAGAGGATGAGCAGTCCGGCGATGACCGTCCAAAGAATCGCATTATAGGTACCCTTTGAAACGGCTATGCCCAAAAAGGACATATTATCTTTCTCCTCGGTAACGGCTGCTAGGCTATTGGTAGTATCCTCCAATTTTTTTTCAAGCGAACTAATGGTCGATTCATGTCCCGAT
>JBATUY010000033.1:0-9877 GCA_049671465.1 Pricia sp. | reverse complement strand
GGATAATAAAGATAAGGTTAGCCAGGGACAGTTGGATTATGATTTTGTTGTGGCTTCCCATGCCTCTCCAAGGGCCACCGTTCAAACGGCATTGGCGTGGATGAATACCGATTTCAGGCCAGAACTTAAAAACGTTACAGTACCTACGTTAATTGTACACGGCGACGCCGATGAAACCGTACCACAGGCTACCTCCGCAGACCAGGCGGCCAAAGGAATTGCCGATAATACCTACGAGGTCATTAAAGGTGCACCGCACGGACTTACCATTACCCATGCTGAAGAACTTAACGAGATTCTGGTTTCGTTTTTAAAAAAATAGAGCAGAACGCATACAAAAAAAAAGTCGGACCGCTACGGTCCGACTTTTTTTTACGAGGTTGGTACTGGAATAAAACCGATATAGGTAAAATTGGTTTGATTCAAAATCCGGTAGAAAAGCATCCTGTTAAAAGTCCACTTGTTATTTTTCGGATACCGTAATTAGCACCGGCAAATGGTCAGAGATATACTTGAGGTTTTCCATGCGGTCGTCGATATGTATATAGTTTTCTATCGAAAGATTCCTCGCAAAGATATAGTCGATACGACGGTCCAATATCCTTTCAGAATCAAAGCCGTTGAAAGTACCGCTCGGCCCGTAAAAGGGCGTTTTAGTACTATCTAGCCCATCTTGCATGTATTTCTTAATACGTTGGATGGGTTTTTCATCGGGAGCCAAATTAAAATCCCCGGTTAGCACCACCGGCAGGTTATCGGTATTGATTTCCTTGATTTTTTTGACGATCAGTTCGGCTGATTTCTCTCGTGCCTTTTCCCCTTTATGATCGAAATGGGTATTGAAGACCATCAGTTTTTGACCGGAATCACGATTTTCAAAAAGGCCGTAGGTACAGATACGCTCCAAAGCGGCATCCCAACCGACGGATGGGGTGCCCGGCGTTTTGGAAAGCCAAAAAGTATTGTGTTCGAGCACTTTATATTGCACTGTATCATAATGAATTTCGGAATACTCCCCTTTTTGTTTGCCATCGTCACGACCGACACCGATATAGGAAAAATCGGTAAGGCTACTATCGATATAGGTAACCTGTCGGTGCAGCGCTTCTTGCACCCCGATAAATGAGGGACCGTAATGTTTTATGAGTTCGACCAGTTTTTGCTTGCGATCGTTCCAGTTGTTGACCGTATCGTTTACGTTGTCGTATTTGATATTATAGGTCATCACCTTGATTTCCTGGGCGTATTGCGTCAATGAACCCATAAGCAGCCACAGAATAAAAAATCGTTTCACAAGCATTTTTGCGTTTTTAGAATGGAATCTCAATGTGAATTTTTTAGTTAGATTTACCTGCTCTCTTTCAATAATCGTTTAGGTGGTTCTGCCGCGCTTTTTTTCGCATTTCCATGACCTCACCTAATTTGAACGCCAGACTTGGATTGTCGCTGACCATATCCATCACCTCGTCTTGTTTGATGAGCATGACTTCGGCATCGGTCTCCGCCTTGGCGGTCATAGAACTTTTACGTTTGGATAATAAGGCGATTTCCCCGAAGAAATCCCCTTTTTCAAGGGAATTGACAAGTACCTCCTTACCGTCGGGGCCTTGGGCATACAGGTGTACCTTGCCTGCGGTCAGTACAAAGATCTGACCACTGGGGTCGCCTTGCGAAAATATAATCTCGTTCTTTCCGTAATAGAGCATTTGACTTCCCTCTTGCAGGTTTTTGGCATTTTCATCGGCAATGGGAAGATAATTCGGTAAGGCCGCCAAGCTTTTTTCTAAGTGCTGCTCGTTCTCCTGGAGTGGGGTGGGAGCGGTATCGGCATAATGTAGTGTGCGCTGGGGGAAAGGTATCGTAAAGTTATGGCGTCTGGCGGTATACCAAAGCCGGGTCATCAGTTCGTCGCTGATCTCTTCGCGGTACATGAAGTCGTCGATAGCAAACTCGATTTCGTAAACGATGGCGGAATCGGCATAATTGACGGTCTTCACTTCGGGTAGCGGATCGTGTAGAATACCAGGGGTGTTGAGGCAGGTTTCCATCAAGGCTTCTTTTACCCGGTTGGGGGCATCACCGTACGAAAAGCCCATTTCGCGCTGTAGGCGTACTATTTTTTGAGGCTTGCTATAGTTCAGTATCGATGCCTGTGCGATCATCATATGGGGCATGACCAATAACTGCTTTTGTCGGGTCATCATATGCACGGCACGCCAGTTCAGTTCTATGACACGGCCGGTCTGATCGTTTACCTTGATAAAATCACCGACGGTAAACGGCTTTTCATAGACCAAGGCAATGCCCGAAAACAGATTGCCCAACGTATCCTGTAGTGCCAGACCCAAAACAAAAGATCCAAGCCCCAAGGCTGTGACCAACCCGCCAAGTTCGACGTCCCATACACTTGACAGTACGATAGCGCCGCCTAAAAGTACCATGAATACCCTGAAGATGTCTAAAAACAGTTGGGGAACGCCAGAGGCGAAAAGGGCGTATTTGCCTTGCTTGAAAAATATATGGGTAACCAAATTGAGTCCCGAATTGATGACCATTACCCAAATCAGGGTCTCAATGACCTTGATGGATAGGGCGCCCCGCTCGAAATCCATTACCTGAATGAGCAAAATGATCAATGCCGTAAGGGGAAGAATAAAGTTTTTAAAAGTGTTCAACGGCTTTTTAAGCTGCTGGTCTTTTTGTTCGGCGACATACGTGACTTCGCCTAGAACCACCATTATAACGGGAAAAAGCGCAATCAGCCCCAAGCCCCAGTACCAGATAGGGTCTAAACCTCTGAAAGATTCCCACAGTGCTTCCATTATTTTTTCAATTTTTCTTTTAGCCTAAAGACCGTTGTACCATCTTTTAAAGGTTGCTCAAAGGCTTCAAAATCATAGAGGTCGAGCAAACGTTCGCGAACATTATCCATAACGATGATTTCACCGTCGGCATCTAAACTGTTCATTTTAAAGACCTCACCGACCGTTTTTCCCCAAACATCAAAACTGAAGTTTTCGTTGCCGATGATTCCTGCAATGACGTTGCCGTTGCTCATCGATATCTGTAGGTCGAGTTTTACGTTGTGGGTCAGATTGATCTGTTTGATAAGTTGCTGGGTTTCTTTGACGAAGCGTACGGAGCGATTGGTATGATCTAGCCGAGGCTCGAAAAGTCCGCAGGCCGCGAAGTAGCTGTCGCCTACGGTACCTATCCGCTCTACTTCGTTATCGGTTGCTGCTACATCGAAGGCTTCCATCACATCGCTCAGAATTTTAACGGATCGGTCGGGCCCAAGTGTTTCCAATAAATCGGAAAAGCCCGCTATGTCGATCAACATCAAGGTGAGATTGGTATATTCTTGGGCAAAGGCTTTCTCGCCCTTTTTAAGACGGCTCACAAACTCCTTGGGAACAAAATTTTCCAGTAACTCCGAGCTGAATCTTGACTGAGATCTCAATTCGCTTTTTTGTTTGTTCACTTCATCGACCATCGTATTGAAAGATTGTCCCAATTCCCCAAATTCGTCCTTCGACTTTATGTCCACGCGATGTTCGGAATCCCCTGAAATTATTTTCCCGGCTGCTTCCGACAGCTTATTGATGGGCCGTACGAAGCGGCGTGACATCCAAAGAGCTAAAAGCGTAATCAATAAAATAAGGATGACGGTCTGTATCAACATGCGTTTGTTGAAACGATCGACGGGAATCATAAACTCGTCATAATCCTTTTCGGCGACCACAATCCAGTTGAATCCTTCGAAACGCAGGGGCTCATAAGAGCTCAATACTTTTTCGCCGCGATAGCCTATTTCGGTTACGGTGCCCGATTCACCGTTAAGGGCGCTGTCTATATAGTCGGCGTCGATTTGTTGTAGTAAAGTGGTAGAGCCGTACCGATTTATTTTATCGATGGTCTTTTGGCTTTCCCCGGTATGGATCAGCGACTTTCCATAGGCCAGGCTATCCTCTAGAAAAAAACGGGATATCGAACGCATGTACCCATCTTCGCCCAATAGGAAAGTTTCACCGGTCTTGCCCAAGCCATCTTGTTCCCAGTCGCCGTCGTTGGTCATGATGCGATTGATTTCATCAATGGACATCTGAAAGACCAGTCCGGCTATCGGTCTCCCGTCTTCCGTAATCGGAACGCCTACAAATGCCGCTGGGGCTCCATACGACGGGCGATAGGTTTGAAAATCTTGAAAAGTAGCGGCACTGATATCGCTGTTGGTCCGAAGTGATCGCGCTAGAGTTGCCAGATTGCTGCCGCGGTAAGGACCGGCATACAGATTGGTGGCGAAATCGGTCTCTTTTTCGGCGCTATAAACCACGTCACCGGAATTCAGATCGACCAAAAAGACGTCGTAAAACCCGTACTTTTCAATGAACAGTTCAAAATAGTCGTGGTATTTTTTATGTACTTTAGAGTACTCACTACCGTCATTGGGATCGGTCAATAGATTTTTGTTCCCAAGCGGATTGGGATTGTTAACGATGTACTCATACTGCAAGTAGCATCCTTCGACGGAATTGGGCAGGTAGAGCATGACATCTTTTTTAATTTCCATGTTCTCGGAAAGCCGGTCCATAAACACTTCATAGTGCCGATTCAGTGCCAGGCTACACTCTTTGGGCAACGAATCGTTCGCCAGTTTTGAAAAAGCGGTGCTGAATTCTTTGGCGGCATCGATGATGGTTTGGTTTTGGGCCATAACCTCGACAAAATTACCGGAATCTGTTAAGAGACTGGTAAT
The DNA here is from genome assembly GCA_049671465.1 of Pricia sp. GTDB lineage: Bacteria > Bacteroidota > Bacteroidia > Flavobacteriales > Flavobacteriaceae > Pricia. The sequence continues at coordinate 5,121 of JBATUY010000033.1, read as the reverse complement.
CTGATCTTCTTTTGACGACCTGATAAGATTAAGTTGGCTGATGGTTTCGTCGGTAATGACTTTCTTACCATAGGAGGCACCCAATACACTGAGAACGATACAGGCCAAAAGGCTCACGAACAGGAGCATGAGCATGATTCGACTGCGGACGGAAAATTTACGCATTGATAATTCTTTTAAGCTCTGGAAAAACGCGATTCCCAATTTTTCTTAAAAGTAATTAAAAATGATGAAGACGAATCATTTTCGGTAAAAAGCCCCGCCACATATAGTTTCGGTTGCGATAGCCTTTAATCCATCACATGCGGTTACCGATTGATGGAGCTAGGCCAAACCTGTATGACTTTTCGCTTTATACGCTACTTGTAGCTTTTAACCGAAACTGGTTTGATTCCCTCAAGGACTGTCTTGGAACGAAGGGAGCAAGGTTCGGCCTTGGGGTTTTAACACCAAGTATTCGGATGTATTTTTTGGTCTCAATCCCTACCCCTACCCCTAGATCGATTACCGCTATTGCGACCATGACTTTTGTTACCACCACCGCGTTGGCCGGAGCCGCCCGAGCGATTGTTGCTGCGATTGCTATTTCGGTTGCGAGAGTGATTGCGGTCGGGATTGTTCCTGCGGCGCGGTTGTTCCGTTAATGTGTCGGATTCATCATCGCCGTCGACGAACTGGTGTTCGGGCATACGGGGTACTTGCTGCTTGATGAGTTTCTCGATATCCTTTAAATAGGCTCTTTCTTCTTTATCGCAAAAGGATAAGGCGATGCCACTGGCTTCGGCACGCCCGGTACGCCCGATACGGTGCACGTAGGTTTCGGAAATATTGGGAAGGTCATAATTGATGACCAAGTTGAGCTCTTCGACATCGATGCCTCGCGCGGCGATATCGGTCGCGACCAGTACACGAAGTTTTCCCTCTTTAAAAGCGCCTAGAGCCTTCTGCCTCGCGGTCTGCGATTTGTTGCCGTGGATAGCCGCGGAACGGATATCGGCCTGCGCCAATTTCTTGACAATTTTATTGGCGCCGTGCTTGGTACGGGAAAATACGAGTACGGAATCTTTAGGTTTTTCGTTGATGAGGTGTGCCAGTAGCTTGGGCTTGTTGGGCTTACTGACAAAATACACGCCTTGCTCTACCTTCTCGGCCGTAGCTTGTTCAGGCTTAATGGTCACCTGCTCGAAGTCCCCCAGTATTTTTCGGGACAGTTCCACGATGGATTTCGGCATGGTGGCCGAAAAGAAAAGGGACTGCCGTTTGGGCGGCAGTTTGGCAATGATTTTTTTGATATCGTGAATAAAGCCCATATCGAGCATCTGATCGGCCTCGTCGAGTACGGCGAATTCCAGGTCCCGGAACGAAATGAAACCTTGCCCCATAAGATCTAATAGTCTGCCCGGGGTCGCTACCAGAATGTCCACACCCTGCTGCAGTACCCGAGTTTGCTTACCCTGTTTTACCCCGCCGAAAATGACGGTGGTCTTGATATTCGTAAATCGGGCGTAGGCATCAAAACTTTCCCCGATCTGTATGGCGAGCTCTCGGGTGGGGGTGACCACCAAGGCTTTGATACGGCGTTTGCCGGGTTGCGAGTTTTTGGCGTTGTATAAGTGATGCAGGATGGGAATGCCAAAAGCGGCCGTTTTTCCGGTGCCGGTCTGGGCCACGCCGAGTAAGTCTTTGCCTTTCAGTAAAATGGGGATGGCTTGCTCTTGAATGGGGGTGGGGTTGGTATATCCTTCTTTTTCGACCGCTTTTAAAATGGGTTCGGCCAGCCCTAAATCTTCGAATGTCATATTTTGGTATAAGCGGCGAAGATAGTTTAAAAAGATGTAAGGCTAAAGGATGTTGGGTAGGTAGTATTTAGACCTAGCATCAAAAAGTTTAAAGGAGGCTAGACCTTAGGGGAAGACTGAAAAAATTTTGGAACCCTGAAACCTTGAGGTGGGGTAAAGAAGAGGCTAGCCGAATTGGCGCCTCTGGGCAATACAAAAATAGTAGGGCATTATGAAATCATAGTGCCCTACTTTACTAATCACTAAAATGTATACACTTAAAAGGTGACTGAAATTTTCCCGCGCAAATAAAAAGGGGTACCGGGGGTGAAATGGATTTCCTCGAAGGACTGTGCTTCGTTGAACAGCCGGCTTTCCGTGGCGAACTGGGTCTCGTTCCATTCCCGGTCAAAGAGATTTTCAACGATTACGCCCAGCGTCCAGTTCTTGATGGAATAGTTGAGGTTCATATCGGTGATGAAATAGCCTTCGGCCACGATGGAATTGTCTTCGTTGGCCGGTCGATCATCTACATATCGATAGCTGATACCTCCCGAGAAATTATGGATATCCCTAAAAGACAGTCCCGCAGTCGAGGTCAGGTCCGGAGCCAACGGAATCAAATTTTCTCCATCGGGATCTTCCGTGCTTCGGGCGTGGGTATAGTTGATGTCACCGTTAAGGTACAGCCCATCGGTCAATTGATACCGAACGCCCAGGTCAACACCGTAGCGCCGAGTTTTTCCGCTGGGCTCGACAATACCGGCATCGCCGACGTATACAAATTCCTGTTGCAAAAAGAGTGTCCATAGCGCCGCGTTGATCGCTAATCTATCCGTAGGCTTCAATATCGTACCTACATCGGCGCCGAAGGCCAGCGGTAGAATATCTTCACCGGTATCCGCGATGACAACCCGAGTGTCGTTGGAGTGGAAGCCTATACCTGATTTGGCGAACAGCTGCACGGCAGGCGTCGGTGCGTAGATTACGTTTAATTTGGGCCCTAGAAATAGTTTATCCTGACTTTGGGAATCATAGGTTTCCGTCAACAAATTAACGTAATCGAATTTGAAATAGTCGAGCCGTAATCCCGGGTTGATGGTCCAATCGTTTCTCTTGTAGGTCAGGTCAAAAAATCCGTACCCGTTGACTTCATCGACGTTGCCATACGCCAGACGCTCGAGAAGGGTCTGACGGTTCGCTGTACGCGATAGTTGTACGTCGTTCACATCGTCGTATCGAAACCCGATGCCCGCCTCATATTTCAATTGCGAATCGTGGTCGTCGACGTGAACGAAATGCTGGTAGGCAGTCTCGGCACCGATAACCGTACGGTCTTCGAATTGCCGTATCTGGTCACCGTTCACGGGGTCTTCCAAGAAGAAAGTAAAGTTCGAGAACAGTTCGAAATCATATTTAGAGATGTACGCTTTAGAACGCACGGTCGAATGTTCGTCGACCTGATTGGTGTGGTTCATCAAAAGATTCGAGCGACTTGTTTTACCGCCCTCGGTATCGTCGATGGCCCCGAACCTGCTGATCAAGCCCTGATCGACGGCACGCTGCGGAATCTGACCGGAGGCATCCCATTTACTCTGAAAATGTGACATGGTGAGCGTCAGGTCTTGATCTTCGCGATTGCTATAATTGTAACGGCCCATCAGATTGATGCGGTTAAAGTTCTGCGAAGATTCAAATGGGCCATCCGTCAGCACAAGTTCGGAAGCGATATACGCATTGCTATAATCACTTTCCGCCACCTTGAACATTCCCATGGTGCGCAGGGTATTGAATTGGCCCGCTTCGACGGAAACCGTATTTTGGGCAATCTGCTTCCGCAATTTGAGGTCGATATAGCCGGCCGTATTAAAATTTCCTTCTTGGGCATAGTACGGTCCTTTTCCAAAATCTATATTATCGATAGTCTCGGGAATGATGAAGTGCATATCGGCATAGCCCTGACCGTGGGCATGCGAGACCATGTTGACCGGCAAACCGTCGACATTGATGGCGATATCGGTACCGTGGTCGATGTCGAAACCGCGTAAAAATATCTGCTCGGCCTTTCCGCCCCCAGCATGTTGGCCGATGATGAGGCCCGGCACCTTGCGCAAAATTTCTTGCGATGATTTCACGGGATTGGTCGCGATATCAACATTGACAAAATTACTCATGGCGTTTACCTTAGACACCAAGACGACCTGATCGAGGGAGACGGCCGATTCGACCATCGTGATATTGACCGTACCGTCAAGCTGATTTTCTACGATAGTGATCTGTTGGGTCTTGAAACCGAGGCTGTAAAACCGAATGATATCCCCGGCGGAAACATCATCGAGTTCAAAATAACCTGAGACATTGGTGTAGGTATAGCCACCGGTGGTCTTATTGTATACGCCGACCCCTTCGAGCGCCTTGCCGTTTTCTGAGGTAACCGTACCACTTATTTCGTGTGCCTGCAAACTGCCGCAGAACATACATAATACTATAAAGAATATTGAGTTTTTCATTTTCGTTTTTTTACAATGGAATCCGCACAGCAACATGCGTTCAGAAAATGGATTTCTAAAGAGCTGTATTGGACGTGATTTGTTTTCGACTGATTTTCCGTCTAGACGGATGTACGCTTCGGAGGTTCTTTCGGAAGGATCAGAAAGCCCTTTTTGACTTTTCGTTCTACCATAGAAGGGTTGTGGGAAGTAGTTAGGGGAAACAAATGTCTTAGGACGTAGTGCTGCGAACTGATATGCTTATCCCATTTTATGAGGATGAGCACCGTTTGCTCATCGGAATTTTGTGCGTCGGATGCATCGAAGATAGCGTCTATCAAATCGAGTAGATCGTGTCGGTGGTCGGTAGATGCCAATCGGTGCGCCCCGGCCTTGTAGTTGGCGTGATCGTGCACTTCAAGATCATGATGGCCGCTGTTCGGATGCGACGCTAAGGCTTCTGGCGATTCCAGCACATGCGAAATCTCATGGAATACATTACCGATCTGTTGGTGCAGCGGATTGGCCAAATAGCAGATGCCCATGAACAAGGCCATGTATTTTATTAAGAACGGCTTTAAGCCTTTTTTAAATCTATAGTTCATATATGCTTAAAGTCAATTCAAATTGATCGATTACCGTCGCCTACGGCCCCGTGGGAGGCTTTTTTCAACTATTTTCCAACAGCTCGGTCAAGGTCTCTTCAATATATAGGGCATACTCTGCGATCGTCGTATGCTCAAATACCTTGTTTAGCGGAAAATCGATCTCGATCTCTTCATTGATTCGGGCCGTTACCCGAATGGCGGCCAACGAATGCCCGCCCAAGGCGATGAAATTATCATGTACCCCTA
>JBATUY010000032.1:0-5562 GCA_049671465.1 Pricia sp. | reverse complement strand
GGCTATCGTGTTGCAAAGAGTGTTGAGACCGCCCAAGGAATTTTTGATCAGCACCTTTGCTTCATAGCCACTAAGCTTTCCGAGCAGAAAGGTTCCGGTCAATATAACCGCGAGCGATATCGCACCGCCGATGAGAGCGCGCTTAGTGAATTTACTGATTTTCATCTTTTTCAATCATTATCGGTCTGCACCGGTTAGCTCCATCGCAATTAAACCTTTCTTCCGGTCAGTAGTTTATAAATTAGCAATATCACGGCAACGACCAAGATTAGATGGATAATTCCGCCAACGTCGGGAAATGCCATAAATCCGACTAGCCATCCAATCACCAATATCACCACGATAATCCATACGATATCTCTCATAATTTTTAATTTAAGTGTTCGATTAGATGTCGAATATAATTTATTTTAAGATTGATGGATAATTCACGGACAATATCTGGGCTATAATGTCAAGAAAATACGGAAAAGTGTTACCGTACGCCAAATCAGCGAAGCACAATCAACTTAAATCGTTTCTGATAAAATTTTAGTGCTTGTTTGCTCTTTTGTCTAGAAGAGAATCTAGAAAATGCTTTCTGTATTCCGAGGGCGTGGTATTATATTCTTCTTTGAAAATCTTTGAAAGATAGCTCTTGCTCGATAGCCCTACCCTATTCGTAATTTCGGAAATATTAAGGTCTGTATTTAATATGAAGTCCTTTACAAGGTCCAAACGCACTTTTTGAATGTACCTATTGACTGTAAGACCGTAAAGGGCCTGAAAGCCCTCTTGAAGTTTGTTTGTGTTCAAACCTACCTCTATGGCAATTCGATCGACAGTACCCAAACTAGCAATTTCTCGTTTGATAAGTTTTCCCGCTTTCTCTATTTGTGCGACTTCCGAACGGCGAAGAATATTTCGTTTACCTACATCCGCCACGTCATCTTCATACTCAAGTATTTGTCGGGTTAGCATTTGATAGGCTTTTCCCTCCAAAAACAATTTCCGCAAGAAGTCTCTTCCATCGAAAGATTGCATTTCACGAAAAAGATCGGCCAATTTTAAGCTGTAGAAACCATCGTGATAAAAGGTCTCTTTAGCTTCTACATCATTAAAAAGATTTTGAAGGGTGTCGTTCATAGTGACCAAATCGCACGCAATCTTTTGTTGGAACATTTTCCGGGTGACCTCTAAGCTATTGACGACCGTGTGCATGTCAGAAGTAAAGCGTAAGATGTGACCATTGATAAGATCGCTGGCCACTATGGCTTCTTGGTATTGAACGATTTTATGTGCTTGTTCGGAATTTTCGAACCGGTGCAATAATATACCCTCCAAACAATACAAGAATTTAAGGGGGTGCATTTCGTTTACCGTAAACTGAAACTCCACATCTTCATGGAACAGGCAATCGTACTGAATGATTCCCAGCCCTCCATCAAAGTTGATTCCCCGAATGTTTCCCTTACCGATATGATCAGGTATATCGAGATAATATTCTCCGCAGCTTTCGCTGAAATTTGTGCCAAAAGCCGATGAAATATCGTGCATTACCTCGGCTATGGGAAGTGAATTTACCTCGATCGAAATCATATCTTGTTATTTGTGCTCAAGATAGAACAAAACATGCTTCTCGAAAAGCTAAATACTAAAGCTTTAGTTTATCAGGCCACCCATCTGCATTAAATATTATGACTATATGATTATCAAAGTAGATCCGAAAATCCCTCAAAATTCTATTAAACCCCATATCTTCGCAGACGATCCACTTCAAGTTCTATGCTACAGTTTCTTCCGCTTCTTCGTCGTATCTACAACAGTATCTCCTTCCTGACATTCTGTATCACCATCGGTTTTTCAATTTTAGCCGTTTCCCTTGTGATTTTCAGGCCCAATTTGCTAGAAGATTATCCACAATTTGCCATAAAGAATTCAGAGGATATCAAATTTATCCTATCATTTACCATAGGTGGAATCTTTACACTTACCATATTCACTTTCACCATGGTAATGAACGTTTTGAATCGTAGCATCAGCAACTATTCGCCGAGGTTAATCCCGCTTATCCTCCGGGAAAAGAATCAACAGGTTATTTTAGGAGTTACCAGCGGAACCTTAATTTATGCTCTGGTCATGGCAATATTTATCTCAAGTGAGAGCAGTTCTGAATTTCCCCCTGTTGCCGCCCCTTTGGCCATTCTCATGGGTGCGGTCAGTATTCTATTGTTTATTTATTTTATTCACAGTGTATCACAGACCATACAAGTGAATTACATCTTGCATAAGTCGTTTTTGAACACTAAAAGGAGTTTGGTGAAATTAATGGATTTAAAATATACACGTGTCTCTAAAACTTCGGACATCAAGTGGACGGAAAAAATTTCCTTTGAACAATGTGGATACCTCAATAAAATACGATTGAAAAAATTGATTTCTATCTCAGCTGAAAGCGAAGTGGACTTCAAACTGCTCAAAAAAATGGGAAGTTTTGTTTTGGAAAATGAACCCGTTTTGGCTATTTCGAGAAAAGTCGGCAAAAAGCAATTGAACAAAATAAAGCGATGCATTAGCATCGACCGAGTCGAGCCCATTGACGTAATCGAAATCGGTTTTAAGCATTTGGTCGAAGTTGCCGTAAAGGCAAGTTCCCCCGCCATTAATGATCCCGGCACTGCACTTGCCGCTATAAACTATCTAGTTCAATTATTCATTATCAGAAAGAGAGTGCCAGAATTTGTGGCCATGAAAAGTGAAAAGGAGGGAACCGTCTTTTTTGAATTGGTAGAAGTAGAACAATTGATTTCCGCTTGCTTTGTGGAAATGGAGGCTTACATGGGCGATGACCCTATCTTGATGAAGAAAATAGAGCAAAGCAAAAAAATGATTTTGTAAAACCCTTGAACCAGCCTCCATGCGACTTCTATATCGGGCCATTTAGAATCTACTGGCCTTGCTCTCATTGCCATACCAGTTTAAATCGCCGATATGAAATCTATAATTGACCTATCGGTTTTTTCCGTAAACTTAAATTTCTAATTCTTCCACCTTGCCGTCCGCGACAACGGAATTCCCATTGCTGTTCATAAACTGTTGGGCCCATAGAATTGCTTTCCTCGGCTTTCGATGGATGCCTCTTCCATTAAAATCATTAAAGTTCTCAACGATAGTAACATTTTCAGCAGTCGGCTAAATCGCTGCTCTAGAGGAAACCTGCTTAATACTGGAAAATCTAAGCCTTTTGCGTCCGCATCAACCCTTTATGTTTTTGAACCATCAAGTTGCAATAATTCTTAATTATTTTGAAAAAAAAGAATATTATGAAAATTGCAGTATACAGTTGCCATTCCTTTGAAAAAATGTATATCCGAAATGCGAACACGGAAGATTACAACCTCCTTTTAATTGAGGAAACCTTGAGCGCCGATACTATAGGAAAGGCCAAGGGCTGCGGGGCCATCAGTATTTTTTCATCCGATAAAACGGATAGGGAAATGCTTGAAAGATTGAACGAAATGCAGATTAGGTTAGTTGCTACCCGTTCCGCAGGTACTGATCATATCAATCTGAAGGCGGCCCAGGAGTTGGGAATAAAAGTGAGCAACGTACCCGAATATTCCCCTAATGCCATCGCCGAACATTGCATCGCCTTGACATTGGCCCTGTACAGAAAACTCAAACCTTCATTTCAACGTATCACAAATTATAATTTTTCTTTAGAAAGCCATGTGGGCCAGGAAATTAATTCAAAAATCGTCGGAATTTGCGGAACCGGTGACATTGGCGAAAGGCTTGCCAAACTTTTTTATGGTTTCGGGGCAAAACTACTTCTTTTCGATGCCAAGGAGAATCCAAATCTAAAAAACAAAGATTGGGCGAAATACGTATCAAAAGAGTCCCTTCTAAAGCAATGCGATATTATCTCACTAAATCTCCCATTGACTGAAGATACGGAAGAATTTATTGGTGCCGAAGAATTGAAAGCCATAAAAGACTCCTCCATACTTGTTAATGCCGGACGAGGCGGCCTAATAAATACAAAACAAGTCTATAAGGCCCTTCGCGAAAAAAAGTTGGCAGGTTTTGCGATGGATGTATACGAAAATGAAAAAGGAATTTTTTACAATGACCTTTCCGAAGCGAATCAAGGTCAAAGAGACAATCTGCTCGAATCGTTGATTGCATTGGATAACGTGGTAGTAACCGCGCATCAGGCCTTTTTAACGGATACCGCCTTGAAAAACATGATGGAGACAACCTTCGAGAGTATACGCAATTTTGACGAGGGACTTCCAATGAGAAATGTGATAACAAATAAAGAATACTAACGAATCATGGATAAAAAAGAAAGTAACGAGAATACGGAGTTTGTAAAGGAAGAACATCAGGACAAACGGGGCTATATTTTTCAAAAATCCACAATCACTAAAGTGGCGACACTCGTTATCATTATATTTTTGGTAATAATTATACTAGGTTTGGTAGTCTCGGGAACCACTTTTTTCGATTCGGGCCTTTGACCAGAACCGGAAAGGGATGTGGAAACAGCAGAACCTGAACTGGCCTAGAACTGTTTTAATGTTAGAATTATATTAGATATAGTGCATTAAATAAGATCGCAACTCTTAAACTACACTTTGATGTAACGACGAGCGATTTCTAAATCTAATTGAGGTAATCAAAGAAGGAACCAGACCAACGTATTCTATCTATGTATCATAATTACCCTCTTAAATAAATATTATGTCAAAATCAAAAGATGAAATTTACAATGAGTTCTACAATGTCGTTAATATGACCCCATCGGAAATTGAAGATTGGCTTGATACCGATAAATCGAAAAATGTGGGACAAGAAAGCGGCGATGGGGAAGCTATAGGCCACAAAAGCGGAAAAAAGATTATCGAAATAAAGAACAAAAAGAAAGATGGCCTCACCGAGAAGGACTACGACCATATGAATAAAGTAATTGGCTATGTACATCGCCATAAGGCTCAAAAACCGAATAGCGACATCAAAGAATCGGATTGGCGGTACAGTCTCAAAAACTGGGGACACGATCCTTGCAAGGAGGTAGATTGTAATTAAAACTATCAACCTTTTCACAACATCAAGCTAAAGAAAGTAACGATTTGCTTCAAAATTTGGTGCTTGACGCATACACTAATTTTCGAAGCAAATCTACGTACAGGGGAGTTCAATACGCGAGCGAATGATTTGGAGTGACGACTCGGTCACGGAGAAGATAGGTAGCGATTCACTCGGGTGTATTATTGAAATATAGAACCGTTAAAACGGGTCGTTTTTATCTCGTTCTTCCCGTTGCCTCTTTCTTTCGGCACGCCACTCTTGACGCGCCTCTTTTCGAGTTTCTTTCATTTCCATCTCATCAGCACCCGCCTCGGCGTCCTCAAAATCGATATCGTCATCCACAATACCCTGAAATGCCTTTATCCAGGCATTCTGAAAAATATTGGTAACGGTGGGCCAAATTTTGGTGCCTACATCGCTGAGGTCACCTTCTATCGGGACTTTAGTGGCTAAGGTATTGTTGCTTTGATTTTTGAGCACAAATTTAAA
>JBATUY010000031.1:0-2882 GCA_049671465.1 Pricia sp. | reverse complement strand
GTGCACAAACTGTGCATTTTAAAAAACAATAGGGTTTCCAATCTCTTGGAAACCCTATGTTTACTGGTCGGGGTGGCAGGATTCGAACCTGCGGCCTCCTGCTCCCAAAGCAGGCGCGATAACCGGGCTACGCTACACCCCGAATGGTTATCTAAATTTTATACTGACTCTCGCAACACTTAGCGGAGAGACCGGGATTCGAACCCGGGGTACCCTTTTGGGGTACGACGATTTAGCAAACCGTTCCTTTCGGCCACTCAGGCACCTCTCCTAAATTTTCTAATGAACATCGCCCGAAAGCGGTTGCAAATGTACATTTTTACAACACTATAAAGCAACTATTTAATCGATTTTTTTAATCTAACCCAAAGTTCATTTCCAGGCCACGAATTCGGTGACGCCTAGAAAGCTTACTACGACCTCAAAGGCACGCTTTACTCGGGATACTCCACTCGCAAGTGATAGATATTGGTCAGCTTTTGCTTAAGCACCTTTTTAATCATTTCGATTTCCTTGAAGGTAATATCGGCATTGATAAACTGATCGGCACCCATTTGCCCGGCAATTATTTTGTCCACAAACTCATCGATCATCAAAAAGGTCGGGTTCTTAAGGCTTTTTGAGGCGGCTTCCACCGAATCGGCCATCATCAAAATAGCCGTTTCCTTTGAAAATGGTAACGGACCGGGATACCTGAAATCTTCCTCCTGCACATCCTCGTCTATTTCCTGCTGCTTTTTGTAAAAATAATAAACCAGGGTAGAGCCATGGTGCGAACGTATAAAATCGATGACTCTATCGGGCAGATTATTTTTTCGGGCCATTTCGATCCCGTTTATAACGTGGTCAATGATTATTTTGGCACTGTCCTTTGGCAACAACTCGTCGTGGGGGTTTACATTGGTTATCTGATTCTCGGTGAAAAAACTGGGGTGCAACATTTTTCCGATATCGTGGTATAAGGCCCCTACCCTGACCAGCATAGCGTTGGCACCGATTTCGTTCGCGGCGGCTTCCGCTAAATTGGCGACCTGTAAACTATGGTGAAACGTTCCCGGCGCTTTATTGGATAGTTCCTTCAAGAGTTTTGAATTCGTATCGGAAAGTTCCAACAGCGATACATCCGAAACCATACCGAAAAGCTTCTCGTACACATATATCAAAGGTTGCACAAAAAGGGTAATCATCCCACTTAACAAAAATAGTCCCAAGGTAAACCACATGATATTGTCGAGATTGCCCTCGTGTATGACGTGAAAGGCAAGGTATCCGACTACATATATAAGTGTTATCTGTGCCACGGTTATAAAAAGGTTCGCCCTTTTGTACAGCTCGGAAACGGTCAATATGGTGACGATACCGGCAATAATCTGTAAGAAGATATACTCAAAGCTATTGGGTACCACAAAGCCCAAAATTAATATGGTCAGTACATGTACCAAAAGGCCGAGACGTGCATCGAAAAACGTCTTCAGCAGCAAGGGAAGGATACACAAAGGGACTACAAACACATAGTTTTCGTCATATTTAACTACTAGGGTCGTCACAAAGACCATCAACAGAATATTGAAAAAAATAAAGCTGACCTTGGTATTGTTCTCGAAAATTTCGGGCCGATACTTGTGTAGAAAGAGAAAGAGCATAAGCAAGACCAGCGCCACCAGTACGGTATATCCGAAGAGAATAAAATAGTAATTGTTAGAAGCCCATAACTCCGATTCATACTCGGTTTTTAGGGAATTCAGGATTTTCAGGTTATCGTCTTCGACCACTTCCCCCTTGGCCACGATCAGCTTTCCCTCATCGATAGATCCTCTCGTGTTCGATATTTTTGATAGCTCTCCCTGTAATGCCTTCTCCGAGAAACTGTCGTCATACGATACATTGGGCTTGACGATATCGAAAAAAAGCCGTTGGTAATCCTCATTAAAATCTGTCAGCTTGTTTCTTTCCAAAAAAGTTTTGACCACGCTTTGCAATTGCTGTATGCGCGCCAAATCCTTAAACCGGATTTGCTTGGCCTCATTGTTCTTGACCAGATAAATCTGTTTTTTGGACTGTTTGCCACTGGTCTTCTCTAAGATTCCGTTGCGGTAAAGACTGTCCAATATTTCATTGGATGCCTTGCGCAATACCTCGAGCCCATTGGCGCTATATTCTTCCGATGGGAATACCTGCGGAAATGCTTTCTCAAAATTATCGTACACCGCCTCTTTCACGGAGGTATCGTATCGAAAATAGGCGATACTGTTCTGCAGCACCGAATCCTTTTCCCGGGTCAGCTCTTCCCTACTTTTTTTAAGGGAAAAATCAAAGGGGGCATACAGGTTTTCGTACTGCCAGGGCTTTCCTTTCTGGAATTCATATTTGAACTTGCCGCCCTTCGGAAAAAAGAAAACGATACAACCGACCGACACCACGTATAAGAAGTATTTATATGCAAGCGATTGATTTCTAAAAAGCCGGTCTAAAAATTTTTGCATGAAAACGATATCTACGCCAAAAATAGAAAATAATATAGTGACGGTAACTATATACCCGAACAACCCCAAGTTTTGTTTAGTCCTCAGGCATAGAACATCAGAATAAGCTAGATAACGGACGCATGAAAAGCAGGATAGATACTGGTTTAAATCTGTATATTTGACGAATAAATAGGATAATCTCCCTACCATGAAAGATGTAGTCATAGTTTCGGCGGCACGAACGCCAATAGGAAGTTTTATGGGCGCCCTCTCTACCGTACCTGCCCCGCGTCTGGGTGCTATCGCCATCAAGGGTGCCCTTGATAAAATCGCAATCGACCCTGCATTGATCGAGGACGTGATCATGGGCCATGTGGTACAGGCAGGTGCGGGCCAAGCTCCCGCCAGGCAGGCCGC
>JBATUY010000030.1:0-3837 GCA_049671465.1 Pricia sp. | reverse complement strand
AGTATGAATAGTTGGTAATTGGTTTTGGTCATTTTTTATTCTTTTGTGTTTGATAGGGTTTAATTAGCAGGATAGTACAGGACACGTCAAAACATACAAAACCTTAAGTTGCATTATACTTGTTAGGAGGTATTGCATCTCTTGCAAAAAATGAATTTAAGATATAATTATCTATGACACTCAAAAAAAAGTTTAAAAGTATTTTAATCTACTTCGGGCTTTTCCTCTTTTTTTACGGTCAAGCGAATGCCCAAATTAAAATAAAGGATGACGACCGCCGAAAACCCAATATCATCTTCATTCTCACCGACGACCAACGTTTTGATGCCTTAGGCTACGCCGGAAACCAATTGATTTCCACCCCCGAAATGGACCAACTGGCCAAAGAAGGAACCTACTTCGAAAACGCGCTGGTAACTACCCCGATTTGTGCCGCCAGCCGGGCCACTATTTTAACGGGACTGTACGAGCGTACCCATAACTTCAATTTCCAGACCGGGAACATCCGCGAGGAATATATGGTGGAATCCTATCCCATTATCCTAAGGAAAAATGGGTATAAAACCGGATTTTACGGAAAATACGGGGTGCGCTATGATGATTTGGAAAAACAGTTCGACGAATTCGAATCCTACGACCGTAACAATGCTTGTGATGATCGCAGGGGGTACTATTATAAGACCTTGGGTAAGGATACCGTGCATTTGACACGCTATACCGGGCAACAGGCCTTGGATTTTATAAATCGGGTGGATGCCGCACAACCGTTCTGCCTGTCGCTTAGCTTTAGTGCGCCGCATGCCCATGATTCCGCCGAGGACCAATATTTCTGGCAACAGGAATCGGACAAGCTTTTGCAAAACACGACCATGCCCGGCCCCGAATTGGGGGAGGACAAGTACTTCGAGGCACAGCCGAAAATAGTCCGTGACGGCTTTAACCGTCTAAGATGGACCTGGCGTTTCGATACGCCCAAAAAATATCAACATAGCGTCAAGGGCTATTACCGGATGATTTCCGGTATCGACCGCGAAATCGCCAAAATTCGGGCGGAACTCAAGAAAAAGGGACTGGACAAGAACACGGTCATCATCTTGATGGGGGACAACGGTTACTTTTTGGGAGAACGGCAACTGGCCGGTAAGTGGCTGATGTACGACAATTCCATCCGGGTGCCATTGATCGTTTATGACCCGAGGCTAAGGAAGCAAAAGGATAGCGAGGAAATGGCGCTCAATGTCGATGTTTCTTCGACGATTCTGGATCTGGCGGGATTGGAGTCCCCCGAAAGTTGGCAGGGAAAAAGTCTGATGTCCTTCGTTTCAGGGAAAACGAATAGTCTGGCACGGGATACCGTCCTCATCGAACACCTTTGGGAATTTGAGCATATCCCGCCCAGTGAAGGGGTGCGCACCAAAGATTGGAAGTATTTCAGGTATGTAAACGACCAATCACTCGAGGAGCTGTACCACCTCAAAGATGACCCGCAAGAAATAAAGAATCTGGCCGATGACGATGCATATGCTTCCAAGCTGAAGGCATTCCGGAAGAAAACCGACGAACTGATCGACAGATACAGCGATTCCTATTCCGATGGACCGGACAATCTGATCGTGGAATTCATACGACAACCGGAAAACGTTCAGATTCTGGATTCGAAGCCCGAATACGGCTGGGCGGTTCCGGAAGGTGCCGTTACCCAATCCGCCTATCAAATTTTAGTGGCATCCTCCCTTAAGAATATTGACAATAACAACGGGGATATCTGGGATAGCGGACAGGTACGGACGGATGCATCCACAGAAATCGAACACGCCGGCCAAGCGCTCGAAAAGGGAAAAACCTATTTTTGGAAAGTCCGTATCTGGGATGAGGACAACCGACTCTCCCGATATTCCGACCCCCAGTCATTTACCATGGCATCCGAAGAAAAGAAAACCCTGACCACTCCCAATAGTTTCCAGATCGATAGCATAAAACCAAAGGTTTTCGAGAAGCGTGGCGATACCTATTTTATGGATTTTGGTAAGGATGCTTTTGCGACAATGGATTTTATGTATGAGGCCAAGGAACCCCATACGCTGGTATTCCACATCGGCGAACAACTGGACGGCGAGCGGCTTAATCGGAAACCGGCCGAAAAGAGCCATATTCGGTATCAAAGAATCGAAGTTCCGGTGACCCCGGATAAGACAGAGTATCAACTCCCCGTTCAGGTCGACGAACGCAACACATTGCCAAATAAGGCAATCGCGCTACCTGATTCGTTTCCCGTTCTGATGCCTTTTCGCTACGTCGAGTTGGAAGGAGCTCGAAAAGAAGTTACTGCCGATGACTTTACCCAACTGGCCTACCATAGCTATTGGGAAGAGGATGCCAGCAGTTATAGTTCGGACAACGATATCTTGAACCAGATATGGGAACTCTGTAAATACTCCATTAAGGCGACCACTTTTGCCGGACTCTACGTCGATGGCGACCGCGAACGTATTCCCTACGAGGCCGATGCCTACTTGAACCAGCTCAGCCATTACACGACCGATCAAGAGTACGCTATCGCCCGCCAGACCATCGAGTATTTTATGGAAATGCCCACTTGGCCCACGGAATGGCAGCAGCATGTCGCCCTAATGTTCCATGCCGATTACATGTACACCGGAAATACCGAGCTTATTGAGAAGTATTACGATGACCTGAAATACAAGACCCTGATGGATTTAGAAGGTGATTACGGACTTATCACCTCGACGAAGGTGACACCCGAAATCATGAAAAACCTGGGTTTTGGGGATAGGGATGAGGAGCTAAGGGATATTGTGGACTGGCCTCCGGCAGGCTGGGGCGGCGACCCAAAGGTGACAGGGGAACGCGACGGCTTTGTTTTCAAGGATTACAACACGGTCATCAACAGTCTGTACTACAAGAATATGAAGATTATGGCCGAATTTGCCGAAGTGCTTGGCAAGGAAGATGAACAGTTGGAATACGAGTTACGGGCCGCAACTGCCAAAAAGGCCATTAACCAACAATTGTTCAATCCCGAAACCGGTGCATATATCGATGGTATCGGTACCGAGCATTCCTCCATCCACGCCAATATGTTTCCTCTTGCTTTCGGAATCGTTCCCGAATCACGGCAGGAGAGCGTAGTGTCTTTTATCAAATCCCGCGGAATGGCGGCCAGTGTATATGGGGCGCAATACCTTATGGAAGCTCTGTACAATGCGGGGGAAGCAGATTACGCGCTGGAGTTGTTGACTTCGACCTCGGATCGGAGTTGGTACAATATGATTCGGGTCGGTGCAACTATGACGATGGAAGCGTGGGACATGAAGTACAAGCCCAATGCGGACTGGAACCACGCATGGGGAGCAGTTCCGGCGAACATCATTCCCCGAGGCCTCTGGGGCATTACCCCGGCGACGCCTGGTTTTAGCATGGCCAGTATCAAGCCCCAAATGGGCACGTTAAAAAAGAGCAGTATCAAGACGCCCACCATTAAGGGACCTATCATCGGGGAATACGAATACGTCAATGCCAGGTTGCAACGCTATACTATCGAGATCCCTGCAAATATGGTCGCTGAATTTTCACTGGGAGCATCCTCTGACAAAGTAATGAAACTTAATGGCAAAAAAGTGAATTCCGCCTTTGGCAGTATCCGGTTAAACCCCGGCAGGCACGAAATTGAACTAGTGGTCAACTCGTTTTAATGACTTTCATGGAACGGTTCTGAACAAAACCTAGGTTAGACTTCGGCAAACGTTTTTAATGTTTGGTGGCAGGGCAGTATTACCCTGTTTAATGATGGTAAACAGGCCAAATGGCAAAACCTAG
>JBATUY010000029.1:0-1800 GCA_049671465.1 Pricia sp. | reverse complement strand
GGATGGACAGCTATCGCTCGTTGCTCAATAGGTTCGATACGACGACCAGTAGCTGGAAGGCCCTCAACTATCTGGCCTTTATAGTAATAGCCTCAAAAAAAATATTTCGAAAAGTCTAAATGACTTCTATATCAAATATTCCACATATGGCTATCTTAGGAAATATAATAAAAGGAATTATAGACCTCAGCGATACGCTGATTCCAGAAAGTAATCCAGTTAAAGATCAGAAAGAGGTGCTCGAGAAGTTATTGGTTCAAGCAAGAGATACCCAATTCGGTCAGTACTATAACTTTCAGCAGATTATAGAAGCCGAAAATTCCGCGATAAAATTTTCGGAGCATGTTCCGTTCTTCGACTACGACAGTATAGACAAAAGGTGGTGGAGTCTGATACATAAAGGACAATCTAATGTGACCTGGCCTGGGAGACCCGAATATTTTGCGCTAAGTTCCGGTACTACAGGAAAGACCAGTAAGCGGATTCCCGTTACCGAGAACATGATTGGAGCAATTCGTACCGCCGGAATCAAGCAGGTCGGGGCACTTGCGCACTTTGAATTGGAGCCTGACTTTTTCGAGAAAGAAATCATGATGCTGGGCAGCTCTACCGACTTAGAAGAGCGTGAGGGCCATAAGGAAGGTGAAATAAGTGGTATTAGCGCAAGCCGCATTCCGTTTTGGTTCAAAGGTTACTATAAGCCTGGTGAGGATATAGCAAAAATTGACGATTGGGACGAGCGAGTTCAACATATTGCCGAAAATGCTCATACTTGGGACATCGGTGCTTTGAGCGGGATTCCAAGTTGGATGGAATTGATGATTCAGAAAGTTATTGAACATAATAATTTAACTAATATTCATGATATTTGGCCAAATTTACAAGTCTATACATCCGGGGGAGTTGCCTTCAAACCTTATGAAAAAAGTTTTAATGCACTATTGGGTAAACCGATTACCGTCATAGACACCTATTTAGCTTCGGAAGGATTTATTGCCTTTCAGACCCGTCCAGAAACTCATGCCATGCGTTTAGTGACGGATAATGGTATATACTTTGAATTCGTTCCAATGAATCCCGAATACATCAATGAGGATGGTTCAATAAAACAGGACTCTCCTGTAATAGGACTCGCCGATGTTAAAGAAGACCAGGATTATATACTAATCATATCAACGGCTTCTGGTGCATGGAGATATTTGATAGGTGATACCATTGCTTTTACCAATGTTCAGAAGGCTGAAATAGTTATAACAGGTCGTACCAAATTTTTCTTAAACGTAGTCGGTTCCCAACTTTCGGTAAATAAAATGGAAGACGCGGTTCGTAAACTGCAGGAGGATTTTGATATAGAGATTCCTGAATTTATTCTATCCGCTAAACGCAACCCTAAAGACGGAGAATTTTATCATAATTGGTATTTAGGCACGGAAGCTACTGAAATAGATGTTGAGGCATTAGCAGAAAGCTTAGATAAAAGTTTACAGGAAGCCAATAAGAACTATAAGGTCGCAAGAGGGAAGGCGCTCAAGGGCGTAATCGTCAAGACTGTATCACCTGATATTTTCTATGACTGGAGCGGGGCTAATAAGAAAAAAGGAGGTCAGGTTAAAACTGAGAAAGTCATGAACGAAGAAAAGTTTGAGGAGTGGGAAGATTTTGTCCGCCAACATTCCAGAAAATAAATCGAGCGACCAAGATATTGATTTTAGATAGACTTGATATATTTTGAGAAACTCTCGCTGTACTCTAGATTGAAAAAATTATGAAAGAATGATCTTCCCAATTTTAGCTAAACGT
>JBATUY010000028.1:0-3910 GCA_049671465.1 Pricia sp. | reverse complement strand
GTCCCCAACTGTTCCGAATTACTCCCTTTTAATGAAAATAGCGGTTCGACCTTGGCGATGGAATCCGAAGAAATACCTTTTGCCGCCATCTCCTTTTTGACACCTTCTGCACCAATTTTATCAAGTTTGTCCAGCGCCACCGTAAAATCTATGAGCAAATCTTCCGCCCCGATTACCTCGGCAATACCCGCCAACACTTTTCGGTTGTTGATCTTGATATTGACGCCCTTGAGTCCCAATTCGGCAAACACGGCATCATAGAGTTGAATAAATTCGACTTCTTGCAACAATGAATCGGCGCCCACCACGTCGGCGTCGCACTGGTAAAACTCGCGGAACCGCCCTTTTTGCGGGCGATCGGCACGCCAAACCGGCTGAATCTGATAGCGTTTGAACGGAAAATCGATTTCGTTTTGATGCATGACGACGTAGCGGGCGAAGGGTACGGTCAGGTCGTAGCGGAGTGCCTTTTCCGATATTTCTGAAGTCAAAGCGAGGCTGTCTTTTGCTGCATAGGTACTATCGTCGACCTTACTTAGAAAATCCCCCGAATTTAAAATTTTAAAAATCAAACGGTCGCCCTCATCGCCATACTTACCCATTAAGGTATCCGAATTTTCGAAAGAGGGGGTTTCTATAGGTTGAAAACCAAAGGTCTCAAAATGTCGTTGAATGATACCGAATATGTAGTTGCGCTTTGCGACCTCGCCGGGCGTAAAATCTCGGGTACCCTTGGGAATACTTGGTTTCTGAGCCATTTGGATGTATTGATATGAAAAAGCACTGATAATTTCGGTCGGGAACCGGTAGTTTTCGTTAGAACAAATATAATCGATTATAGACAGGAAGCCATCACGGAAGTCTACTAAGACGTCGAAGTATCTATGACCTGCTCGAACCACCGATATAAATCCCCCTTTGTGATGACCGCGCCCTGTTCGATCAATTTGAATTTGTCTAAATTCGGTTCTTCGGAATACGCCTTCGAAGCGGTCAGATATTCCACAAAGTCAGATTGCCAGTTTTTCTTGAACCAGTTGAAGCCCACTTTTGTGGTCAAATCGATATCGGGATTCAATATTTTGACCGATAGCAACTTCATTTCTTTTTCGGCACAATGGAACAGATGCATGTTCATGGCCGAAATGTTCTCAAGGTAGG
The DNA here is from genome assembly GCA_049671465.1 of Pricia sp. Lineage (GTDB taxonomy): Bacteria > Bacteroidota > Bacteroidia > Flavobacteriales > Flavobacteriaceae > Pricia. The sequence goes on along the minus strand of JBATUY010000028.1, from coordinate 2,749 downwards.
CCACCTTGCCCAATACCCCTTCCCAAATCAGGTCGCTAAATACATCGATTTCATCTTCGGCCACTTCCGGCCTGTCTTTCTTAATATTTTTCCACTCTTCGCCGGTAATGGACTGGGTGGCCAAAAAGTTGATGAACTCTGGTCGCAGTTCTTCCAATTGCTGTTGGGTGAGCCTCGTATACTTCATCCGGCAAAAGTAAAAAGGCCGTACGAAATGCACGGCCTTATCCTGATAAAAATTAATTCCATTTTTAAAAAATATACCGCAGTCCGAACTGTACCTGCCACCGGGACAGTAAACTGGCGTCAAAACCAAAAGATTCGGTCAACTCGGGATCAAAGGTATAGGTAGGCACATTATTTTCATCTACGCTAACCGTTACCGGGTTTAAATTTTTCGGTTGCTGTATCACGCCCCAATCACTGTTGAGAAGGTTTCCGAAGTTCAGGATATCGGCACTGAACTGAATCGTATGGGTTTTGTTTTCGGATACATTGAAATTGTAATCCTGTAGCACTTTTACATCCCAGCGGCCGCGCCATGGCGCCAATGCCCCGTAGCGGTCGAAGTAGTCGCCGCGATTGTCGCTTAGATAATCGTCTTGTTGGATAAAATTCTCATACGCCTGTGCTTGGCCGTCGCCGGAGAATTGCATCTGCTGCACCTCGGCTTCGGTAGGGATGTATAGCAAATCGTTGTTTTGAAATGAAGTATCATTGTTGATATTTCCGGCATAGGTGTAATTGAACCGACCGCCTTGGGCATATTCGAAGAAGGTAGATATTATCGTTCCCCAACGCCCTTCACCATAGGTAAACTGCTTTGAACCGACACCGATAAAACGATGGGTATCGCCGTATTTGGAAAAGGACAGTACGTCGTCGTTCGCATTACCCAAATTGGGATTAAAATCAAAGGCATCTCCGGTGATTTCCGCTTCGATGGAGTTTACGTCTTTTGCGTTCAGATAGTTATAGGCCACGCTGGCGAACAATCCATTATTCCATGTTCTCTGTGCTTTTAAGGATGCGTTCCAGATTCGGCCTTTGTCTGAATTTGTAAAAACATAGGCGCTGGTGGGCCCTCCAAATTCATTAAGCGCTTGATCTCCCGGTACGTATAACTCGCGGTTATCGACGCCTTGTAAATTTCCGGAAGGAGCGTTCAACCCCCAGTTCTGAACATGGGCGGCGTTGAGGTCTTTGGTATAGGATAGATCGGCGGTCAAAATGATATCGCTCTCTAAACGATGATCCACCCCGATATTGGTGCGCCAGACTTGAGGCCATTTGAAATCGGGGTCTACGATCTGATAAAAGAAAAAGTCGGTCGCTTGCACCTGATTTCCGAGCCAAACAAAGGGAAAGCGTCCCGTAAAAACACCGGTACCGCCCCTTACTTGAGTGGTCTGACGCCCTTTGACATCCCAATTAAAGCCTACGCGAGGTGAGATCAAGAAGTCGTTACTGGGCAAAGTGGTCGAATCGAGATTTGTGGTTTCCCCGGTTTCCGGGTCAAAATAATCGATGCCGGGTTGATAGGGACCGTCGGGTGCCACTCCTCCTTTTCGTTTTATGTTTTCCTGAATTTTATCTTTGGTATCAAAGTATAAAGGTTTGTCAAATCGGATGCCATAGGTCAATTTAAAGTCGTTGGTTATACTCCAGTCGTCCTGAAGGTAAAAGGCGAACTGGCCTACGTTCGTCTCGGCCAGTGCCCACCCCCCAGGAGTTCCCTCTTCCAACTGATTATTGTTGGCAAAAGTTGCCTCTGCACCTTGAATAAGGCCCTCTATCAGTCCGCCAGGTAGTGCATTGGCCAGAAACTCGTCGACATCGGCAAAATTTCTAGATTCTTCGCCAATTGGAAAGCCAAAGGTACCGCCATAAACGCCGAGATTAAAAGAGTTATCAAACTGGAACTTTTCGAAGGAAACACCAGCAGTCAAGGTATGGTTGCCCAAGAAATAATTGAAGTTATTGGTTACCTGAAATACCTTTTGATCCAATCGGTTGTTTATCGAGAAAGGCTCGTGACCGGCAATGATGTAATTAGTGCCAGCTCCATTTTGGATGATAATACTCGGGGCCGGCGATGAAAACGGATCCCGGGAATCATCAAAATGAGTATAGCCGACCTGAAGTTTATTGGTAGCATTGTCGCCGAAAGTCGAATTAAGCTCTAACTGAAACGACTGAAGCTTGTTATTGATTCGGTATCCAGAATTTTCAAACTGTAAGGTTTGGGCACTTGGTCCGCGTACTCCCAATGCGCTTGGATGTGCCGGCTTTTCTTTAGAAGCGTCCAAAAAATTATAGATGACCGCCAACCGATTGTCATCGTTGATGTTCCAGTCCAATTTGATTATCCCCTTGGTCGATTCCGCTCCGTAAGTGAAACCTTGATATGCCCCAGTATCATAGCCCAGCCCAGAGAGAGCGGTCTGAACCGCGAGCAAATCGCTTTCTAAAACGCGGGATTCGTTGATGGCACCCGAACCAGTATTCGGCACCCATCCATTGGAGCCCAGATCGTCACGGGAATCTTGCTCAAAGTTGACAAAAAAGAAGAGTTTATCCTTTATGATCGGGCCACCTATGCTGATCCCGTATTGGTTTTGGTTCAGGTCTGGCTTTACGACATCCTCTCCTTTTATCTTTCCTCCCGTCAAGCTCTCGTTTCTGAAAAAACCGTAGGCAGTACCCTGCAAGTCATTGGTACCACTTTTGGTCACGGCGTTTACGGTAG
>JBATUY010000027.1:0-5035 GCA_049671465.1 Pricia sp. | reverse complement strand
ATCCCATCATCATCTGATTGTCGAGATGGTCTTCAAAGCGCAGTTCGTTGTTCAAGTGTACACTGCCTCCGATGGCCCCGGTACCGAACTGTACACTGCCCCCACCGCTACGGATAGCTATTGAACTGTAATTGAAAGGGGTAATGGTATTGAAATCTACCTGTCCGTTCAGCGGTGAATTGATATTGATGCCGTTCCAGATCACTGCGGTGTGCGAAGCATTGGTACCTCGAAATGCCGGGGATGAAACCATCCCGAACCCGTTTTCCTTAAAATATAGGTTGGCATTAAAAGCCAGCAACGTCGTCAAAAAGGTACCGCCGCGCTGTATGGTACTATCGGTCAACCGGGTCAGCTTGTGGCCTTCGGCGTAATGCTTTAAACGGATATCGGATACCACGACCTCATCCAGTTCCCAGAGCGTTTTCTCTTGGGCGGATACTTGTCCTGATATAGACAAAAGGAGTCCTATGGCGGTTATGGCGCGTTTCATCACTTGTAAACTTTTATCCCGAAAGTTTAACAGTATTTGATGAACCTGGCAGGTCTCCTGACTCGTTTTATGATATTTGACCTTCCCACGCGCCGGCGGCGCACAGTGGTCTGAAGAAATACCATTCCCCCTAAGGGATATTATAGTACTACCCAAGGGCAGCTATAGCAAAAACTTACAGTTGCGGGAACAGTTCCGGAATGGACCACAATAAAATCAAAATGGTCTTCACCGGATTCCCTTTTAATCCCATCATCGCAATGCTATGATGGAAACCAACATTCAAGACGAAAGTAAACATTCCAAACTAAATTATACCCTTACCATGAAATAATACTACTTTTGATATCGCATATTTCAAAAGTATACCGTGGTTTCGAAGGCAGTCTGAGCTTCACAAGAAAATTTCACATTGAAAAAAATTGCATTTGTAGCGTTCTTATTTCTGATAATTTCCTGTAAGGAGGGGAAAAAGGTAGTTCTGCCCAAATCAGAGGCTAAGAAGGCCATTGAAATCGACCACGCCAACGGCTTCTCCATTGCAAAATCGGATTCAGGACTGACCACGATCAAAGTAAAATCCCCTTGGCCGGATGCCGAGACTGCCTTTACGTACGCATTGATTCCCAGGGACAAAATGGCCACGATGACCTTTAACAAAGACGACTATGACGCCATCGTTGCCGTACCCGTCGAGCGGATAGTCGTTACCTCGACCACCCAGATCCCCGCTTTAGAGGTGCTGGGTGCTGGCGACAAACTGGTAGGCTTTCCGGATACCCAATACATATCCTCCGAAGCTACCCGAAAACGTATCGATGCTGGGCAAGTGAAAGAGCTGGGCAACAACGAGGCCCTCAATACCGAAATGCTGCTGGAGCTGAATCCCGAGGTCGTGATCGGGTTTGCCGTCGACGGCCAGAACAAGGCCTACTCCACCCTACAACGGGCGAATATTCCCGTAGTCTATAATGGGGACTGGACCGAGGCCTCCCCTCTGGGAAAAGCGGAATGGATAAAATTTTTCGCCGCCTTTTTCGATAGGGAAGCCGAAGCGGACAGTATTTTCAGAGGGATAGAAGCGTCATATACGCAAGCCAAAAAACTCGCAAAAACGGCTCAGAACAAACCGACGGTGCTTAGCGGCGCTTTGTACAAAGATGTATGGTACTTGCCCGGCGGCCAAAGTTGGGCGGCCCAATTCTTCGACGATGCCAATGCCAATTATCTATGGAAAGATACCCCGAAAACAGCAAGCCTTTCCCTCAGTCTCGAAAGCGTACTTGAAAAAGGAAGGCAAGCGGAATTTTGGATTTCACCGGCACAATTTACATCATATGCCGAAATGGAGGAAGCCAACCGGCACTATCGTCAATTCGATGCCTTTAAAAACCGGAAATGCTTCTCGTTTGCGGGCACTATGGGGGAAACCGGGGGTCTGCTCTACTACGAACTCGCCCCACACCGACCAGATCTTGTATTAGAAGACCTTATACATATCCTCCATCCCGCGGTACTGCCCGACCATACCCCTTTCTTTTTCAAACCTTTGCATTAATTGGAGACCCGAAAAACATATCGCCTTTCTTTTGTACTGCTACTAGTAGCCTTGGCGCTAAGTTTTATACTGAACATTAGCCTAGGCTCCGTTTCTATTCCCGTTTCCGAAACCTACAATGCGCTGTTCGGCGGGGCATTGGAAAACCGATCTTGGGGGTATATCATTTGGGACTATCGCATTCCAAAGGCCCTCACCGCAATTTTAACAGGTAGTGGCCTAGCCTTAAGCGGACTACTCATGCAGACCCTCTTTCGCAACCCCCTCGCCGGCCCTTTTGTATTAGGCATCAGCTCTGGGGCAAGTTTGGGTGCGGCCTTACTAATTATGGGCTCGGCGTTGTTTTCAGGATTTATGACCTTCGGCCTAATCAACGATATTTCATTGGCGATCGCCTCAAGTATCGGCAGTTTCTTGGTCTTGCTCGCAGTCATGGGCGTTGCCGCAAAAGTGAAGGACACCATGGCCCTATTGATCATCGGACTCATGTTCGGGAGCATTACCGCGGCCATCGTAAGTGTGCTATCTTATTTTACCGATGCTGAAAAACTACAGCAATTCATTTATTGGTCTTTCGGGAGCCTCGGTAATCTGTCATGGCCGCAGCTATCCCTTCTTTCGGGAATAATTTTAATCGGAATTCTGCTAAGTATTTTATCCATAAAAGCACTGAACGCGTTTTTGTTGGGGGAAAATTATGCGCGCAGCCTGGGCGTCGACCTTAAAAAATCACGATTTCTCATTATTATCGCAACGGGACTACTCACCGGAAGCGTTACGGCCTTTGCCGGCCCGATTGCCTTTATCGGACTTGCCGTTCCCCATTTGACCCGACAAGTTTTCAGCACCACGGACCATAAAATTCTGATGCCCGCTGTGCTGATCTATGGCGGGATATTGATGTTGCTCTGTGACACCATAGCACAGTTGCCGACTTCGGAAAGCGTACTCCCGATCAATGCAATTACCAGTATTTTGGGAGCGCCCGTGGTCATATGGTTGCTAGTCAGAAAGCGGCGGATGGTTTTTTGAGCCGGGAGGTTTTGGGATACGGCATGGCTATGGACTATGGAGTTATAACCCGCGGCCAATCAGTTAGGGAAATGAGAAATGAACTGCAGAGCTACGAAATGTGAGATGAGATGTGAGATATGAGTTATGGGTTTAAACAAGGATAAAAATTCGGATTTTACTTTGGAAGTAACCGATCTGGCTATCGGTTACAGCACCACCGTCATCGCTGAAAACATCGATTTTGCACTTTCAAAAGGAGAACTTTCAGCGATTGTGGGCATCAACGGTATCGGGAAGTCCACCTTACTGCGTACCTTGGGGAACGTGCAGCCTAAAATATCCGGAAGCATCCGAATCGGGGGAAAGCCAATCGAAAATCATTCCTCTTTGGCCTTGGCTTCCAAAATCAGCGTTGTACTCACCGAACCCATAGCTTCCAAAAACATGTCCGTTCTCGAATTGATCGCCCTCGGTCGGCAGCCGTACACCAACTGGATCGGCAGCCTATCCAAAGAAGACAAAGCAAAGATCCACGAAGTGGTAAGCATGCTCGCTTTAGAATCGCTACAACATCGCAAATGTTTTGAGCTTAGCGATGGCCAATTACAACGGGCCATGATTGCGCGGGCCCTGGCACAGAATACCGAGATTATTTTATTGGATGAACCGACCACACATCTAGACCTCTACCACAAGGTGCACATTTTAAAACTTTTGAAATCCATTGCCAATGAGACCGGCAAGGCCATCCTATTTACATCCCACGAAATAGAAATGGCCATTCAATTGTGCGATTCCATTTTGTTATTGGATGGAACAAACAATTTCTTCGGAACACCTGATGAACTCACGGAGAAAAAAGCTTTCGAAACCCTTTTCCCCTTGGACACGATTTACTTCGAGCCTTTGACGCAATCCTTTAAAATCAAAAAATAGTTCTGCCTGCCTGAATCAGAATCCTTGCCTCCACTTTTCCTATCGATCCTGTATCTTTACTCCAGACTTTTATGACACCAATGAACGAAAATGTACTATACCTGCTTATCGGCTTTGTCTGTATGGTCATTGGTTACTTATTAGGAAACTACATCCGAAGCCTGAAAACAAAATCTACCCAAAGTGCCCTTGAGGAACGGGAACGGCAACTGAACCAAACGCTTACGACAATCAATCAGCGTCTGGTCGATTCAGAAGCGCATAAGGTTCAACTGCAATCGGAGAAAGAGAAATTGGGCAACCAGATCGTTCGTTATCAGGCGGACCTCGAGAATCTACACGACAAGAACAGGGCGCAGAAACAAGAAGTCGAAAAACTACAGGAAAAGTTCACCTTGGAGTTCGAAAATTTGGCCAACAAAATACTGGAAGAAAAAACCTTGAAGTTCACAGAACGCAATGAAAAGAACATCAAGAATATCTTGACCCCACTGAACGAAAAGATACTACTTTTCGAAAAAAAGGTCGATGAAAGCAGGAAAGAAAATTTTGGTATCCATCAGGCGCTGCGGGAACAACTACTGAACTTACAGACCCAAAACCTTAAGATTACCCAAGAAGCCGAAAACCTGACCAAGGCCCTGAAAGGCGACAGCAAAATGCAAGGCAATTGGGGCGAACTTGTGCTGGAGCGCGTGCTAGAAAAATCGGGACTCGAAAAAGGCCGCGAATATTCCGTTCAGCAAAGTTTTCAAAGGGATGGTGGCTCGCGAGTGCTTCCCGATGTTATCATCAACCTACCTGACGGGAAGAAGATGGTCATAGATTCGAAAGTTTCCCTAGTCGCTTATGAACGTATGGTGAACGCGGAAGACGAATTGCAAGATCGATTTTTGAAAGAACACATCGCGTCGCTTAGAAAACACGTCGACCAGTTGTCCGCCAAAAAATATGAGGACCTATATGCGATGGAAAGTCCGGATTTTGTGCTGATGTTCGTTCCCATAGAACCGGCTTTTGCCGTAGCTCTAAAT
>JBATUY010000026.1:0-3383 GCA_049671465.1 Pricia sp. | reverse complement strand
AGGCAATTCGGCGACAGGTAACCGGTCTGTTACAAGGGTATCTGGAGCAAAATATTCCCATGACCCTAACCTCTAAAATAATCTCGGAACTGAATCATGCCTGTACCAAACGCGTCATCCAACTTGTGCTTAAGGATATGGAAAATGCGCCGCCCGTAAAATTTGCATGGCTTGCGATGGGCAGTCAGGGTCGAAGCGAACAACTCTTACAGACCGACCAAGATAACGCGCTGCTTTTTGATGATGTTCCCGATGGGAAGCTGCAGCTGACGCGTACGTACTTTTTAAAATTAGCGAAAGGCATTACTAAAGGTTTGCGAACGATAGGGTACGAATACTGCCCCGCCGAAATGATGGCCTCGAATTCAGACTGGTGCCTGTCACTATCAGAGTGGAAAGCACGTACTTCACACTGGATTACCAATCCCGGACAAGACGAAGTGCTCTTATCATCGATATTCTTCGATTACGACTTGGCGTACGGAGAGGCCAACTTGGTCAACACACTGACCGCACATATTTTCAAGATAACGGAAAATCATCCTATTTTTTTCTTGCACCTGGCCGGCGGGGCTTTGCAGAACCCCTCCCCCATGGGATTTTTCCGTAACTTTTTGGTCGAAGAAAATGGTGCACACAAAGATTTTTTCGATGTAAAACGCAGGGCCTTGATGCCCTTGATCGACGGGGCACGGGTACTAACCCTTTCGCACCAGGTCAAATCGATCAACAATACGGCCCAGCGTTTTGAGCGACTGGCCGAAATCGAGCCGAATAACGAAGTCCTGTTTTCCGCCTGCTCCTATGCCATGAAGGCACTGTTGAAATTCCGTACGAAACAAGGTTTGCTACACAATGACTCCGGCCGTTTTATTGCCTTGGATACCCTGACCAAAGAGGAAAAAATCAAGTTGAAGCGCACCTTCAAAACTATAAAGGAATTACAAGAATTGATAAAACTTCGTTTCAAAGTAACCAGCATGATAAGATGATGCGATTCTTAAGAAATATCTTTAGGAAGGAAAAAAACAACTATCCCGATTTCTGGATGGCTTATGCCGCCTGTTTCAAAAATCCGTTGCCCGAGCATCTGAACGCTATCCGCTTCGTAGTTTTTGATACGGAAACTACCGGACTCGATATTGAAAAGGACAGAATACTTTCTATTGGCGCCCTTTCTTTGCAGAATGACACAATTGCGGTCAATCAAAGTTTTGAGGTATACCTGCACCAACATTTTTATCATGCTGAAAACGTAGCGATACATGGTATCTTGGAAGCCGAATCAAAGCCGCGGATCACCGAACTGGAAGCCATTAAGCTATCGTTGGCGTTTATCGGCAATTCCGTTCTCGTGGCCCACCATGCAGGTTTCGACCGGGCCATGTTCAACCAGGCACTCAAACGCCACGGACTCCCTAAACTGAAAAACAAATTTCTAGATACCTCGGCGCTGTACAAGCGCACTTTGATAGCTTCTCCGTTGCTACAAAAACAGGATCAATATTCTTTGGACGCGTTGGCGGAGAAATTCGATATTCCCACGACGGATAGACATACCGCTCTGGGCGATGCCTACATCACCGCGATTGCCTTCCTGAATATTTTGGGGAAGTTAAGGGCAAAAGGGAATTTATCGGTAAAGCAATTGTTTAAATAGGACGCTTACAAATGGGATGCCTACCAATAAGATATGGACACCTTAACCTAAATACTCTAGAACGTTCTTCTCTATGCGTTCTTGGATATTGGAAATGTCGGCCTTGATGAAGGTTTCGCCGGTAATTTTTTCGTAGAGTTCGATATACCTTTCAGATACCGTCTCGATATAGGCGTCGGACATTTCCGGTACGGACTGCCCTTCGAGGCCTTGAAAGTTATTTTGAATCAGCCATTGCCGTACGAATTCCTTAGAGAGTTGCTTTTGGGTCTCTCCCCTATCCTGTCGTTCTTGATAGCCATCGGCGTAAAAAAACCGGGATGAATCCGGCGTATGAATTTCATCGATCAATACGATTTCGCCTGCTTTGGTCTTTCCGAATTCGTATTTGGTGTCCACCAGGATCAATCCTCGGGCGGCGGCGATTTCGGTGCCTCTTTGAAAAAGTGCGCGCGTATATTTTTCTAAAACGGAATACTCATCCTTCGCGATAATAGCTCTGGCAATGATATCCTCTTTAGAAATATCCTCATCATGATTGCCATGCTCGGCTTTTGTAGCCGGAGTGATAATGGGTTCAGGGAACTTATCATTTTCTTGCATACCCTCGGGCATCGGCACTCCACAGAGCATTCGTTTTCCGGCCTTGTATTCACGTGCCGCATGGCCCGACATATAACCCCGGATCACCATTTCTACCTTGAAAGGTTCACAGGCGTAGCCCACCGCTACATTGGGATCTGGCGTTGCCGTCAACCAATTCGGAACGATATCGGCTGTTGCGGCCATCATTTTCGTCGCAATTTGGTTTAAGATTTGACCTTTATACGGGATGCCTTTTGGCATCACCACATCGAAAGCCGAAAGCCGGTCCGTAGCCACCATGATCAAGACATCATTTTCCAGCGCATATACCTCTCTAACTTTACCTTTGTAGAGACTTTTTTGGCCGGGGAAATTGAAATTGGTATCGGTGATGGTGCTGTTCATGGTTAAGTGACTTCTGATAAATTCTAACTGTTTACCCCTGATGCTCGATGGTTTTGTAGGCATGAATCACCTTTTTCACCAATTTATGTCTGATGACATCTTTGTCGTCGAGGTAGATCATGGCAATACCCTCTACATCTTTCAATACCAAAAGGGCCTCTTTTAATCCGGAAACCGTTCTTCTGGGCAGGTCGATTTGTCCGGGATCGCCGGTTATCATGAATTTGGCATCCTTTCCCATTCGGGTCAGAAACATTTTCATTTGTGCATGACTGGTATTCTGCGCCTCATCGAGAATGACAAAAGCATTGTCGAGGGTTCTGCCGCGCATGAATGCCAAGGGAGCGATCTGGATGATGTCGGTATCGATCAAATGCGCCAATTTTTCAGCAGGAATCATATCGCGGAGTCCGTCGTACAGCGGTTGCATGTACGGATCGAGCTTTTCTTTCAGATCACCCGGCAAAAATCCCAGATTTTCGCCCGCTTCGACCGCTGGCCGGGTCAATATAATTCGTTTGACCTGCTTTTCCTTTAAAGCCTTTACGGCCAAGGCCACCCCGTTATAGGTTTTTCCGGTTCCCGCGGGACCGATGGCAAAAACCATATCATTTTTCTTCGCGGCATCGACAAGTTTACGTTGGTTTACGGTGCGCGCCTTAATCAATCTACCGTTGACGCCGTGCACCAAGGTTTCACCACTCTTCTCCGGAGATTCATAATCAGCGGCCGT
>JBATUY010000025.1:0-13354 GCA_049671465.1 Pricia sp. | reverse complement strand
CCCCCACCGCCTTGCTTTTTACGGAAAAATTACCTTCACGTTGCGCTACGGCCTCTAAAAATTCAATTTCCGGTACACCGCCCAACTCTGCAATAGCTCCCAAAATGGCAATCTTGGTGTCCACGGTACATTTCCAGAAAACACCTTTCAAGGTAGGAAGTGCTGCGGTAACATAAAATTCCTTGATACAGTCTATGGCCTGGCGCCTAACCTGTTGGTCTTTATGTTTTACCAGCTCGATGACCGAGGTATTGGCATCGTTCTGATTGTAAAACTTGATCAGACGAAGGGCAAAAAGCACCACGTGCTTATTGGTCGACGTCAGCCAGGCGCGGAAACGCGGGGGATCGAAGTCCTCTTTCGTACGGAGAACATCTAACAGTTTCAATTGCTGCCACTCCGAAATCTTATACTTTGTGGTGTCTAGAAAATAGTTGATACCCTCGTGTTTTAAGGTAACGGTAGCAATTTCGGCCTGCTTTCGGATGGTGCTCCTGCGGTGGTTGATGAATTTGACGATAAAGGTGTAGGCCTCTTCTACTTCCATCAGGGTAAGCTCTAGAATGCCTTTGGAGATGACTTCCCAGCGCCAGCTTTGCAGTTTTGCGAAAGCATCCTTTTCCAGTCCCAAATCTGTATAAAGTCCGAAAAGCTTCCTTTGCGTATGGCCGGAAACATCCTTTCTCAGGTCAAGCAATATTTCCGTCAGTACTCCCCTATTGAAATCATCTTTGAGCAATTCCCGAATTTCTATTTTCAAACCGATGTAATGGGATTTCTCGGTTACCGTAGCATCATCCTCATAAAACAAAAATTCACTGACCATAGGCGACAGCTCCATTTTACGCTGTTTGGTGAGCAATGATTTTGAGGAAATACTATTCCTGAAAATAAATATCGATACAAAATATACCAATGCCAGAACCACAAAGAAAAGCGAAAGGCCCCATAGAAGGTCCGTATCGATTTCAGGTGCGGTGATCAACATATGGATTCGGTATGTTTTGAGCGTTATCTGCAAATTAGATTTTGTTCAGTTCCCTGCCAACGCGAACCAGGAGTTCAGATGGACTTACAGGTTTTGATATAAAGTCGTTGGCACCCAGTTCGAAGGCATTCAGAACATTTTCTTCGTTTCCGGCCGATGAGATGATGATGATGGGTATTTTGAGACCTAGTTCTTTACGTACATAGGCGATGAGTTCCATACCCGAAAAGTAGGGCATCATGATGTCGCTAACGATGATATCCGGGGTGTTACCAGCTAAGTATTCCTTTACCTGTTTGCCGTCGGAACTCTGTTTCACTTCATAACCGCCCTTTCGCAAACGGAAGGTCAAGAGCGACGCCAGCAACTGGTCATCTTCGGCCAATAAGAGTTTTTTCTTTTCCATGGCCGGCGTTATTTTTGGAGTAGCTTGGCCATGGCCACATCGATGGAAGTTTTTACGGTAGGATATTCATCGGCGAAGCAATCGCAAAGAAACTGAAGGTGTTTTACGTCTTGCCCTCCGTCACATTCCTTTTGAACCAGTACGATAATGGCGTGAAGGCTATCTGTACGCATCATGGCGAGACCCGCTTTAACTTTATGAGCGACTGCCCCAAGTGCCTTGAAGTCGGTGTTTGGTAAGTGTAATTTTGCCGCCCCGATAAATTCAAGGGCATTTTGATGGTAGAGGAATACCAACTCTCGCAGGAGTTCCGTTTCACCCATGCATTCTTCTAAAATGGGAGCTAATTCGATGGTTTCTTGGCGGTTCGAAGAGATTTCGAAAAGCTGCTCTAAGTCAAGTAGGTTTTTTGTTTTCAATGGGGAGAATTTAAGTTTATAGGATTTGGATGGTAAAAATCCCTATAAATAGACGGGCGGACAATTAAATGTTACCTAGGCTGGTATATCTGTTGTCAAATGGCTTTATTTGTAGGTTTAATCTTTATAAATACCTCCAAAATGAAGCATTTCATCTGTGTTTTCGGTTTCTTAACGCTATTCTCCTGCGCTGAAACAGAGAAAAAAACCGAAGAAAGTGAAGCGGCAAATGCCATGCGAATACATGAACAAACCATAACGATAGATACCCATAATGACATCAATATCAATAACTTTACCGATAGTGTAAATTACACCCAGCGTCTCGATACCCAAATCAATCTACCCAAAATGGAAGAGGGTGGCCTTGATGTAAGCTGGTTGATCGTCTACACCGGGCAAGATACGCTCACGGCCGAGGGCTACGCCAAAGCGGAAAAAAATGCCTTGGCCAAGTTCGACGCTATACATCGGCTCTGTAAAGAAATTGCTCCCGAAAAAATTGAACTGGCACGAACCTCCGATGATGTTCGGCGTATCGATGCCGCGGGTAAAAAAGTCGCTATGATCGGTGTTGAAAACGCGTATCCGATGGGTGAGGATATGGCCAACTTTAAAAAATACTATGATTTGGGCGCACGCTATATCTCCCTATCGCACAACGGGCATAGCCAGTTCAGCGATTCCAACACGGGGGAAAAGGATAGTGTGTGGCTACATAATGGTTTAAGTGAACTCGGTAAAAAAGCTGTAAAAGAGATGAATAGATTGGGTATCATGATCGATGTGTCGCATCCTTCAAAGGCGTCAATGATGCAGACGGTTGCCCTCTCGGAAGCCCCGATAATTGCCTCACATTCCTCGGCGCGAGCGCTATGTGACCATAGCCGCAATTTAGATGATGAGCAGCTTCAGCTGATCAGGGAGAATGGCGGAGTCGTTCAGACCGTCGCGTTTACATCGTACCTGAACACTGAAAAAGACTCCCTACGCAGTGCCTATATGGAAGATATCTATCAAAACGTGGCAGATTCTATGGGGATAGACTGGTACGACCGCTCGGAATTCTCGTCGTTGACGGATGACCAACAGGAAGCTTTTATCGAGAACTATCCGAATGTTACCCAAGCGGGAGATAGCATTGCCGATACGCGTTCCGATGCCCCGCCCAAGGTAAGCGTATCCGATTTGGTCGACCATATCGATTATATGGTCGATTTGATAGGTATCGATCATGTGGGCATCAGTTCCGATTTTGATGGCGGAGGTGGTATAGCGGGTTGGGACGATGCCTCGGAAACATTCAATGTAACCCTGGAGCTCATCAAACGGGAATATACCGAAGATGAAATCGCCAAATTATGGGGTGGTAACTTGTTGCGGGTGTTAGACGAGGTGCAGGCCGTTGCTAGCACTAATAAATAGTTGCTGTCACTCTTCGCTGGCCAACCGATCTTTGACAAATTCAATTTTGGTCTTGCCATGGGGTTTTGGCTTTCCGTCTTCCCCTAAATTTACCATGATGATATTGTCTACGGTGACAATGGTCTCCCGGGTCATTTTATTTCGGACTTCGCAGTTTAAGGTCAACGATGATTTTCCGAATTTGACCACCTCGATTCCGATTTCTACGATGTCGCCCTTGGTGGCCGTGCTCATAAAGTTAATTTCGGACATATATTTGGTGACAATACGCTTATTCTCTAGCTGGATTATGCTGTATAGTGCAGCCTCTTCATCGATCCAAGCCAATACGCGGCCGCCGAACAAGGTTTCATTAGCATTTAAATCTCCGGGCTTTACCCATTTTCTAGTGTGGAATCTCATGGTTCGTTATGGATTAGGGCGTAAAGGTATTACGTAAAAAGATTTTAAAACAAGCTTGGCCCGTCATCCCCTAAAGTTTTCGGAATATGAAGATTTGTGCCCAATACTTTATTCAATTTCGCAATAAAGTAGGCGCTTAATAATGGGGATTCCAACTCCATATTCTGATGTATAAAGAAATTGATGTTGGTCAGACCTTTTGTTTTCCATTCGGCCAGTCGTTCCACCCAATCGTCCAATCGTGTATAATCGCTTTCGTGGTTGGCGCCGACGTAGCGAATGAAGGCCTCGTTGTTCGTCAAGCGCATGTGCATGATATCCCTTCGTCCGGCGGTATCTACCAGTATATTGGCTATATTGTTTTCTTCTAGGAGATGGTAGAGTTCTTGGGCCGTTTTTTCGTCATTGAACCAGTCCGTATGCCTGAATTCCATGGCCAGTGGAAATTCTTTGGGCCAATATTCAACGAAATCTACTACCCTATCCCAATTCTTGGGCCCAAAATTATCGTGCATTTGCAGAAAGAGCGTACCCAGCTTGTCCTTAAGGTTGGCTGCGCCGATAAGAAACTCATCTACAATAGGGTATGCCTGGTTATTTAATCTTCTCAAGTGACTGATATTCCGTACGAGTTTGGGGAAGAATTTGAAATTTTCGGGCGTAGTATCTCCCCATTTTCCAAATTGCTCGGGCGGAAAAATTCTATAGAAAGTGGCGTTTAATTCAATACTATTGAATTGGCTTGAGTAATATTCCAGTTCATTTTTGGTACCTCGTGGATAAAAGTTCTTGAGGTCTTGCCGGTTCCATTTGGCACAGCCGACATGCACGGTAAAAGGTTGCTCCCCACTTTGTTTTGATAGGATAACTTCCGTTTCCGGATGGTCGTTGGGCAGGGCAAAATCAATTAGTTCTGGTTGTTCTACTTTTCCAAATTTCATAGATGCTCGTTTTAATGGGCTTTGCCGTGGTGTTCAAAATCAACCCTTGGTGAATTTACAATCTAGATTCTTAGCCTGCAAATGGCTTGTAAGGCCTAGGTTTATGATGATTTTTAGGTAATTGTAAGGATTATCTGGCGATATAGACCGTTTTCTTGTTCATAAACTCCTTGATGCCATGGCTTGAAAGTTCCCTGCCATAACCGGAAATCTTAGTACCACCAAAAGGAAGCCTTGGATCGCTCTTCACCATTTCATTGACAAAAACCGCACCTTCCTCGAATTGGGGCACTAAGATTTTTACCCTGTCCATATCGTTTGTAAAAAGGGATACCCCCAGACCAAAGTCGGAATTGTTGGATAATTTGACGGCTTCCTCGTCCGTTTCGAAGGTAGTGATACCTATAGCCGGACCGAAGGTTTCTTCCTTAAAAATGGGCATTTTTGGGGTTACCCCCGAGAGTATGGTCGGTTCAAAATAGGTGCCTTCCCGTTTTCCGCCGAGTTCTAGCGTCGCGCCCATGTCGATGGAGTCGTTAACTTGTTTTTCAATGTCCTCTGCCAAATCTTCCCGTGCGAGTACACCAATATAAGTATCGTCGGCCATAGGGTCTCCACTTTTCAAGGCTTTTACTTTGGTGATAAACTTTTGCATGAACTCATCTACGATATCGGCCTGTACCAAAAGTCGTTTCCCGGCAATGCAGCTCTGGCCGGTATTCTGAAAACGAGCCTTAACGCAAGTATCCAGCGTTTTGTCCATATCCGCGTCCGCAAATACGATAAGTGCATTGCTGCCCCCTAACTCCAGTACCGATTTTTTAATGTTTTCGCCGGCAATGGAGGCCACGGACGCACCGGCTGGGGTGCTTCCGGTCAAGGTGACCGCTTTGATATGTGCATTTTCAAGAACGGACCGTATTTTGTCGCTCCCAATGACCAAGTTCTGAAAACAGCCTTTGGGAAATCCGGCTGTTTCAAAAATTTCCTGTATCATTTCGGCGGATTTCATCACGTTCGAAGCATGTTTCAAAACGCCCACATTACCGGCCATCAGGTTCGGCACCGCAAAACGAAATACTTGCCATAGCGGATAGTTCCATGGCATTACGGCCAACACGACCCCAAGCGGGGCATAGCTGACGTAACTGCTTCTTGCATCCGTTTCGACAATTTCATCTTGAAGTTGCTTTTCTGCATGTTCGGCGTAATATTCACATACCCAAGCACATTTTTCGACCTCGGCAACGGATTGTGATATAGGTTTGCCCATCTCTTGGGTCATCACCTTGGCATAGGTTTCGGTATTGTTTTTCAGCGCTTCGGCAACGTTCAGCATCAGTGCGGCGCGTTTGCTGAACGCCGTCTTTTTCCAAGTGTGGAACACTTGATTCGCTACTTCAATTTTTTCGATTAAAGCCTTGTCTGTTAGTTCTTCGAACTCGTATATCTTCTTTCTGGTATAGGGGTTTATAGACTCTTTCATATCATATTTGCGTTTGGCTTAAAGCTAAGCATAAATAGGTGCTTTTTCCATGCGATTAATAGTCTTTTAACAGCGGTTTCAAGGTGTTCACAAAGCGGTTAAAAACTATATTATACCTGGGACAAAGCATGCCCATCAAATCCCTATCTTTATAAAAAAGACGTTATGAGCGATAGAGATACCCACCTACTCCGCCTACGGCCCGAAATTGCCTCCGCCAAGGTGACCGAACACATGAGCGAGGACGAACAATTCCAAAACGCGGTGCTGAGACCGATTATCAAGTTTCAGAATTCGCTGCTCGTGGCCATGTTCAAAAATTACATTAGCAAGTATAAAAATACCTTTCACGAGCTGCAGGGACAAAAACGCTTTGACTATATCGAGAATGCCGTTCAAAAGAATATGAAATTCCGGAATTCCTTAAAAGGGGTTATCATCGGTCAGTTCACCTTAGAAGAATATGGTCAATATGTAAGAAACTCCTCCGCTTTGAACAAACGTATGATGAGCATGGTTGTCGAACGCTTCAAAGACCAGATGCAGCTTTTTGAGGAAGAAGCGCTAGTCTGAGTCTTAGGTCACCGTCTACAATAAGAACTCCCCGTTCAAATCCGTATTCAGTACATCGCTCATAAAATCGAGATAGGGTCTAACGGCTTTGTACGATTTATCAATTTCATTGAGAAACAGTGGCGATAACACCTCTTTATCGGTAAAGTTCCGTTGAAAGATGAATTGTTTATGCCGAATAAGGTCAATATTTTCATGCTCCCTATCAAAGCCTTTTGGCGCCGTTTTGACAGCATCACCCTGTAATTCGCCCCAAATATCCTTAAAGGATTTTTGGTCGATAATTTCCCGGAACTCCGAAGCGTCCAATTCAAATTCTTTACGTATCCGGAACAGGTCTTCCTTTTCGGGACCCCAAAATCCCGTTGCAATAAACGATTCGCCGGGCTTAATGCGTATGTAATATCCACCCCTGTTTTGAGCGCCCAAACGGTGAAAAGAACCGGCAAAATGCGCTTTATACGGAGTTTTGTCCTTCGAAAAACGGACATCCCTATAAATACGGAACATTTTCATCTTTTCGATCTGGTCGTGGACTTTAAGATTCTCCATCACCAAGCTATAGAAATCCTTAACATCGCTTTGGTGCTTTTTGAATTCGGTCTTATGCTCGGTAAACCAGTCCCTATCGTTATTCTTTTTCAGTTTATCTAGAAAATAAAGGGCTTCTTTCGTAATTGCGGGATGTAACATTCGTCTAAAATCCTGTGATTAATTGATATTTGCACTAAAGTTAACCAATGCTGGCGCTGAGCCTTTGAATTTATGGTTAATTTTGACAAACCAAGGCAAAATTATGACCCAACAATCTATTATAGAAAAAATTATTCAGCACAAGAAACAACCGAATCTAAGATTTGTGCTTAAAGAGCGGACCGAAGCGTTTACCCAAACCCTTTTTTATACGTTGTTCGATATAGACACCCCGGTCGAGGAGCATTTAGAAATTTTAGAGAAGCAATTTGATGAACTTGTAGACCTGGCCTGCTGGGACGTTCATAAATCCTGTAAAAAAATATGGGATTCGTACGTAGAAAAGCTCCCTGAAATCTTACGCCGCCTAAATCTCGATGCGGAAGCCACGGTCAACTGCGACCCCGCATCGCTATCTATAGAAGAAGTGTACATGGCCTACCCGGGATTTTATGCAATAGCCATCTATCGCTTGGCGCACGAGCTGTATACGGAGGGCTTTCCATTGGTGCCCCGGTTAATGACGGAATGCGCCCATCGTCAGACGGGCATCGATATCAATCCCGGTGCCCAAATTGGAGATTCTTTTCATATCGATCACGGAACTGGAATTGTTATCGGAGAAACGGCCATTATCAAAAATCATGTAAAAATCTATCAGGGCGTTACCTTGGGGGGACTATATGTGGCCAAACATTTGCAAAAAACGAAACGGCATCCCACTATAGAAGATAATGTGACGATATACGCCAGCGCTACCATTCTTGGGGGACAGACGGTTATCGGAGAAAATTCCGTAATCGGAGGAAACGCTTGGCTAACGGCTTCGGTACCTAAGAATTCAACGGTCTTTCACACTCCGGAAATCAAGATCAAAACCCTTCCGAATGTATAAAACTATTCTCGATCTTATTGGTAACACCCCGTTGGTCGAATCGCGAGTCTTGAATACGAACCCTAATGTGACACTTTTGTTCAAACTTGAGGGGCATAACCCCGGTGGAAGCGTGAAAGATAGGGCAGCTCTTAACATGATCCAAAGCGGACTTCAGCGAGGCGATTTCGACAAAAACTCCAAACTTATCGAAGCGACCAGTGGAAACACCGGCATCGCCTTGGCCATGATCGCGGGCACTTACGGATTGAGTATAGAGTTGGTCATGCCCGAGAACAGCACCAGAGAAAGGGTGCAGACCATGCGGGCCTATGGAGCGAAGGTGACTTTGACCCCAGCAGATGTAGGTATCGAAGGCGCTAGGGACTATGCGGATGAAAAAGTAAAAAACGATGGGTTTCTAATGTTCAACCAGTTTGCGAACAACGACAACTGGAAAGCCCATTACAAAAGTACCGGACCTGAAATCTGGCGGGATACCGAAGGTAAAGTCACCCATTTTGTATCATCGATGGGCACTACCGGCACGATAATGGGCACTTCGACCTATCTTAAAGAACAAAACGAAAATGTTCAGATTGTGGGAGTTCAACCCACCGACGGTTCAAGTATTCCCGGTATTCGAAAGTGGCCAGAGCAATATCTGCCAAAAATATTCGACGCCAGCAAAGTTGATCAAATATTGGAAGTCAGTCAAGAAGAGGCATCGACCATGGCAAAACGATTGGCCAAAGAAGAGGGCATTTTTTCCGGTATGAGCAGCGGGGGTGCTACTACAGCGGCCCTACGCCTGGCCGATACCTTGAAAAGCGGGGTCATCGTTTCCATTATCTGCGATCGGGGAGATCGGTATCTTTCTTCGGATTTATTTCTGTAAGAAAAACAAATGCATAATATAAAAGAAAATGGAGTGTACGCCTAAAACAAAATAGGCTCGTACAAGATTAGGGCAAACACAATTAGCTCGAAAAAAATTGGCTCGTACACCTTTTACCAGTCGGCCTTATTTCAACGCCTCCTCCACTCCATCTTTAAATACCTGAAAATCTTGGAGATAATTGTGTCCCCCATTTTCAATGGCAAATAGTTTTTTGTTTTTTCCTGGAATGGAATGAAACAATCTTTCGGACGACTCAAATGGAATGACAACATCTTCTTTGCCATGCAAAATATATATGGGACATTCGATTGTTTGCACGTATTCATTTGACGGAAAACGATAGTTCGACAACCAATCTATGGGTAAAAAGGGAAAGCGGTGTTGCCCCAAGTCCACAGCACTATAAAAGGGAGATTCTAAAATCAGTTTTTGGGGTCTGTTTTGGGAAGCAAGCCAAGTAGCGATTCCAGTACCGAAAGAACGACCATAAACTATAATATCATTCTCTTCGTAAGTGGTCAAAATATGGTCATAAAACAATTGTGCATCGTCATAAAGCGCCTGCTCACTCATTTCGCCCGTACTTTTTCCGTAATTGCGATAATCGACCAAAACGGACTCATAGCCCTTTTCGGAAAAGAGGTTGGCCACATGAATAAGGTGCGAAATGTTGCCGGAATTACCGTGGAAGTAAAGAATAATGCCTTTGGCATTGTTGTGTTTGATGTGTACCGCGTTCAATCGTGCTCCATCATCGGCAGTCAGAAAAAACTCCTCATAGTCCTGACAAAAATCATATTCATGGTTTAAGGGCATTTTGGATGGAAAAAACACCAATCGTTCTTGATAGAAATAAGCCAAGCTAGCCAATAGCAGATAGAGTACCGCTAGAATTATGCTCCATTTTTTAATTTTTCGCATACCGATTCTTCAAATCCATTTTTTACTCCTAAAATAGACCAACATCCCTATAAATAAAGCAATCATGACCCCCCAGACCACATAATACCCGTTCTCATAATGCAGTTCGGGCATATGTTCGAAATTCATGCCATAGATACCGGCGATAAACGTCAAGGGAATAAAAATGGATGCCATAATAGTCAGCACCTTCATTACCTCGTTCATTTTATTGCTCATGTTGCTCATATACATTTCCATCAGACTCATTGACATTTCGCGGTAAATCTGTATACTCTCGTTGACCTCAAGGGAATGATCAAGAACATCCCGTAAGAATATTTTCGTGTCCTTATGGATCAAGGGATGGTCGGTGTCTATCAACCGACTGACCAGTTCTTTGACCGGATTTACCCAGCGTCTCACGCGCAGCACCTCTTTCTTCAACCCCTGTATTTTCTGGGCCACATCGGGACTTGGATCTGCATAGACCTGTTCTTCCAACACCTCGATCTTATCGTTCAGATATTCGAGCACCGCAAAATAGTTATCGACGATAGCATCTAAAAGTGCAAAGAAAAGATAATCGGCACCTCGGGAGCGAATTCTACCGAACTTTTTGGTGACCCTATCACGGACACCCGTGAAAACGTCATCTTCCAATTCCTGAAAAACGAGTACACAGTTTTCCAACAGTACCAGGGCTACGTGTTCCCCGACCAACTCGCCGTTTGTGTTGATGTAGAGCATCTTGAAAACCCCGAAAATATAAGGTTCGTACTCGTCGATTTTAGGGCGTTGGTGCGTGTTTACGATATCTTCCATCACCAAGGGATTCAATCCGAAGCGCTTCCCTATTTTTTCTACAAAGCCTTCATCGCTGAGTCCGACGATATCGATCCACGAAATTAATGGCGGGTCTTTGTGAGATACTATTTCGTCAATGTTTCCCGGGACATGTTCATTAAACTCTTTTTCATTATACTCCAAAATATGGACAACGGTCTCAAGATTTTCCCTTCGCCCCATATACGTAATCGTACCCGGCGCTTTCCCCTTTTTCTTGTCGAACCGTGAGGGCATTTTCGGCAAGATTTTACCGATTTTCTTTCTTTTACGCATGGGAGACTTGTTATGGGTTTGGTATTTGGAATGCCAAAGTTAAAAGAAATTTATGATGACGGTGGCGTTTTGTTCACAATGGCTTGTTCTGAGGATAAGTCAAAAATTAATTGATGTAAATGCAGTCCGCTGCCCGGGGCAATATAGCTGAACCGCTTACTGGGGTTCGGCTTGAGGGAAGCTTCGATATCTTCCATTGAAATCTCGCCCTTCCCCAATTGCACCAGAGCACCCATAATCATCCGTATTTGGTAACGTAAAAACCCGGCACCTTGAACGTGTAACGCATAGGTGTTTTTCGGAAAGAAACCGGCGGTTAGTATTTGGTTTTCCTTGAGCACACATGATAGGATATTTCTTTTCGTTTGGTTACCTCGGTTCTCCTTGACCGTATAGTTGCAAAAATCATGGGTGCCCTCAAAAAGCCGGGCGGCTATTTTCATGGCCTCAACATCCAAATTTTCTAGGATGTTGGCCAGAAAGGGCGCGCAAAACGGATGATTTTTATCCCCAAAGGAAAACAGGTATACATACTCCTTTGTTTTGGCATCCTTAATAATATTGAAATCGGAAGATATAGCTTCGAGAGTAAGGGCCCGGATATCGGGAGGAAAATTTTTATTCAGAAGTTTGAAAAAGGATTCGATGTTGGAAAGCGGATTTTCTAGAAAAAGCTCGAAGGCCGTATCCAATGCCGATACTTTGGCATCCGTTCTTCCTGCTCCAAGAATCTTAAAGGGTATATCGGTAAGCACGAACCTAAGTGTTTTTGACAACATACTTTCGACGGTACGCTGCCCCGGCTGTATCTGCCATCCACTGTAGCGAAAGCCCAAATATTGAATACGTATCAAATACGTGTGTCGAAATTTTTGCATGCTTAAAGTTTAATTTTTGTCAGAGGCCTGTTTCAAAATTACCTACTAAAGTAGAGCTGAACAAAGATAGAAATCCCCAATGAACCGGAATCGATAACTAAAATATAGGATTCATTGTAAGTTGTAGTTATGGTAGCTGACTAGGGAATATATTATTTATGCTAATTAAATCTTAATGTTAGGAGGAAAATTCGGTATTTTCACATGGAATTTTAGGTGGCTGGCTACAAAATTTGCGGTTTGTCGAATAATTTAAATAAAGGTATGCCATGTGGCGTTTTTTACTGTAGCGACAACCATTGAATACATGGTGTCCCCAATCTTTGAAAATTACCGCTATGAATTCCATCTTGAAATTTATGACATGGAAAAGAACCATTAATCTTTCCCTTCTAGTGTTGGCCGCGCTTATTATTTTTGATTTTTACGGTGTATACACGAATAATTTTTATTTTCTGAAACCAGAGAATTACTTGTTTCCAGTAATAACCTTGATTCATTTTACGTTTCTTTACGTTTTACAGTTCAAGATCAACGAAGACGAATTGACTGATCCCCTCATGAGAAATATTGAGTATCTGCTCTACGGGGCATTTTTGATTTATGTATTCAAAACCTCTGAGAGCCTGTATACGCTTACGACCTATGGCGAGTTTTCAAATTATGTTTTACCTGACACCTTTTTACCGCTCGGAATCACAATTTTCATCTTACACCTACTTCTTTTGGTGCTCACCATATTGGCAGTGCACTACCGAAAAGAAATGGTCGGTGAATACAAGTTCGATGATATGAACCAGCATGTCGATACTTGGGAGTAAAACCTGATAACCACGTATACAATAAAGCCCTGATAATATCTGTCAGGGCTTTCTTTGATACTAAGTCAAAAAGTTCGCTATCTATTGTATAACTACCTTTTTAGTGATTGATTTACCGCTGGCATCACTGACCTTAAGGAGGTACAATCCTGCAGGCACGGTTTGTACGTTTAAAGAAACGCTGTTGTTCTCAACGGCATTCATACTATTCTTAATCGCATTTCCGGTTACATCGAACAGCCCTACTTGAACCTCTCGCGATCGAAAGTCCTTCAATGCGATGTTCAAGACATCGGTCGCGGGCATCGGGAATACGGTCACGCTAACTTCTTCGCTTACAGCCTCCTTGCGGACGACCTCGATGGGGTTCGACAGGTCGTAGCATCCGACCAGGTCGTTGGCGTTAAGGCCCATCTCGGCGCCCTGCAGCCCGTCCTCGAACCTCAGGTGCCAGATCAGGCAGGTGCCCGCTCCCGCTCCGTCGAAATCCACGCCGCCGACCGCCTCGAGCGAAGGTGGCAGGCC
>JBATUY010000024.1:0-4068 GCA_049671465.1 Pricia sp. | reverse complement strand
TGACGCGCTTTGTTATATTTCAATTTCAAATCGTCACGCAGTTCGGTCGCGTTGTCCGTTGCCTTGTGCATGGCCGTCATACGGGCACCGTGCTCGCTCGCAAACGAATCGCGGATTGATTTATACAACTGTGTCTTCAGTGATTTAGGAATCAGCTGTTCGACAATCTCGATTTTTGAAGGTTCGAAAATGTACTCGGTGCTGAGATTCTCCGCACCTTCCATGGGAACAATCGGTAAGAACTGCTCGGTCATCACGATCTGTGTGGCGGCGTTCTTGAACTTATTGTACACCACGTCGATACGGTCGTAATTGCCGGAAGTGAAATGTTCCATCAGCTCCTCTGCGATAGCAGATACATTATCAAAGTTAAGGTCTTCGTAGAGACTGCTATGATTCGAAACTACGGTGGATTTTTTCTTCAGAAAATCATTGGCTTTCTTTCCGATTGCCATAAAATCTACCTTTTTGCCGGCATATGTATCGTTTATCAAATGGGTAGTCTGTTTCAGGATGTTCGAATTGAAGGCTCCTGCCAATCCCCTGTTCGACGTAATGGCAACGACCAAAACTTTTTTAACCTCTCGGTTATCGGAATATTTGCTGCCGGAATCCTCGTCCAAACTGGCGCTCAAACTCTGTAGAAGCTCAGTGAGTTTGTCGGAATACGGACGCATGGCCGTAATGGCATCTTGCGCTTTCTTCACCTTCGCGGCCGATACCATTTTCATGGCGCTCGTTATCTGCATGGTCGAAGAGACCGACGAGATTCTATTTCGTATTTCCTTTAAGTTGGCCATTTCTTTTAGCTTCTATATTTCCCGGATATATCTTTGGCGACCGTTGTCAGAACGTCGATTACCTCGTCGGTCAATTTACCCGACTTTAGGGTGTCAAGGGTATCTCTATGCTTGGCGTTCAAGAATTCTAGATAATCTCTTTCGAATTCCTTCACTTTGTCGACAGGCACATCACGCAACAGATTTTTCGAACCGGCATAGATGATTGCGATTTGATCTTCTACGGTAAACGGATCATTTTCCGCTTGCTTTAGAATCTCAACGTTTCGACGTCCCTTCTCAATTACATTTAAAGTTGCGGCATCAAGGTCTGAACCAAATTTGGCGAAAGCTTCCAGTTCGCGGAAAGCCGCCTGGTCCAATTTCAAGGTACCCGCTACCTTTTTCATGGATTTGATCTGTGCGTTACCTCCCACACGGGATACGGATATACCTACGTTGATTGCGGGCCGCACCCCTTGGTTAAAGAGATCTTGCTCCAAAAATATCTGTCCATCGGTAATCGAAATTACGTTGGTCGGGATGTAGGCGGATACGTCACCGGCCTGTGTTTCAATAATCGGCAGTGCTGTCAATGAGCCTCCACCTTTGACCATGGGCTTTAATACATCCGGCAAATCGTTCATCTCCTGGGCGATCTTATCATCGTTGATGACTTTTGAAGAGCGCTCCAATAAACGGGAGTGTAGGTAAAATACATCACCAGGATAGGCCTCACGCCCTGGTGGCCGACGTAGCAATAGCGAAACTTCACGATAAGCAACGGCCTGTTTCGACAAATCGTCATAAACGATCAACGCGGGTCGGCCCGTATCACGAAAATATTCCCCGATAGATGCCCCGGCAAAGGGAGCGTATACCTGCATCGGAGCCGGGTCGGATGCATTGGCGGCTACAATAGTCGTGTAGGCCAAGGCTCCCTTATCTTCTAGATTCTGCGCAATAGCGGCAACGGTAGAAGCTTTTTGGCCAATGGCGACGTAGATACAATATACCGGTTCTCCGGCATCATAAAATTCCTTTTGGTTCAGGATGGTATCGATACAAACCGTAGTCTTACCGGTCTGACGGTCACCGATGACCAATTCTCGCTGACCACGGCCAACAGGAATCATGGCATCAATCGCCTTGATACCGGACTGCAAAGGTTCGGTCACCGGCTCACGGAAAATCACCCCGGGCGCTTTACGCTCCAACGGCATTTCATAAGTCTCACCGGCGATAGGCCCTTTTCCGTCAATCGGATTTCCCAAGGTGTCGACCACACGGCCAACAATACCTTCGCCCACCTTGATGGAGGCGATACGCTGGGTACGCTTAACGGTAGCCCCTTCCTTAATTTCCTTGGATGGGCCTAAGAGTACGACCCCTACGTTATCTTCCTCCAAGTTGAGAACGATACCTTCGAGTCCGCCCTCGAATTCTACCAATTCACCGTATTGTACGTTCGATAATCCGTATACACGGGCGATACCATCACCTACTTGCAGTACGGTACCCACCTCGTCCAAGGATGCAGATGAATCGAATCCTGATAACTGTTTTTTTAAGATTGCCGATACTTCGGCGGCTTTTACTCCTGCCATTTGCTTTGACGTTAAATGTTAGACCTGCCTGCTGGCAGGTAAAAATGGGACTTGTGAAACTCGATGGTTATCAAGTAGCCGGTGTCCCGATTATGTTATAAACTATCAGCGAACTCCCTTTTGATTTCGCTCAACTTGTTCGCTACGCTGGCATCGTACTGTAAATCGCCTACGCGCAATATGAATCCGCCGATAATGCTCTCGTCGATTTTGTTTTCGATGGTGACTTCGTCTTTGGTAATTTTAGCTACCTGTGCTAACACTTTCTTTTCCAGTTCGGGTGTTAGGGCCACGGCAGTGGTTACATAAGCAACACCTTTACCTTTAAAATCTTGGTTCAGGATAATGTACTTAAGGGCTACCTCGTTTAAAAGTCCGATACGTTTGTTCTCGGTCAAGGTGTTCAATAGTCCCTTAGTGATTTCACTGGCATCCTTGAAAATAGCATTAAGCGCATCTTTTTTGGTTTGACCGTTTACCACCGGGCTGGCCAACATGGTTCGAAGCTCCTTGCTGTCGGCCATGGTCGCCACGATGTCGCGCATGTCTTTTTCAACGGCATCGGTCGCTTTGTTGTCGACGGCCAGATCTAAGACCGCTTTGGCGTAACGTAAGGCTGCTCTTTGGTTCATATATTGTTTTTATCGTATCGAAAAAATCATGAATTGACAACATCCGAATGCTGACCGGTAATCACTAATCGCTGTCCCCTAGTTTAGTTTGACGTCGCCCAAAAGGTTCTCGACCAATTTAAGTTGTTCGTTTTTGTTGGATAGCTGCTCTTTCAAAACTTTTTCGGCGATTTCTACGGATAGCTCGGCCACCTGATTCTTGATGTCGGCCATCGCGGCTTTCTTTTCACTCTCTATAGCGGACTGTGCCTGTTTGATCATCTTGTCGCCTTCGACTTTCGCCTGTTCTTTAGAGTCCGTAATCATTTTATCCTTGATTTCACGGGCTTCCTTCAACATGGCCTCACGTTCGGCACGTGCCTCTTTGAGTAACTTCTCGTTGTCGGCCTGCAGGTTTTGCATTTCCTTACGGGCGTTTTCCGCGGCTTTCAGGGCATCCTCGATACCTGACTCACGCTCGTTCAGCGAGGTCAATATCGGTTTCCAGGCAAATTTCACCAATAGCAAAATCAATCCTATTAGCAAGATGGTCTGTACTACGAATAATCCCGGCGAAAAATCGTTTATTAAAGTTTCCATATTATTTAAAATTGTGAATAGTCCAATCTAAATCATTTTCCGAATCGAGGTAATCACCAACATCGGAACATTTCTGATGACAAAAAGGTGAAAACAACCCCTGTAACCAACCGTCACAGGGGTTGTCTATCTTACTCTCCTTTTCCAAGGAACAAGGCACCGAATGCCAAACCTTCCAAAAGTGCCGCGATAATGATCATCGCAGTTTGAATCTTTCCGGTCGCTTCAGGCTGACGGGCAATACCTTCCATTGCCTTACCACCGATCTGACCTAGTCCGATACCTGCTCCGATTACGATTAAACCGGCTCCAATTAAATTGTACATAGTAAACTGATTTATAAATTAAATTAAATGAACTCTAGATAAAATTTTCACGGGCTACCTCGGCATCATCAACATCTTCCTCGGTTTCGCCGAACACGTGGTCATCGTGATGGTCGGCGACCGCCATTCCGATAAACAGCGCGGA
>JBATUY010000023.1:0-2845 GCA_049671465.1 Pricia sp. | reverse complement strand
AAAGCGATGAGTCCGTTCGGTAAACATCTGGTCAGTACATCGGGAACATTTATATGGCATAACATCAATTCATCCCGCGAAGACCAACGGCCCGAATTGACCCACACAGTAACGGGCGATTTCGAAAACACGTTATCCTTTGAAAAAGATATCGGCAAAAACGAAGTCTTGGAATTTGCCTGGACCGGGGCCCAGTGTACCAGCAAGGATTTTTCCGACCCTAAATCAGAATCCGAGCGTATGGTCATTTACAATTTACTCAATAGCAGGGAAGTGTTATTGAAGCAACATAAAAAACTTTGGTCCGAGCTTTGGGAAGGGGATATCGAGATCGAAGGCGATTTGACTTCGCAACAAGACGTAAGGTTGGCACTCTACCATTTGTATGCTTTCGGACGGGGCGACTCGGATCTTAGTATCGCCCCGATGGGACTCTCGTTGCAGACCCCGTATAACGGGCACATATTTTGGGATACGGAACTCTGGATGTTCCCTCCCCTGTTGTTGTTCAACCAAGATATCGCACGTTCATTGGTCAACTATCGTTCCGATAGGTTGGCACCGGCCGAGCAACGTGCCGTCAACTATGGATACAGAGGGGCCATGTTTCCTTGGGAGAGCGACGATACCGGTGAGGAGGCCACACCTCCGTTCGCGCTGACCGGCCCCTTCGAACATCATATCACCGCCGATATCGCCATTGCTTTCTGGAATTATTACCGCGTCACCAAAAACAAAGCGTGGCTCGAGGAAAAAGGATTTCCGGTCATCCGGAAAATCGCCGATTTTTGGGTCAGTCGCGTCAGCGAAAATGCCGACGGCAGCTATTCCATCAACAACGTAGTCGGCGCCAATGAATTTGCGCCCAACGTGAACGACAACGCTTTTACGAACGGGGCGGCGATTACTGCGCTCAACTATGCCGTAAAGGCTGCAAGGGTGCTGGGAATGACTCCGGACCCCAGATGGAAGCAAGTTGCGGACAATATCAAGATACTACGTTTCCCCGATGGTACCACCAGGGAACATAGTACGTATGAAGGGGAAATCATCAAACAGGCCGATGCGAATTTGTTGTCCTACCCACTCGACATTGTCAACGCCGAAAAATCGATTTTGAGGGATTTGGAATATTACGAACCTAAACTTTCAAGGGAAGGTCCCGCCATGGGCAAATCTATTTTCGCGGTGCTCTACGCAAGGTTGGGGGATGCAGAAAACGCCTATCGCCTGTTCAAGGAGAGTTATGTGCCCAACCAACAAGAGCCTTTTGGGGCCCTTTCGGAGGTGGCTACCAGTAATTTCTCGTATTTTGCGACGGGTGCGGGCGGGATGTTACAGACCGTACTCTTCGGTTTTGCCGGGTTGCATTTTTCCGACGAGGGAATCGTGCAGAAAAATCCGATACTTCCCAAGGCATGGAAGTCGTTGACCATTAAGGGCGTCGGGCCTGAAAAGAAAACCTTTCGGGTAAAATAGTGCCTAAGCAAGCGGGTATCCACCAATCGTGGTGAAGGTATTACACGCTATTAAACAAAGAACCGCCATGGAATATGAACTAATCGATAATAAGGAACCCAAACAGTATGAGCTGTTAGTTGAAGGCCCCAAACCCAGGATAGAATACATCTTAGCGAAAGATAATATCTATCTGACCCATACCGAAGTCCCGAAAGCTTTGGAAGGTCAGGGCATTGCTTCAAAGATGGTCTTGATGGCGCTGAAGGATATCCAATCGCGGAACCTTACGCTTATCCCCATGTGTCCCTTCGTGGCCATGTACATCAAACGACACCCTGAATGGCGGGAATTAGTCTTAAAAGGGATTCATATTTCCTGAGCCGATAATGGCGTAAATTTGAAAAAGCAATTTCAGAACATGAGATTAAACAAGTTGAACGCATCCTTCAAAATACATTTAATTCTCGTATGGATGCTTTTGGGTGTATCCACATTACGGGCACAAGAAAATAGGAATCAGACAAAGACCGATACCATGCACATAGCGTTTATCATGTTCGATGACTACGAGACCCTGGACGTCTTCGGCCCGGCCGAGGTTTTCGGACGCTTGACGGACCTGTACTCCCTTGGCTTTTATTCGCTCGAAGGAGGTATCGTGAGCAATCGGCACGGGGTTCCGATAAAGACCGAAAAACTGGCCACCCTGAAAAACGGTCCGGAAATTATTCTCGTTCCCGGAGGATGGGGCACTCGCAAAGAAGTGGATAATCCTGAAATACTCAGAGAGCTAAAAAGACTTTCCGAATCGAGTACCTATACGCTGACCGTCTGTACCGGAAGCGGGCTACTAGCAAAAACAGGATTGCTCGACAACCGAGAAGCGACCTCCAACAAAAGGGCTTTTAAGTGGGCTTCTTCCCAGGGCGCCGATGTAAAATGGGACAAGAAAGCCAGATGGAAAGTCGATGGAAAATACTACACCTCCTCCGGTGTCAGCGCTGGTATGGATATGGCCTTCGGCTTTCTGGCAGACCGTCACGGCCTAGACTTCGCAAGAAAGATCGCCAAGGAAATAGAATGCCATTGGATAGAGGATAAGGATAACGACACCTTTACGGCGGATTAATTGGAATTTCGGGAGTTGCTTCCTTTGCGGCGTTTGAGCTTCTTTCCAATTACACTTATCAGATATAACACAAGTCCCGTGAACAGTATAATCCCCAAAATATAGATATCCACCATTTTTCCGCTTCCTTTTAATTATTCTCTCTTCATTTATGGTATCGTAGGCCGTGGTTTTACGTCCGGCCCTCAAGATTCATCCTCTACAAAACCTACAAGTTCGTAACCTTCTTTGGATTCTTTATAGAGGTTGTCATCG
>JBATUY010000022.1:0-20872 GCA_049671465.1 Pricia sp. | reverse complement strand
GGAAAAGCCTTTGGAAATGCTTCGCTTGCCCTAAATGCAAACACGTACCAATATGGCTGGAAGCTTTTGGAAACGGGCGCACCGTTCGATGCTTCCGATGAGGCCGCCAACAATGCCACCGGTGTCGGCCGTTTACGCCTAGCGGATGTCGCTACCTACAATGCTGCTTCCCTAACAGAAAAACTGGAAGGTACCTTGGTACATTTCCAAGGGGATAATATTGACGGCTGGAACGATGGCCAGCCCAGAAAAAATGAACTTTTTTGGGAGCTCGAAATTCCAAATGGCGTTTATGAAATTACCTTAGGGCTAGGGGACAAAGCGGCCAATAATGTGGACAGCAAGCACAGTGCCACCTTGGAAGGCTACACCATAATTCCGGCCTTTAATCCTACCCAACAAGAGGTGCGTACCGCCACTATGGTCGTTGCGGTTAGTGATGGACTTCTTACGCTAAACGGTCTGGGCGGTTTTAACTCCAAAATCACTCATATCGATATTATTGAGAGTGCCGATACTCCTGTGAGCGGAGCGTTGACGTTCTTGCCCACCAGTGTCAGCGAAACTTTAGAAGCCGGGGCTTCCGGAACTTTTTCAAGCGAGCTATCCGGCGAGGGCGCTACCGATATTGGTCTGGTAATCAATGATAATGTCGATGAGACGGGCACCAATGATTGGCTTACCCTTCCTATAAAAACGGATTTGGGCCAGTTCGATTTTAGCATGGACGCTACTGCATTAGTAGTCGATGATCTGCGAAATGACGTAATCATCGCCACGGCAAAAGGCTTTACGCCCGCTATCTTGACGACAGATTTGAACGTAGTTTCGGGTCAGCCATCTTCTTTTGCTTTCATTGATGACTTTAACACCTATGAAACGGGCAATCTTCATGAAATAGCTCCCACCCAATGGTTGAAGGAAAAGGACGTTGATGCGGCGATTCCGGTAGTAGCGGAAGGATTGACGCCCAATACGACCCATTATCTCGATTTTTCCAATGGTGCGCACGCCCATGATCTGATTCCATTGACGAATGCTCCAATAGATTTGGTAGCCGGCCAGACTTTTTATTTCAATACCTATTTTGAAGTGACCAGTGTCACCAATCGGATTCGTACAGCGATTCGTATCGACGATGATGCCGCCGGTGATCAGTGGGTGCGCTCACAAGTGGCCAGCGATGGTGCTAACGGACTGATTGCAAGAATCGGTTTGGGCAATCCCGGTTCAAACAACGGGATAACTTCGGTAGATTCCGATGAGGTCTTTCAATTCGTCGTACGCGGTGAATGGGATGGTGCGAATACGATTTCCTACTCTTGGACGGTAGACCCCAAACTTGCTATCGAAGAAACTGTGTGGACCGATGCCGGAACGCATACCGTTCAGGGTACGCCACAAATAGGGCGGCTGTTCATAAGTTCCGCTGGAGTCAACGATGCCAAGTTAGGTCCGGTTCGTTTAGCTACGGACTATACCACAGTAGTAACCGAAGAAATAGCTCCGGCGCCGCTCGCACTGACCTTCGACGTTGCCGAATTAAATTTCGCCGGAACGGAAGGGGAATCCATCGCCCCGCAAACGGTAACGGTTTCGGCCAGTTCCGGAACCCCGACCTTTGTACTTTCCGATGATCCGGATGCCTCTGAATGGTTGATCTTACCGACCGATCCGGTATTGGGTAACATTGAATTTGGTATCCGTGCCGATGCTCCAGCAGGATCTTACAGCACTACCATCTTTGCCAGCGACCAGCCGGATCTGGGCTACGCCAATGCAGAGATGTCCATAAGTCTTGAAATTACAGAACCTACTGACGATTTTGCCGTCAATATCAACTTCTCCGATGCCGCCACACCTGCTCCGACCGACTATGAGCGCGATTCGGGACTTCCATTTGGCGACCGTGGGAATACTTTAAACTACGGTTGGTTGACTACTGATGGAGCTACTCCATTAGATTTATCCACCAACGCAAGAAACCGGAACTCGGGCGGTATTTCCATCTTTCAAAATACCCTTATCCATATGCAATATGGTGATACCGGTGGTACCAATGGTGTTTCCACTGAGGGGATATGGGAAATCGAAGTGCCCAACGGAACCTATTCGGTGACCATTGTTGCCGGCGACCCGACCGTAGACGGTGCTGGAACGACCCCTATTCACAGAATCAATGCGGAAGGAATCAATCTCATCGATAACTTTGGCCCGACAGGCCCGGCCGGAAGTGCTACCCGATTTACTTCGGGTTCTCGAGCGGTCAGCGTTTCAGATGGCCGATTGACCATCGACGCCCTGAACGGCGGATTCAATACGAAAATCAACAGTATCCAAAT
Source organism: Pricia sp. (assembly GCA_049671465.1). GTDB lineage: Bacteria > Bacteroidota > Bacteroidia > Flavobacteriales > Flavobacteriaceae > Pricia. Next base: position 18,530 of record JBATUY010000022.1, on the reverse strand, counting down.
TATGGCTACCGACGGCGTGGTGCAGACCCCTCGTGTTGTCGCCGTAACACCCGAAGATGGTGCTACCAATGTTTCGGTCACCCCAACAATTTCGGCCAACGACCTTTTCCTACCGAATTTAGATGCCGATGGAAATTCAGGTGTCGACAATAGCACTATAACGAATGCTACCGTCAAACTGTTCAAACAAGGCAGCACTACCCCAATCGGGGCCAGCGTAAACGGAACCGGTGGGGGAGATGCCATCAACCTCGCACCGAACCTTCCTTTAGAGGCAAATACCGTTTATACTTTTGAAATAGATGGGGTTTTGGACCTTGTCGGTGAGCGGTTCGAATTTTTCACGTCGTCTTTTACAACGGGCGGAGGCAATACCGGCCCGACTACCGATCTCGATAATGTTTCCTTTACCAACTCCGGTGTCGTAGCCTCCGGCAGTAAATATTCGACCTTGACCATCGGTCCTGATGGCAAATTATACGGACTCGTACTTTCTGGTGATATTCACAGATGGACCATGAATGCGGATGGTAGCTTGGCCGACCAAGAAATCATTTCGGCATGGAAATCCGCTTACGCCTCAAGAACTGCCGTAGGTATGGTTTTTGATCCTGACGCAACGGCCGGAAACCTTATCGCCTACGTTTCCCATAACTCCGGAGGTCTTAACGGTGCTCCGGATTGGGACGGCAAGATTTCTAGAATCTCGGGCGCTAATTTGGAAACCGAGCAATTGCTTGTCACCGATTTGCCCCGCTCCACCAAAGACCATTTGACCAATAGCCTGACATTTAAACCGGGCGAGCCCAATGCGCTCTATTTCAACCAGGGCAGTAACAGCGCAGCTGGAAAACCCGATGGTTCTTGGGGCAATCGTGAGGAAAGCCTTTTGACCGCGGCTACGTTGCGATTAGATCTTTCCAAATTGCCTTCGACCTTGCCGTTGGACGTTCGTACAACGAGAAACGCCGCGGCGATCAATGCAGTCGATGTCAATTCCCCCACTTTAGACGGCCTGTACAATCCGTATTACGTTGATGCTCCTTTGACGCTTTATGCAACAGGCATTCGTAATGCCTATGATTTGGTATGGCATTCCAACGGACAATTATATGTGCCCACCAACGGAACTGCTGGTGGTAGCAATGCCCCTGCATCCATCGATGGTACAAGAAGGCCCAATGGTGAGTTTTACGACCATTTAAATCCCTTGTATCCGGTCATATCGGCCTCCAACGGAAATAATGTACAACGCGATTGGTTGTTCAGGATAGATCCCAACTCCGAAATTGGATATTACGGACATCCAAATCCATACCGCGGTGAGTTTGTGTTGAACCGTGGGGATATCGATGTGAACAACGCGGTGTATGATGGAGTAGCGCCCGATGAGAATTACCGCGGGGCCGCCTTCGATTTCGAATTCAACAAATCGCCGAACGGGGTGATCGAATATCGTAGCGATGCCGAAAACGGAAACTTGAAGGGCGCCTTGCTAGTGGTTCGATATAGTGGTGGTAATGATATCATTGCCTTGTTGCCGGATGGCCCGAACGGCGATATCGCTACCTTTAAGGAAGGTATTCCCGGTTTCGGAGGTTTTCAAGATCCGTTAGACCTGATCGAGGATACCACTACCGGTAACATCTATGTTTCCGACTATGGCAGAAGCGAAATCGTACTGCTGAAACCGAGCAACGAAGCTGCACCGACGCCACGTATCGTATTGAACACCGACGCCGTGACCGGAGATGCGGTCCTCAATGCTACGTTTACCCAAGAAGTGCTGTTGTCAAACTTGGGCAACGCGACCTTGGCCGATATCGATGCACAGTTGACCGGAGCAAATGCCGATCAGTTTACGATAACCCCCCTACCATCAACCATAAACGCCCAAAACTCCGGTTCTTTTACCATCGCCTTTACACCGACCTCGAACGGGCCTAAATTTGCGCAATTGGTAATCTCCGGCACCAATGCCGAATCGGTGACCGTTCCCTTGAGCGGTTTGGGGAAAACGGGACTTGGTGGAGCCAATGAACCTTCTTTACAATGGATATTGGATACTCAGTTGGGCGACGGGGTCGTCAATGTCGGGGATACCGATCCGGCGACCAATGTAATCAACTTGCCCAACGGTGCCACGTACAACGATATTCTGGGCGACGAAATTGCCGTACAAAAGTTCGAACGCGCGGTAGACGCTCCCGTAACTTTGGAACTGCTTAGTGTATACGGTCCAACCGCGAACAATCCTATTACCGCCTTCGGATGGTACCCAAGCGGAGATGCTGCATCTACCAATGAATTGTTTACGATAGGCAATGATCCCGCCAGTAACGGTCAGACCCTGAATGCGCCGATAACCGGTGAGACGGAATTCGATCCCGGGGTACAGCCTTTTGGCTTCTACAGCAGATGGCCTTTCTTTGATAACCGTCAATTGTTCAGTGAAGATGCACTGAATACCTTCAACGGATCCATTCCGCATCATGTTCGGGTATATAAACTTCCTGGCGAAGACGATGCCTATATCATCGCGACCGAAGAACATGTTTCCGGATTCGATTATCAAGATATTGTGGTTATCGCTAGAAACCTCCGTCCTTTTGATGATACTACCGATATCGCTTGTTCCCCAATCAGTACGTTGGATTGTGACGAATTGGAAGTCGCCCTTCCTTTCGCATTAGATTTTGATGGCACCGAAGGCGGATTGAGCAATACCGGCTTCACCATGGTCGATAATCCATCGGCCAGAATTGCCGTTGACGGACCGGTTTCCAATCCGAACGTCCCTGGGTATGAGCCCAGCAAATTGAGCCTTTCTAACGGGAATCTGGTGATTAATGCGAACAATGGTATCGCATACCGAACCAATGGAACCGGTGCAGCGAACAGTACCGATGTCAATTCTCAAATCAATACCTTGGGCGTCGGTCTCGACGCTTCAAGTTATGGCAATTTCAGTATCGCAACGACCATCGTAAATCCATATGCCGATGGAACCAACGATTCGGAACAGGCCGGCATCTGGTTTGGGCTCGATGAAGATAATTTCGTAAAGTTAGTGGCCAACGTGTCCGGTAATCTGGAGCTTCGCAAAGAGGTCAACGGAATTTCGGTCAATGGCCCCGAAGATCAGCTTACCTTGGCCGTTGCCGGTCTGAATACCAGTACGGTCGGCCTACGATTATATGTCGATGCGGCCAGCAATAATCTTACGGCATTCTATTCCTTAAATGGAGGTGTCGAATTGGAAATGGGCTCCTTGACGCTTCCAGCAAATTACCTATCTGGAAATTCAGCGTACGAAAGCCTCTCCTTTGCGGGTATCTTCGCTACAAAACGTAGGGAATTGACAGCAGATGTCAACTATACTTTTACCGATTTTGCGATTACTTCGGATAACGTCGTCGTCTTCGATCCGATTAAAATCAACTTCTCATTACCGGTCGACCTGCCTCCCGCAGGATATTTGGTCGATTCCGGACTTGGATTTGGCGACCGTGGAAACAGCTATTCCTATGGATGGCTGAACACTGATGGTACCGCTCCTTTAGACCTTTCCGTAAGAGCTAGAAATCGCGAAGTAGCCGGTGTAGGAATTCTCCAAAATACATTGGTGCATATGCAATTTCAAAATGTCGATCCCGCCGGGCAGGAGGGCATTTGGGAAATTGAGGTTCCGAACGGAACGTATACGGTATCCGTATCCGTCGGTGATCCAAATGTCGACGGTCAAGCGGGTACCGAACCCTTCCATAGTATAAATGTTGAAGGTGTAAATGCCATTGATCGTTATTCGCCTACCGGCGCTGAGGGGGAGGCCACGCGGTTCACTTCGGGGACCGCGACCGCAACGGTCACGGACGGTCGATTGACCATTGACGCAACAGGTGGATTCAACACCAAAATCAACGCTTTGGAAATCATTCAAGGCGGTGCGATTACCCAGCCGTTCTTTGCCAATGTCAATCCTGCGAACAATGCAACCGACGTTCGTATTAGCGATTTTCAGATCAATGTCGAGGTCATTGTGCCCGACGATTATGTCATCGATAATACCACCTTAGGTGGCAACGTCAACATTTTCGAGGTGACCGCTGGAGGAGAGGTATTGGTGCCTTCGAACTCCAATGATACGGGTGGTGGCGATGCCGTTACCCTTACGCCTACAGAAGAATTAAAAGAACTAACGACCTATGTATTCCGATTGAACGGTAACATCGAAGCCAATCGAAGAGGTGATGAAAGTGATCGGTTGGCCTTCTTGCCGTTCGAATCAACATTTACTACGGGTGAAATTGATGATGATAATACCCCGATACGTGATTTGACCGGCGTTGAATTTACTCAGGTTTCCGGCGTTGCCAACTTAGGTGAAGGGGTCGACGGACAGCGTTTTTCAAGTTTGGTTATCGGTCCCGATGGAAAACTGTATGCCAGTACCATAGGTGATTTCGCTTCGGATGGCCAGATTTATCGCTGGAATATGTCCGCAGACGGTACCTTGACCGATCTCGAAATTTTAACGCCCGCTTTACAGGGATCTCCGCATCCGGTTACAGGGGCGGGAGGCAATGACGACCGATTGATTATCGGACTTGCCTTTGATCCGGCATCTACACCGGGCAATCTTATCGCGTACGTCAGCCATAGTAAAAGCTCCGTATCCGGTGGACCGGAATGGGACGGGAAACTGACCCGATTGAGCGGTCCGGATTTGTCTACGGTGGAAGATTTTATCATCCATTTGCCCAGATCGGTAAACGACCACTTGACCAATAGTCTTGCCTTTGATCCGCAAGGTGACCTATACATTAGCCAGGGAAGTAATTCCGCAGGTGGTGACCCCGATAGCAACTGGGGCAACCGTCCGGAGCGCTTATTGGCGGCGGCCGTATTGAAGGTGGAGTTAGATAAACTGCCTGCCACACTACCCTTAAGCGCCTTTACCACCGATGATATTTCCGTAATCAATAGTGCATCTGCCGCCAGCTTGACGATGAGCGACGGTACCTATAACCCCTATGCTACGAATGCTCCCTTGACCCTATTTGCCACTGGGGTTCGTAACGCTTATGATCTTGTGTGGCATTCCAACGGATGGCTCTATGTACCGACCAACGGTACGGCCGGGAACAATAACAGTTCGCCAAATTCACCTTCGACCGCGGCGTATCCTCTTGCCAGACGTATCGACGGTTTGACCAACATCCCCGACGTACCTGCACTTCGTGGTGGCGAGACCCAGAAAGACTGGTTGTTCAAGACCAAGGGCGGTTCGTATCACGGACATCCCAACCCTTATCGAGGAGAGTTTGTCTTGAACCACGGTGGTATTTCCTATAGCGGATTGCCCGGACAGGCCGAGGCATCCTATACCGATGTAAATAAATATCCCGATAACTTACAGCCAGATCCCAACTACCGTGAACCGGCGTTTGATTTCGGAAAGAACAAGTCTCCCAACGGGGCAATAGAATATAAAAGTGATGCCTTTGGCGGAAAACTGCAGGGCCTATTAATGGTCGTTCGGTTTAGCGGTCAAGACGACTTGCTGGTCATGGACCCCAAAACGAATGGAGACATCGCGGAGGCCTACAATAGCATTCCCGGTCTCGGCGGTTTCGATGATCCTTTGGATGTAGTCGAAGATCCTACCACTGGAAATATTTATATCTCCGAATATGACCGTGATAATAATGGTACTCCAAGGTTGACCTTGTTGCGGGCGGCCATTCCGGCCACTACGGGTCCCGCTATCGCCGCCACTCCGGTCGAGTTGATTTTTGAGACGACCGTAAACGAAGAGGGAAATCAAACCGCAACCAAAACGGTAGAAGTTACCAATGATGGCAACGAGGTACTCAATATTGCGAGTGCTTCCATTACCGGTTCGTTCGCGGACCAGTTCGACGCCGTACAGCCTGCTGGCGCGGTAACCGTTAATCCCGGGGAAAGCCAGATTTACACTGTGACCTATGCCCCGACTTTGGATGATTCGGATTTGGGCTATCAAGAAGCCAGTTTGACCATTGCCAGTGACGACCCTGAAACCCCAACCTTCTCGGTAGGTTTGCATGCGCTGAAAAAACGTGGATTCGAAGGTGGCGAAGAACCCGCCTTACAGGATGTGGTCGATGCCCTAGGAATCGGAATCGATGTGGGATGGACGACACTGAGCAGTTCTACAAACCCTGCTCCAGTCGGTGACGAGGTCGAAGTGGAACGCTGGATCAAGGCGACCGATGGATTGATAAACGTAACTCCCGTCGGCCGTTATTCACCCGCCGAGGAACTACCTTTCGGATGGTATACCAACGACAATGGCATCATACCCAATGAAGTGGGCGTACTTGCCGATGATATTGCCAATGCGCAAACGCTTTTCCCGCCTATTTCTTCAGGGGAGACCTCCTTTGACCCTCAGGGCGCGGTATTCGGATTTTACGTGGAATCACAGTCCTTCGGAAGGTTTAATTATACCGAAGATGCCGTTAATACAGGCGTTCCACATAGAACGCGTATCTACCCTATGGCCAATCGTCAGGGCAATGCCATCGAAAACAGCTATCTGATTGTTTTTGAGGATGCCACGAACGGCGACTATCAAGATTACATGTTCATCATCGATAATGTACTTTCTTTTGAAAGCGGCGTTTTGGCCTTGGATTTCGATAAAGAGGATGTTGGCTTTATCGCATCCATCAATCAAGAGGATATCCCTGTACAAACCCTAACCTTATCCGGCAACGGCGGTATTACCGAAGCCGGAATCGAATTGACGGCATCCGAAGAATGGATTACTTTGCCGGAGACTTTTGAAGTGGGGACTCCCTTTGATATTGGAGTAGATGTAGCCGGTCTGGCTATCGGTGCCTACCAAGCCACGATTACCGCGACGGCCCCGAACTATACAGATGCCGTAGTTAGCGTCACTCTCGATGTAACCAATGAACTGGTGTACACCTATCAATTCAACTTCCAAGCGCCCGATGACCTAGAAATCTCTCCGGAAGGCTATATCGATGATATCGGTGCGCCTTATGGGGATCAGAGTACGACCACCTTGGGCGACCTGACTTACGGATGGGTATTGCCCGGCACCTTGACACCGGCAGATGCGGGCGTCAACGGAAGAAACAGAAACACGGGAACCAACGATGATGCGCTGGCCAAAACCTTTACCATAATCGGACACCGAACAACGGCCAACTTCCCTACAAGGGACTGGGTTGTAAACGTACCCAATGGTACCTACTCCGTCAACATTAGTGTTGGTGGCGATCCACAATTTTCAAATAGTGACCATGTCTTGGATGTCAACGGGGTAACTGTTGTCGACTATGACCAGCAAAGTATCGTACCCGAAACCTTCGCGAATTTCGAAGATACCAAGTTTGTTGACGTGACCGATGGTACGTTACGATTGGCCCTCGCCGTTGGCGGTATTAATGCCAAGGTGAACTACATAAGATTGGCACCGATCGACATCTCGTTGCTTCCGCCGACCATTGTAGCTAGTTTTGACGGTAATGAAAGCGCACCCGATATTTTCAGGGGTGCTGTAGCCATCACTTTAGAAGCCACGGAAAATAGCGAAAGCGGAGGTATCGCCCGTCTGGAATATGCACTTGACGGAAACGCCGTTGAAACCTACGACCAACCGATTTCGGTCGGTGACGAAGGTTTACATACCTTGGTCGTAACCGCAGAGGACAATAATGGAAACGTAGCGGAAAGGACTTTCGAATTTACGATCGAAGCCCCAACGGGAGCGCTTTTGGCTATCGAAAACATGACCAAAATACCCGGTACGGACAGAGGTTTCCCAGCGGAAGATTTCTTTACCTTCCACAGGTTGGGCGATCCCGGACAGGCGCTGGTTCATGACACCAACGTTATGCGTTTGAACAATACAGGTACGGGAGATTTGACGGTTACAGACCTGGGCTTGGATGCAAGCAACTATGAGTTTGTGATTACTTCCGATCAGGGCGATGTTGAAACTTTGCCCATCACGATAGCCCCGAACAGTTTTGCGGATGTCGCGGTTACCTTTATAGGAAGTACGAACGCTTTAGAGCAGACGGTTCTAGTGGGTTCAAACGCCGATAATTCCCTTGAGAATTCGGTAACGGTTCATGGAGCCTATTCCGCACGACCCGAGGGCGGAGTTGAAATCAATGCGCAACAGGTATTCGATGCCTTTGGTTTTGAGTCAAGTATGTTGAGTATAGTCAATGATGAGGGTACAATTACTCCTCCCAACACCCTTTCGTTCCGGCCGAGTTCGAACTATCCGAATGCAGAAAATATCGATGCCGGTTATGAAGGTGACATGATCCTATCATCGAATTTTGTACAGGCTGATCCGTCCAAACCGGTGATCGGTATTCAACTTTCTGCCTTGCACGGAGGTCCCGGATCCAACGGTGCCAAGTTTGTGGCGGTGAATGGAACGAATACGGTTGGCGGCATCAGTTTTTCACATGATCCAAGATATTATCAGACGTTACTGCCAAAAACAGGGGCAAATATCAATTTTGATACTGCAGCTTCTGTTGATGGTCCGTTCCGGATTGCCGTTTCGAACTACTTGAGCAGTGGTGGAAACAACATCAGCGGTAACCGGCCCGATCTTTTGGGCTTGCGCATCTATAAGGTTATTGACCACAATGGCACTATCATCCCGAACGAGTACATCGTCTTGCAAGATTTTGTACAAGGGGGATGTGGCGCCGGATCGGCCAACTGTGACTGGAACGATAATACGTTCTACTTTATCAATATCCGTCCCGAAGGTGTGCCCACCGCGCAGCCGGCCGAAGCGTATTTTGCGAATGTAGGGGAAGCCTTGGATTTGGATATCGCACCCTATTTTGACAAGGGATACCCCGGAAACCAATTGACCGTTTCCGCATCCGTAGCGAACGGAGATCTTCCGGTCTGGTTGACCTATGACGCCGTCGACGGCACCCTATCGGGTACCCCACCGGCGGAAACTGTGGGTAGTTTTGATGTTGTATTCGATGCGGTGGATCTTAACGGGCTTACGGCTTCTACCACCTTGACCATTAACATCAACGAGCCGCCGATCGCGGTTGACGATGAGGTGACCACCACGCAAAATGTGGCCATCCTTCTGAATCAATTGTTGACCAACGATTCCGAGCCTAACGGACAGGAATTCAGCATCCTGACCGTCGATTCGCCCCAAAACGGCGTAGCGGAATTACAAGCGGATGGCACATCCATCCTATACACTCCCGATACCGATTTTGTAGGCAATGACAACTTTACCTATACCATCGAAGATGAAACGGGACTGACCGCTTCGGCCAACGTGGTCATAACGGTCACGCCGGAGAATCAAGCTCCCGAGGCCCTTATCGTCACAAACATCAATGAAGGCCCAGCGGCGCTGTTCGTTGAATTCACAGGCAGTGGTAGTACGGATGAAAATCCCGGTACGCTGCAGTACGCTTGGAATTTCGGGGACGGTATAGGTACTTCTGCCGATGCGGATACCAGTTACACGTTCAGTTCCGCAGGAAACTTCACGGTAAGTCTGACGGTTACCGACGATGAAGGATTGTTAGATGTGGCTACGACGGTAATCACCGTTTCCGCTCCACCGAACACGGGCCCATCGGCAGTAGCCAATGCCACCCCGAATGCTGCCAATCCGCTTCAGTTCAGTTTTGATGGTAGCGGTTCTAGTGACACGGAAGGCGCGGTCAGCTACCAGTGGAACTTCGGGGATGGTAATTCTTCCAACGAGGAGGCTCCCATCCATACCTATGCAGCTGCTGGATCCTACGAGGTTGACCTGACGGTTACCGATGAAGGTGGTCTGACAGATGCCGTGACCCTTCAGGTGGTCGCGGAAGAACCGGTGACCAACGGATTTGCACTTCGTATAAATGCAGGCGGACCACAGGTCGTTCAAAACGGCGAAACCTTCTCTGCCGACGCTAATTTCACGGGCGGAAAAGTGTACGTAAACAATAGTGCCACCGTGCCGGACCTCTATAAGACCGAACGCAGTGCATCGCCACCGACTTTTGCCTATAACATTCCGGTTGCGAATGGCAATTACCGAATCGTGCTCCACTTCGCCGAGATTTATCATGGTGCCACAGGCGGTGGCGCTGGAGGAAACGGGAAACGTGTCTTTGATGTTACGCTGGAAGGTAATATCGTTCTGAACGATTACGATATCAATGCCGATGTCGGGCCGCAGACCCCGGTCACTAAAACCTTTGAGACTGCAATTTCCGATGGTCAGATGAACCTGGTCTTTGATGCTGCGGGAAGCGATGGCATCGATCAGCCCAAGCTATCCGCGATAGAGGTAATCGGAATCGATGATCCAGTAGCCGATTGTGAGCTGCCTGCGGTCTGGACGAACTCCGATATCGGAGCCGTAGCCGCCGATGGGGAAACCTGTTTCGATAACGGTCGCTTCGAGGTCAGTGCCTCGGGTGCCGATATCTGGGGCAGTGCCGATGAGTTCCATTATGTCTATCAGCAGCTTGAGGGAGATGGTGAAATTATCGCACAAGTATTGAGTCTGGACCCGACCAATATCTGGGCCAAGGCCGGTGTCATGATGCGAAACGATTTGGATGCCAATTCGGCTTCCGCCATGATGATTATCGCACCTAACCCTAATAGTGTAGGAGGCCCGGGATATAGTTTCCAGCATAGGCCGACCAAAGGTGCAACGATGGGGAACGGTAACTTTACGAATCCTGCTCTCGTTCCTGGCGGTTTCCCACATTACGTGAGAATGGTACGTTCCGGCAACACGTTTACGGGATACATTTCCGAAACCAATGGCAGTTGGACACAGATAGGTACAGCCAACATCCCGATGGGACAGAACATCTTCGTAGGCTTGGCCACGACCTCGCATAGCGATGGTACTTTGACCAATGCCGTTTACGAAAACGTAAATGTGGTCAAAAGTATTCCACAGAATGAAGGTCCAACCGCTTCGATTGTCGCTACCCCGATAAACGGTATTGCGCCGCTCGAGGTAAGCTTCGACAGCTCAGGTTCCGATGACGATACTGGGATCGTGTCTTATCAGTGGGATTTCAAGGACGGCGCGACGTCGACCGATGAGAATCCGACCCACACGTTTGCTCCCGGTACCTATGAGGTAAGCTTAACCGTGTCGGATGCCCAGAACGAGACCGATGAAGCGACTATTAGCATCAACGTTGAGGCACCGAATACGGCGCCGACCGCGGTGGCCAGCGTCACGCCGAATAGCGACAATCCGTTGCAGTTCAATTTTGATGGCAGTGGTTCCGGTGATAGCCAAGGTAGCATAGCTTATCTCTGGAATTTTGGTGACGGCAGTACGTCCGATCAAGTATCTCCGACTCATACCTATGTAAATGCAGGTACATTTGACGTAACCCTTACGGTAACCGATGAAGGTGACCTGACTGATTCCGCCACCTTGCAGGTAGTCGCCGAATCACCGGTTACTCCGGATTTCGCCCTCCGCATCAATGCGGGTGGTCCACAAGTGGTACAAAACGGTAAGACCTTCTCGGCCGACCGGAATTTTGTGGGCGGAAAATCTTATACCAATAATGCCGCAACGGTGCCAACGCTCTATAAAACGGAGCGAAGCGCCTTGCCAGCAAACTTTGGGTATGAAATACCGGTGAACAACGGTACTTACAAAGTAACCCTGCATTTTGCGGAAATTTTCTGGGGTGCCCAAGGCGGACTTTCAGGAGGAGCCGGCAGACGTATTTTTGATGTTGTGATGGAAGGTACAACGATACTCAACGATTATGATATCATTGCCGATGTTGGTTCGCAAACCGTGGTCACCAAAACTTTCGATGTTCTCGTACAAGACGGTGCCTTAAGTCTCGCCTTGGATGCGGAAGGTAGCGATGGGCGCAACGAGCCCAAACTATCCGCTATAGAAATCGTAAGCGTCGGCGCTACCAATGCGGCACCGACGGCTGTGGCCAATTCGAATGTTCAAAGTGGGGAAGCTCCTTTACAGGTGAGCTTCAACGCCAATGGTTCTGCTGATGATAAGGAAATCGTTTCCTATCTATGGGACTTTAAAGATGGTGCTACATCGAATCTTGAAAATCCACAGCATACCTTTGATACACCGGGCAACTACGATGTGAGCCTGACCGTTTCGGATGCCGAAGGTGAGACCGACGAAGCAACGGTTAGCATTACCGTAGAGGAACCGGTGGTCAATGATTTTGCCCTGCGCATCAATGCAGGTGGACCACAGGTGGTACAGGATGGGAAAACTTTCTCTGCCGATCGAAATTTTGTCGGCGGTAAATCATATACCAATAATGCCGCAACAGTTCCAGCGCTTTATAAAACCGAGCGTAGTGCCTTACCGGCAAATTTTGGATATGCCGTGCCTTTGGCAAACGGTAACTACCAAGTTACCCTACATTTTGCGGAAATTTTCTGGGGCGCTCAAGGCGGACTTTCAGGGGGTGTTGGAAGACGTATATTCGATGTTCGTATGGAAGATGAAACTATACTTGATGATTTTGATATCATTGCGCAGGCCGGTTCGCAAACCGTAATTACCAGAACGTTTGACGTGACCATCACCGACGGAGAATTGAATTTGGCGTTGGACGCCGAAGGTTCGGATGGTCGCAACGAGCCGAAATTATCTGCCATCGAAATCTTAGGCTCTGGTGCCGTGGTCAAATCGGATCCGATTGCTAATGCAGGTGATGATATTGATATTGAACTGCCCAATGATGGCTTTACCTTGTCCGGTAGTGGCAGCGATGCCGATGGCGGAACAGTTTCCTATTTGTGGACACAGGTCGATGGCCCCGATACGGCTCTATTGACCGACGAGGACACGTCTGAACTGACGGCCGAAGTGCTGGTCGAAGGTGCGTATGTATTCAGGTTAACGGTAACCGATGATGAGGGTGTCAGCGCCTTTGACGAAGTAAGGGTTACGGCCGTTCAAGGAAACCGTGAAGAGGTTTGGCTAGAGGCGGAGTGTGCCATTGTAGGTTCAGGATGGACCACGGTAGATGATGGAAGCCGATCAGGCGGACAGTATCTGGTGCCCCCGTCGAATTTCCAATCCTCACCTTCGAACAATAGCAGTTCGATCGTAAGCTTTGACTTCTCGGTTACAGCGGGTACATACAAGATATTCGGACTCGTTAGAACACCGAGCGGTACCCAAGATAGTTTCTGGGTACGTGTGAACGGTGGGCCATGGGTACGCTGGAACAGTATTCCGCCGAGCAACGATTTTGTTTGGCACCGAATACATCTCAACGAGCAGTTGAGCCAGCCGCGTAGCTTCGAGTTTATCGATGGAGTTAATAGAATCGATATCGGTCACCGTGAAGGTGGAGTAGGGCTCGATAAATTATACATCACCCAGACTGACGATGTACCGAGGAATCTGGGAGGTGCGTCTACCAACTGTGGCGGCACCGGCAAAACTTTCGATGCGGAAACCTTTGCGAATATTTCGGGGAACGCTACCGAAAAGTTACCGGCAGATTTCAACACACCGGTCGCGAACGAAGTGAGCATGTATCCGAACGCGGCGGTTATCAGTACGAAGATTACCATGTCGAATCCTGAGGCCGAAATCACGAAACTCTATGTCTATGATGTCTCCGGACGATTGATCCGAAGTTATGAAGGCTTGGAACTCAAGACCGATGCCGATGCCTATGTACTTCAGGTTTCCAACCTCGATAGCGGAATGTACCTCTTGAGAATGGTGACCACTGATGGCAACGTATTCGATGAAAAACTGGTGGTACGGCATTGATAGGGGAGTACGATAGTAGACCAACTATACCAATGAAAGGGAGCAGTTTTTGACTGCTCCCTTTTTTTATTCGCCCCATTTCCTTTAATCTATACCGTTCTGTACTTCATCGATTTTTTCCATGCTTTCCACGGAAAGACCGCTATTTTCTTAAAGTCCGAAGTCCGAAGTCCGAAGTCCGAAGTCCGAAGTCCGAAGCCCGAAGCCCGAAGCCCGAAGCCCGAAGCCCGAAGCCCGAAGCCCGAAGCCCGAAGCCCGAAAACAGGGTTTAATAAAATCTTAACATTCAATGCACAATATTTCCAAACCCTCAGCTAAAAATCTCGTAGGTATTAATAGAACAACCCAGCAAACTGTGATAAACAACACAGTATTAACTCTAAAAACAAAAACTATTACGATTATGAAAAACAAAACTTTAAAATCAATTTCTATCTATGGGATGCTGGCGTTTTGCTTTGCATTTGTGATATCCTGTGATGACGAAGAAAATCTGACCACGGCCACAAATTTGGCTACCTGCACCGATGGTATTATGAACGGTGACGAAACCGGAATCGATTGCGGTGGTGCTTGTGCGCCCTGTGAAGAAGGTATGGAACTTGGCCGACGCGCCGAGCTGTACGTTACCAACAACGCGAACGGCGATATCACCAGATACAGTGTAACAGGTGATTCGGCGACAACCTTCAAAACGGCATCAGAAGCCGCAGAAGGTATTTATTTTGACAGAGACCAAGACTTGGTCGTTCAGGCTTCACGTTCCGGATTGTCATTGGATGCTTACAAAGGATTGAGCATGTTGACCGAAGATTCCGATGCTACCGTAGACTTTAGTGGTGCAGCAGATTTGGAGAGTCCACGTGAGCTAGCTGTGAGCGGAGACACGTATGTGGTAGCCGATAATGGTTCCAACAAATATTTCGTGTATACCAAAAGCGGAGACAGTTTTACGTTGACAAGCACGGTAGAAATTCCGTTTCCGGTTTGGGGCATTACCTTTAAAGGAAAAGACTTGTACGGGGTAGTGGACACCACTGGCGATCTGGCCGTTTTTAATAATTTTGTAGCCAATGCCAAAGATGGCGTAATGACACCTTCGAAAAGGGTGACCATCGAGGGAATCGTAAGAACCCACGGGCTTACCTATGATGGTACAGATGACGTAATGGTCTTGACCGATATAGGCGACGCAGCCAATGCCACAGATGACGGAGGATTTCATGTCATCGCCGATTTTTCCAGAATTTTTGATGCACTTTCCGATGGCGAGGTGTTGCCGGTAAGTATGCAAGTACGTGTTGCGGGACCCGCTACGGCCATGGGTAACCCCATTGATGTAGCCTATGATTCTGAGACCGATGCGGTATACATTTCGGAAGTCGGAAACGGAAAAGTTTTGGGCTTTACCTCGATTGGCGATGGTGGCGATTTGGCTCCATCCTATAGCAAAGATTTAATGGCGGCCTCTTCCATCTATTTTTCAAGTGATGAAACCGATGGTAATGTCGGAACGGAAAGCGTAGGCCAACGTACTTGGTTGTATGCTACAAACAACGCGAACGGTGATATCAATGTTTATGATAGCCAGGCGGGATTACAGAAATCCGTAACTTCAGAATCCGACAATTCAGAAGGTATTTATTACTCTGCCTTGAACGATTTGGTCATTCAGGCCTCACGATCTAATCTCCGTTTGGAGAATTACGAAGGATTTTCAGGAATTCCCAATGGCGCAGAAGTTGACGCAGATTTCGCGAGCTCGGCTGACTTGGTCAGCCCAAGGGAAATCGCGGTATCCGGCGATAGAATCGTAGTTTCGGATAATGGCGAAAACAAGTTTTATATCTATTGCTTTGACGGATCCTCATTTAAATTGGTAAGCACGTTGGTGACCAACTGCAACCTTTGGGGAATCACGTTCAAAGGAGACGATTTGCTTGCTGTGGTAGATAAATCAAGCGATTTGGCCCTCTACACCGATTTTATAGCAAACAATAAGACCGACGGTGTAGTTGCTCCTGACAAGCAGATTACGATAGAAGGTATCGTACGAACCCATGGTATCGATTACAGCGAAGCGGCCGATGTATTGGTAATGACCGACATAGGCGATGCCGCCGATGCCAATACCGATGGTGGATTTCAAGTAATTCAAAATTTCAGTGCCCAATTGGAAGCGACCGCGGACGGAAGTTCCATCGCACAGTCAGCGCAAGTTCGAATCGCAGGTACTTCAACACGCTTAGGTAACCCGATCGATGTCGCCTATGACCAAAAGACCCAGACCGTTTATATCGCGGAAGTTGGGAACGGTAAAATTCTCGGCTTTAGCGATGTATTGAACAATAATGGTAATGTAGTGCCTACAATCCATACAGATTTGATGTCCGCCTCTTCAATTTATCTTTACAACAATTAAGAACCATTACCAGCCGACCATAAAGTCCGGAGTCTCTCGTAGACTCTGGGCTTTTTTATGCTTACGTAATCTTAAAATTTTAGGGATATGCCTAGTCGATCTGACATACTTCCCTGCTAGATTTTGGAAGGAATTGCAGGGTGGTGAGCTTTCCGAAGGAAACCTGTAGTGGTAATCTTTGGAAGGAATCATGGAATGCAAATAATTTGGGAAGAATCGTGGAATGGTGATATATAAAGTAAACAATGGATAGTGAATTTTAAAAAGTATCTTGCGATTCAAAATTCCAAATCACCGCTGATATAATATGAAACTGCTTGCCGAAAAGATGCGCAATACCTTATTTTGGATGCTTGACGCTATTAAAGGTGGCCCGGTAAAAACCCATTATCAAGATATAGCTCGTATTCTAGAAAATTTTGAAAGTTCAGAATAAAAGAAAAGGAGGGATACGCTGCTGAAGCAACTGTTGCAACATGCCCGAGAGACGACTCCCTTCTACAGGGAAAATGTAAAATCGCTGGAATTACACGATTTTCCGGTGGTCGATAAGGCAGGCATCCAGACCGATCCCAGTGCTTTCCTATCCAGCACCTATAATGACAGGTCGCGATATGAGGTATCAACAAGCGGTTCTTCCGGTTCTCCCTTTAAAGCGTATTGGAATAAGGATAAAGTACTTCGAAATCGGGCGGATACCCTGTATTTTCAGGGAATCACCGGTTATAAACTCGGATATCGCCTCTACTATATCCGAAAATGGTTGTCAAAATACAAGGAAAGCCAACTGACCATGGCCATGCGAAACATTGAAATGGTAAACGTAACGGATTTCTCGGACGGTTATCTGGCCAATTTGATCGAAACCTTGCAGAAGGATGGCTCGAACAAGGTACTTCTGAGCTACTCATCGGCGCTCCGTGATATTTGCCAATATCTCGACAGCATAAAAGCTGGGCCCGTTGATACAGATATTAGCTCGATTATCGCTATGGCAGAGGCGCTGGGCGACGATACTAGGGAGAAGCTTACTTATTACTTCAATGCGCCCGTCCATTTGCGGTATTCGAACCAAGAAAATGGTATTTTATCTTTACAATTATCCCAAAAAAGCAATAACCTTCAAATAAACTGGGCCAGCTATTTCATTGAAATACTTCATCCTGATAAAGATGTTCCTGTAAGCGAAGGAACGCTTGGCAGGGTAGTGGTTACCGATCTTTTCAATTATAGTATGCCTTTTATTCGGTATGACACGGGAGATTTGGGCATGATGACCGAAGAAGCCCCATTCTTCAAGGGGTCAAGTGTTTTCTCAAAAGTTGAGGGACGAAAAATGGATGTTTTATGGGATACCCGAGGCAATGTAATATCAGGTTTCAACATCCACCACTTAGAATCGTATCCCGAAATCAAGCAATTTCAATTCATACAAGAAGATCGTACAAAATATCGCATTTATGTTGCGGTGGACGAACCATTGCGGAGAGAATCGGAAATCATGGATGCCTTTAAGGCGTTCTTAGGACAGGATGCTCAAGTCGAAATATTTTCTGTTAAAGATATACCCAAATTGGAGTCCGGCAAAAGAAGGTTCGTCATCAACGAGTATCAAAAAAAATTGGCCGAAAAGAAATCTTGATATAAACAAAAAGAGTGATGAAAAATAAATGATTCAAAATGTACCAAAAAATAATAAAACCTTTTTTCGATTTTTTCGCCGCCTTGCTGGCCATAATTTTGTTTTCACCGTTTTTGTTATTCATTTATCTGCTCTTAAAATTTGGTGATAGCGATGAGCCGCTTTTCCGTCAACCCAGGCCGGGCAAACACGAAAGAATATTTCATATTGTAAAATTCAAGACGATGACCGACCAGAAGAACGAAAACGGTCAACTGTTGTCCGATGAAAAACGGCTTACCCGCATTGGATTTATATTGAGGAAAACGTCTTTTGATGAACTTCCGCAGCTATTTTGTGTTATCAAGGGCGATATGAGTTTGGTGGGACCGCGGCCTTTGCGGGTTCGATACTTACCGTACTATACGGCCCGCGAAAAGATGAGGCATAAGGTCACGCCCGGTATAACGGGTCTGGCACAGGTGTCGGGCAGAAATGCAGTGTCTTGGGACAGACGATTGGAACTTGATGCCCAATATGCGGAGAATGTCAGCTTTAAGTTAGACTGTGAAATACTTTTGAAGACCCTTGTAAAAATATTCAAGACCTCAGATACCGAATTCTCGGAGGGGCCCGATAGCCTCGACGATTTT
>JBATUY010000021.1:0-7137 GCA_049671465.1 Pricia sp. | reverse complement strand
ATACGGTTTCCGAAAAAATCGAAGAGCGGGAGCGAAAGGATTATTTCGAGCGCTACCTCAGTATCAAAGATACTATGGGCGAACCTAAAAATTCGAATTTAACGGATTTTTTCTTCGTTGATCGGGATCTTAATTCTAATGAAATTAGATTTTATTCCCACGGGATTTTAGAGGAGGACTATAACATAGCCTCGACGTTCTTTGACAATGGCAGTGCCAACGATACGACCACAATAAAGAGTTACACCAGTAAACGTACCAAAACCATCTATAAGGAAGATTTTGGTCTTGATGGTAAAGGTTATCGTCTGACGGCGAGCCAAAAACTAGAAAAGATAGGAGGGCTCTCAGCGATGGAAAAGGCGCAGTTCGAAGATGTTTTTAGCGAGTTCGCCAAACAGGTGCCGATTCATGAAAGAGTCAGCAAGCAGGAGATCGAACTGCTTTTAGACCGTACGTTGCGCAACCGAAACTTAAATCTCGACTTTGAGTACGGGGTATACAGCAGGGGTTTTCCGACCAAGGTAAAATCTAAAAAATTCAAATTTTCGGAAAATACGCTGTACAAAACAAAGATCTTCAAGGATAGCGAAGGAGAGAGCAACTTTTCGCTGCTGATCGCGTTTCCAAAGAAGAAACGGTTTTTAATGGGTTCCATTATGGGACTGGCGATTTTGTCGTTGTTGTTTACCTTGGTAATCGTAGCATCCTATTCGGGAGCGATTTACCAATTGATTCGTCAAAAGCAAATTGCGGAGATAAAATCCGATTTTATCAATAATATGACGCACGAATTCAAAACCCCGATAGCTACTATCAATCTGGCGGTCGAGGCGATTCGGAACCCTAAGATTATCGGGGATCAAGAAAAGGTACAGCGTTATCTTACGATGATCCGGGACGAGAACAAACGAATGCACGCCCAAGTGGAAAATGTGCTGCGCATATCTAAATTGGAAAAAAACCAGTTGGATATCAGTAAAGATAGGGTGGACGTTCACGACCTTATACATGATGCGATTGCCCACGTCGAGCTTATTGTGGCCGATAGGGGCGGCTACATCGAAACGCATCTCGATGCCGACCACAGTGAAGTTGTCGCCAATGAAATGCATTTGACCAACGTCTTCGTAAATATTATGGATAACGCGGTAAAATACTCCCCCGAGCTGCCGCGGATCAATGTGTACACCGAGGTGGTCAAAAACCACATCATCATTAAAATAAAGGACCAAGGTGCCGGAATGAGCAAAGCGGTCCTAAAAAAAGTTTTTGAAAAGTTCTACCGTGAACATACGGGAGATTTGCATAACGTAAAAGGACACGGGCTAGGTTTGGCCTACGTCAAAAAAATAATAGACGATCACCAGGGAGACGTCTATGCAGAAAGCGAGAAAGGAAAGGGAAGCACTTTCTACGTTAAATTGCCTTTAATCTGAAGTCCGGTGGACTTCACTAACTCAAAACTATGGAAACAGTAAACAAAAAAATTCTTCTGGTAGAAGATGATCCCAATTTCGGGATCGTACTGAAAGACTATTTGTCAATGAACGATTTTGACGTGACTTTGGCAAAAAACGGTATGGAGGGATTTGAAAAATTCAAAAAAGACAACTATGACATCTGTATTTTAGATGTAATGATGCCCTATAAAGACGGTTTTACCCTTGCTAAGGAAATCCGGGAAAAGAACGAGCACGTCCCTATAGTCTTTCTAACGGCCAAGACCATGAAAGAAGATGTGCTGAAAGGCTACAAGGCCGGGGCCGACGATTATCTGAACAAGCCTTTCGATTCGGAAGTGCTGTTAATGAAGATCAAGGCGATTCTGCAACGAAAAGCTTCCGGTTCCTTGGCAGAAAGCAAGAAGTTCGAATTTCAATTGGGTAATTTCCATCTCAATTCAAAACTACGTTTCTTAAAATACAAAGATCAAGAGGCCATTAAGCTTTCCCCTAAGGAAAATGAGCTCTTACGGCTTTTGGCGCTTCATGAAAACGATCTGATGCCAAGGGAGTTGGCCCTGACCAAAATTTGGAGGGACGATAACTATTTCACTTCACGAAGTATGGATGTCTACATAGCCAAACTGCGTAAGTACCTAAAAGTGGATGATGATGTAGAGATACTCAACATTCACGGCGAAGGTTTTCGTTTGGTTGTTAAAGAAGAGCAGCAATAGTCCGTTTCCAAAACGAAGACATTGCAAACTAATCAAAAGGTCGATTCATTCGTGAATTGGCCTTTTTGCTTGTTTGGGAATTCTGCTCCGGTAATCAGAAAGGTAGTTCAATAAAAAGTTGCAATGGTCTTATTGATCAGGGGTAACAATTGTTCCACGTTTTTTTTGGATAACGTGAGCTTTTTTAGGGAATTCAATTGGTCCAGATTGTGCACGTCGGAGGCTACAAAGTCTATCAGGCCTTCCTCGAGCAGCTCAGCGGCTACCTTTGGTACTTCCTTGCCGTAATACTCTCCCAAAGACAATAGGTTCATCTGAAAAAGGATGCCGTGGTCTTTGTATTCCTTATATTTTCGCTTGCGATGGTGTAAGAATCCGTACCGCTCGGGATGCGCCAAAATCGGAAAATAACCTTTTGAAGCTGTCTTGATAATGGCCTCTTCGAAGTTGATCGGAGGCTGTAAGTACGACATTTCGACCAAAAGATACTGCTTATGTATAGACATGGCCGCGTCGGTATCCAGCAAATGCTCGAAATCGTCGTCGATCATGTGCTCCGCGGCAGCGGTTATCGAAATTTGTTTCATGTCATTGATCAGTAAGGCGTGCTTCACCTCGGTCAGGGC
This sequence comes from Pricia sp., assembly GCA_049671465.1. Taxonomy (GTDB): domain Bacteria; phylum Bacteroidota; class Bacteroidia; order Flavobacteriales; family Flavobacteriaceae; genus Pricia. Next base: position 4,329 of record JBATUY010000021.1, on the reverse strand, counting down.
ATCGGTAATCGTTCGTCGGTCATTCGGATAATAGTTGTGCATGATGTGCGGCGTGGCAATAAAATGGGTCACCCCGAAAGCCGCAAATTCTTTGATCAATGCGATGGAGTCGGCAACGGTTTTGGCACCATCATCGATACCGGGCAATATGTGGTTGTGTATATCGATAAATCCGTCGAGGTAATCGATCAGGAATTTTTTTCTACTGAAAATTGAAAACATATATTTTGGTTCGGGTCGATTTGCACCATGACCAAAGCCTTGGCGACGTTCTACGTGAGCATAACGGTTCTATCGCAAAGATAGTACAGAACCGCGATAAAATTTGTTCTACCTCACACACCTCCGATAGCGGCTTCGGCACAGCGCTCCCCGTCCATGGCCGCTGAAACGATTCCGCCGGCATAACCGCCGCCTTCTCCACAGGGAAATAGGTTCGTTATTTCGGGATGCGATAACTTCTCGGTTCTGGGGATGGTTACCGGGGACGAGGTTCGAGATTCGACTCCCACGATATTGGCCTCCTCGGTATAGTAGCCCTTCATTTTTTTTCCAAATACCTCGAACCCCTTGCGCAAACGGCTGCCGATTAATCGGGGCAACAGGGAATGTAGCGGCGCACTTTGTAGCCCAGGTTGGTACGATGTAGGGTTTAAATCAGATGACATACGCCCTTCAACAAAATCCGTTACCCGTTGTGAAGGAGCGACTTGGGTTCGGTTACCTGAAGTAAAAGCTAAGCGCTCCAAGGTTTTCTGATATTCCAAGCCTTTGAGCGCCCCAAAGTGATCAAATTTGCGGATATCCTTATCCACATCGATTTCGACCACTATTCCTGAATTGGCAAACAGGTTATTGCGCCTAGAGGGAGACATACCATTGACGACAACCTCTCCCGGAGCCGTGGCAGCAGGGACTATGAAACCACCGGGACACATGCAGAACGAATACACCCCCCGACCCTTGACCTGCTCGACCAAGCTGTAGGCCGCTGCCGGCAGCAGTTCATGGCGATGCTTTCCGCAATTGTATTGAATCGAATCGATAATTTGTTGCGGATGTTCGATGCGCACTCCCATGGCAAAAGATTTGGCCCGGAGCGCAATTTTCTTGTCATCGAGCAGATAAAAAATATCCCGGGCGGAATGGCCGGTCGCCAAAATAACCTGCTGTACCTCCATTTCTTTTTCGTCATTTAGAACAATGGATTTAAGTTGGTTATCCTCGATTATAAAATCCGTTACTTTAGTATTGAAATGCACTTCTCCGCCGTGCGCTATAATAGTTTCCCGAATGTTCTGTACAATTTTCGGCAGTTTGTTGGTACCGATATGCGGGTGGGCATCGATTAAAATTTGTTCGGTCGCCCCATGGTGCACCAAGCTTTCGAAGATACGCCGCACATCGCCGCGCTTTAGGCTGCGGGTATACAGTTTTCCATCGGAATAGGTACCGGCACCTCCTTCCCCAAAGCAGTAGTTGCTGTCTTCTTGTACGATGTGGTCTTGATTGATAGCCTTTATATCGCGTCTGCGATGCTGCACGTTCTTGCCGCGTTCGACCACAATAGGTTTAAAGCCCAGTTCGAGGCAGCGCAGGGCCGCCCACATTCCGGCCGGGCCAAAGCCGATGATGTGAACCGGTTTGGCCTTTGAAACGTCTTTGTAATCAAAAGTATAGGTGTTTTTAGGCATCTCTTCACCTATGTACGCGGCAAGTTTGTAATTGAAGACTACTTTCGATTTTCGGGCGTCAATGGACTTTCTTAGGATTTTCAGGGAGAATTCCTCCTTTGAAAGTCCCAAGTAGGTAGCGGCCCGTTCTTTAAGACTGCCTTCTGTGCCGGCCTCTTCTAGGGGTAGGCGTATTTGTAAGGTTTTAACCATACCGCGAAATTAAGATTTATTTTTCGTCATATCGGTTAATTTATAAAACCAGGATTACTTGAAGCCATACCACGGTTATTATCTGAAATGTAAAATTCCGGATCGCGAATTCTGTTGCCCAATTTCAGGTTACCCACGCTTCATCCATCCAATTTCACAACTCAGTAGTTCTTTTTGTTCGTTGTCAATCATCCGATGGATTTTTGGCGTATCAAAAAACGAACCATTATGAAAGCCCAATCTCTAGTTAAAACCCAATTTCTGGCAAAAATTCGAACCTTAGAAAAAAGCCAACCCTTAGTAAAAATCCAATCTCTGGCAAAATTTGAATCGCTAATTAAGATACAACCACTAATTAAAAATCAATTCTCAATAAAAATCAGGTTCCTATTAGCGACGCTGCTATTACTCGGCCAATATGTATTCTGCCAGACGACCATATCCGGTACCGTGAGCGATACATCGGGAATCCCTATAGCCGGGGCAAATGTATATTTAGAGGGCCCTTATGACGGTACTTCGACCGATGAACGGGGAGCCTTTCGCTTTGAGACCTCCGAGACAGGAACCCAGAACTTGGTCATTTCCATATTAGGTTACGAAACCCATTATGAAATGGGCGACGTGGCCTATTTTAAAGAGCGGACCATCACAATGGTGGAGGCCATCAATGCCCTTACCGGGGTTACCTTGACCGCAGGCACCTTCGAGGCCGGTGATAATTCGAAGGTATCCGTACTCAAACCTTTAGATATTGTAACCACGGCCGGGGCGGTCGGTGATTTTGCGGCCGCCTTACAGACCTTGCCCGGCACATCGACCGTCAGTGAAGACGGGCGCCTGTTCGTGAGAGGGGGCGAGGCGGGTGAGACTCAAGTTTTTATCGACGGCCTCCGCGTATTTCAGCCCTTCAATGCTACTGCCAACAATATTCCGACCCGAGGGCGATTCTCCCCATTCCTGTTTAAGGGCATTACCTTCAGTACCGGTGGCTATTCCGCGGAATACGGGCAGGCCCTCTCCAGTGTGCTGTTGCTGAGCACTACCGAAGTTCCGGATCAAGAGAAGACCGATATTTCGATGATGTCCGTCGGCGGTGGCATTGGCCATACCGAAATCTGGGGCAATCAGTCCGTAAGTGTCAATGCGCAATACATCAACCTGGCACCCTATGAAGCGTTGCTACCCTCAAACCAAGGGGTGCGCTGGAAAAGTCCCTATGAATCCATTTCCGGGGAAGCCGTTTTTCGCAGTAAGGGGGAGAAAAGTATGTTCAAGCTATATACCGCTTTCAACCATGCCGATCTGGATATTGAACAAGAGGATATCAATTTTGAGGATTTTACCCGTTTTCGCCTAACTAACCAAAACCTATATGTCAACACCTCGTACAAACATTTTTTCGATAAGGAATGGACGCTGGACACCGGTGCCAGTCTGTCTCGGGATGCCAATGACATTGGCGTTAGGGAGGATGCCATCAACAACCGGGAAACGGCCTCGCACCTCAAGCTCAAATTGAAAAAGAACTTTAGCAGCCGCTTCAACCTGTCCCTCGGAAGCGAATATTTTATCACCGATTACGAAGAGCGTTTCGAAGCATCGGATGGCCCTGCTTTTGATTCGGGCTATGATGACCGACTTTGGGCCGGTTTTGTCGAGAGCGATATTTTTTTCAGCAACAGACTGGCCTTTAAGCTGGGGGCAAGGGGCGAGTATAGTGATTTGATCCAAGGATTCACCCTGTCGCCCCGGCTCTCGTTGGCCTACAAATCCAGCGAAAAAGGACAATTCTCACTGGCATACGGCGACTTTTACCAAAATCCCCGAGCGGAGTCCCAGCAGTACGCCAGTGGGTTGGATTTTGAGAAAACATCCCATTACATCTTGAACTATCAGTTTTTGAGCGACGGAAAGACTTTTCGGGCCGAAGCCTACTACAAGGATTATGACGGACTGGTCAAATACGACACCGAAATGCCCCGTTTCGATTCCGAGTTCAGCAATTCTGGAAACGGATATGCATCGGGCCTCGATATTTTTTGGAGGGATAATAAAAGCATTGAAAACCTCGATTATTGGGCATCGTACAGCTATCTCGATACCGAAAGGGACTATAGGAATTTCAGGGAACGGGCCAGACCCAATTTCGCCCCAAAGCACAACCTCTCCGTAGTGACCAAATACTGGGTCGACAAATGGCGTTCACAGGTCGGGTTCTCGTTTACCTATGCCTCCGGGCGGCCTTATGATAATCCCAACACCCCTGAGTTTTTGGCGGAGCGAACGAAAGCATTCAACAGCCTTAGCCTGAACTGGGCCTATCTTATCGATCAGCAGAAAATTCTGTATTTCTCGGTCAACAATGTACTGGGCTCTGACAATGTCAATAATTACCAATACGCCAACACGCCAAATGCCGATGGCGTTTTTGGGCGAAGGG
>JBATUY010000020.1:0-2843 GCA_049671465.1 Pricia sp. | reverse complement strand
GCATAAAACTGATAGTTTTGAGACAAACTGCCGTTAGCATCAATCACTCCAAAAATCGTTCTGCCAACCTTAACGTTTAATAGATGGAATTTATAGCGAAAAACACAAATCGGATAAATATTGAACATGCAAGTGAATAAAAAAGTAGTTGTGTGTAATTCAAAAGAAGTAGCTTTCATCAACTTTTCAACTTACCAACAAAATTTTTATAAGAATATTAAGTTATCAAGTAAGCCGTAACCTATTCTTATAATGATGAACTTACACCAAAGAAAACTTTTTAAAGTTCGAGAATTTACCTTGCATGCAGGACATCTAAATGTAAAATCCCGTGACCTAACAAGCTCGGAGGAATTAAACATTAGCTATGAAGAAATAGATATCTCGAACATAATAAAACAAAAACAAACTGATAATATACTTTTGATTATTACTCTGGTATTTGGAACATTTTTGATTATCAATATATTGAATCCTGCCAATTATGAAGGTAAAGGGCTATTTGGAGTAGCCATATTTCTTCTCATAATTACTTTTGTTAGCGGACTACTTACATACACCAAATCCAAAAACGTTTTTTTAATTCCGACCATGAAAAATGGATTTCTGGAAATTTTTAAGTCGAAACCAAATCACGTTAAAGTGGAGGAGTTTGTAAATGAGCTGGGTAAGCGGATCAATCAATATTTACGTTCAAAATACGGAGTAATCGATACGGACATGCCACCTGAACCTCAATTAGCTAATATTCAGTGGCTGAAAGAACGAGAGGTAATTACGCCTGAGGAATTTGAAAACTTAAAGTCAAAATTAATAAAGGGAACAAAGCAAAATAACCCTGTTGGCTTCAAATAAGAACTACAAACTCCAACTGCTCCAAAGCCACTGAAAATTTGCAGAAATTAATTTCCATAAGAAAAATACCGTAATTTGTTTTAATTGCATTGCACGGGTCCTATCACTCGAGCGGAACCGGCCCCAAGGATATCAAGGGCAATGTGCTTACTCTTGGGCGTCGTGACAGATGCTAACAAAAATATAGGCAAAATGATTTCTGAAAGACTCCGAGCCCGCACTACGCTTATACAATCCCGTTGGCAACCAGCTGAAAAAACAACCAAAAATGTTGGACTTTTTAAAGAGAACAAAAATTACACCCGAGAAAAAATTTTGGAATTGGATTCTCGAAAACAAAGACGGACTTAAAAAATTTATCGCATCTGACCATAGCGATTTAAGGATTTACAATAAGCTTACTAAAGAAATGCAGAAATACAATTCATTACTTTTTCCAGAAATGACCATGACAAAAGATAATGAATGCGTTTTAATAATTACTCCAGATGGAATGCCCGAGGGAGTTAGTCCGACTCAAAAATTGTATAGTGAAAAGCCAGAAATAAAAAACTGGATAATTAAAAAGTTTCGTCAACCAACGGACGAATCGGACTTGAATTATAATGGAATTGCATTTCCAAGTTCAGATGTGCGGATTTTGCCCATTGAAAAGGACTTAGAAAAAGGAATCATCCACATAAAAGTATTCGTGCGGAATTTGGACTCGGATTTACAAAACTATCGAACTTTGGCGTGGTTATATTTGAATCATATTCTCGGAGAATTCAATACGATAACAAAAGTGGGGGTTCTTGAGTTCTTAAACCTAGAAAAAGATATAGATGTCAAAGGGGCAATTTCAATTTTGGAACTGAGAGAATTGATTGAAAAAGAACTATACTGAGAAAAAGAACGGGAAAAGCCAATTGCTAACATGGGGCTCAAGGTCTTTGAGCCACCACGGACCGTTATCGCGCCATCCGAAAGCGCCATGGGCCTCCCCAAACCCATTTTGAGCACCTTTTTGAAATGTAGCGTGCATCATGTAAAACACCGGCCCTTTGCCCGAATCCCGGAAATCCCGAAATAAAACTATCTTTGGTAGTATAAAATTATCTGTTTTACGACACACTACCGTTCGCAGTAATAATCGCAAAAAATCTATCAATCGAACCTTATCGCAAATCCATCAGCTACAAAAGACTAATTTTATGACCTATAAAAACCTTTTTGACAAAGACGAAGCTGAAAACGCAATAGCGCGTATCGAAGCTTTGACCCCGACATCGCAGCCTCTTTGGGGCAAGATGAGCGTATCTGAAATGCTGGCACATTGCAATGTGACCTATGAGCTGGTCTATACGGACAAACACCCCAAACCCAAGGGTTTTCAAAAATTCATCGTCAAGCTGTTTGCAAAAAGAATCGTCGTAGGGCCGAAGCCCTATAAGAAGAATCTGAGAACATCGCCCGTGTTCTTAATTACCGACGAAAGGGATTTTACAGTAGAAAAAGAACGGTTGATCGAACACGTTCAAAAAACCCAAAAACTGGGCGGCGCCCATTTCAACGGCAAAGAGTCCCATGCCTTTGGGGTCCTTACCGAATCGGAATGGAACGTCTTGTTCTCCAAACATCTAGACCATCATCTCAGGCAGTTCGGGGTATAAATAAACGTATTGCTGTTGCCGGAGTCGGACATTTCCTGCTAAGCGAACGAACCCATAACACACTAACTACTGTTTTACGTAAAGTGTTTTCCAGAATTGGACTATCCAATCCTAAAAAATATGCCTTTACACCCAATTTGTGACCTCACCAATACAAACTCCGAATCTGTAATATGTTATTGCAGACATCACCATAAAAATTTATCTATTTTTTAGAAAGCCTACATTCAATAGAGCCCATATCCCTACAAACTCCGAACCTGTAAAATCTGCATTCAGGCACCACCATATAAGCATGACCATTTTTTTAGGGAAGGCCGCATCCAAGACTTAGGA
>JBATUY010000019.1:0-16199 GCA_049671465.1 Pricia sp. | reverse complement strand
ATATTTCGGACCTTACCATGGCGTGAAGAGCTGCTCGAAGGGCTACTGGGCTCCGATCTGATCGGATTTCACACCTATGATTACGAACGCCATTTTCTGAGTTCTGTTCGGCGTCTTTTGGGTCTCGAGGTCAGCTTTAATGATATCTCTTTGGATGATCGGGTAATCAAAGTCGACTCATTTCCCATGGGCATCGACTATAAAAAATTTAGCGAAGCCGCCAAAAAACACGCGGAAAACCCGGAAAAAGATAAATCGGAACTTCAAAAACGCTTGGATAGCCATAAAAAATCCGCCCCCGACGCCAAGTTCTTTTTGTCCATAGATCGTTTGGACTATTCGAAAGGTATCGCGAAACGGATTTACGCTTTCGAATATTTTCTAAATAAATATCCACAATACAAAGAGAAAGTCCGTTTGATCGTATTGGCCGTTCCCTCCCGCTCCAACGTGCCCCAATATCAGTTGTTAAAGAAGGAAGTCGACGAACTTGTAGGTCGCATCAACGGGGAGTTTTCGACCGTTAGCTGGACACCCATTTGGTACTTCTACCGTTCCATGCCCTTCGAAAACCTCATCGATCTTTATACCTCTAGCGATATTGCTTGGCTCACCCCGTTAAGAGACGGCATGAACCTGGTGGCCAAGGAATATATCGCTACCCGTACCGACCAAACGGGCGTTTTGATATTGAGCGAAATGGCCGGGTCGGCCAACGAAATGAACGAGTCTTTACTTATCAACCCCAACAACTTTGAACAGATTGCAGATGCTCTTCACACAGCCATCAATATGCCGATAGCGGAACAAAAACAGCGCAATGCGCTTTTGCAAAAACGATTGGAACGGTACAATGTCGAAAAATGGGCCAACGACTTTATGAATTCTTTGCTTGATCAAAAGGAAAAAGATTATTCCTACGTGGCCCGTAGAATGTCTGTCGACCAGATGAACGTCATCACCAAGAACTATAAAAGCGCTCAAAAAAGGTTATTATTCATCGATTACGACGGCACCTTGGCCGGTTTTCACAACGACCCACAGAAAGCGGCGCCCGATGAGGAGCTTTATGAATTGTTAGATGCGATATCTTCTGTGAAAAATACGGACATGTATCTCATCAGCGGCCGTGATAAGGACACCTTTGCGAAATGGTTCCTGCCCAAGAAGTACAATATGATTGTCGAACACGGCGTCTGGATATCTAGGGACGGCGAGGAATTTAAACTTCTCGAAAACGTCAAAAAAGACTGGATGGAAAAAATCAGACCAGTGCTTGAATCCTTCGTTGACCGTACCCCCGGGAGTTTTATCGAGGAAAAAAACTACTCGCTGGCCTGGCATTATAGAAATACGGATCCAGATTTCGGACAGAAAAGGGCCACAGAGCTCAATACGGTGTTGACCAGCCTTATCGGCACCGACGACCTCAGCGTGCTAAACGGCAATAAAGTCATGGAAATCAAAAGCAGCAATGTGAACAAAGGCCGTGCCGCGATGCGGATGTACGGCGAAAAAGACTACGGGTTCGTGTTCGCCATAGGTGACGACTGGACCGATGAATTTATGTTCCAAGAACTGCCTGAAACCGCTGTCACCGTAAAGGTAGGTCGCCAAAAAACACAGGCAAGATATTATGTCGATAGCATCAAAAATGTGCGGGACTTGTTGAAGCGGTTCACGAAGTAAGTCGGCCGAGATAGCAAGTCGGTGGTTTAAGAACTGCTTAAATACACGTCACATAGTGAAGGGAAACGGGTAAACTTTTCAAGTTTATACTTAATTTCTATCTTAGGGCCAAACTACACCGATGAAAACCATCCTGACCACGCTTTTAACTCTAGCATCAGTAGCCCTATGGGCCCAGACCAATACCGAGGTATATCTGCTAGACGTGAGAACCATTGACGGAAAGACCGAACTGCTCAATCCGAGAAATATTTCGAATAACGAAGGCTACGATAACCAGCCCTCGTTCTACGATGGCGAAACGATATTGTTTTCCTCTACCCGAAACGGGCAGACCGATATCGCGCGGTACGACATTAAAACGGACAGTGTTTCATGGATAACCGATACGCCTCGGGGCAGTGAATATTCCCCCTTAAAAATTCCAGGCAAGAATTCAATCTCCGCGATTCGATTAGATACTACCGGACTGCAACGTCTCTACGAATATAGTGTTTGGGACGGAAGTTCTACGGAAATTCTTGATGAACTAAAAGTAGCCTACCACGTGTGGCACGGCGAGAATATCGTAGTTTCATCCGTTTTGAGAGATACGATTATGAGTTTGGTGGTTTCAGATCTGTCCGACGGCACCAATCGTGAGGTACAAAAAAATGTCGGAAGATCATTGCATAAAATTCCCGGTACCGATCTGATCAGTTTTATCAGCAAGGAAACCACCCCTTGGGAAATCCGCTCCTTGAACCCCACGACCGGCGAGGTCAAAAAGGTTACCGACATGTACGAGGAGACCGATGACATGTGCTGGTTTTCCGACGGTACCATTATAGCGGCCGATAATCAAGTCTTAATGGAAATCCATCCGGAAAAGCAAAAGGAATGGCAGCGCTTTCTCCGCCTTGAAAAACGGGAAATCAATAATATCAGCCGTATTGCCGTGAGTCCGAACGGTAAGTATCTGGCCTTGGTTTTCGAACAATCCGCAGAGGCCATCGTACAAAATCAACTTAATGCTTACAACAATAGAGATATCGATGATTTTCTAAATACCTATTCGGAAAATGTACAGGTCTTCAATTTTCCGAACGAACTCCGATATAAAGGCCGAACGAAAATGCGCGAACAGTATGCCGACTTTTTCGAGAACACCCCTGATTTACATTGCGAGATAAAAAATAGGATCATCATCGGCAACAAGGTTATCGATGAGGAATACATCACCGCCAATGGCACCTACTTCAGCGCCGTCGCGATTTATGAGGTAGAAAACGGAAAAATTGCGAAAGTCACCTTCTTAAGGGAATAGTTTGAAACCGTCCCGAGCGCTTCCCGTAATCATAGGTTCCCAATTCGCCTGTACCTCGCTTTGGTTCGCCGGCAATGCCGTTGTTGACGATTTGGCGCTCAAAACGGGTATGGGGCAAGAAATCGTGGGGTATCTTATTTCTTCGGTACAGCTGGGCTTTATAACCGGCACACTGTTGTTCGCGCTCCTCATGGTTGCCGATCGATACTCGCCGTCACGGGTCTTTATGGTCTGTGCCCTACTGGCGGCCCTTTGTAATCTGACCTTGCTTGTTGATCCCATTTCTGTTACACTACTGCTAGGCGCCCGTTTCGGAACGGGATTCTTCTTGGCGGGTGTTTATCCCGTGGGAATGAAAATCGCGGCCGATTATTACGAAAAGGGATTGGGCAAAGCCTTGGGATGGTTGGTCGGCGCATTGGTCTTGGGCACGGCCCTACCCTACTTTATCAGCGGCACTTCTTGGGGTCGATCCTATGCCAGTGTGGTGCTGACCACCTCCTGCCTATCCGTTTTAGGCGGAATATTGCTGTGGTTCCTTGTGCCCGACGGGCCGTTTAGAAAGCCCAGTATACGTCTTCAGTTGAAGGCAGGGGCATTCCTTTTCAAGATTCAGGGATTCCGGAAGGCGGCCTTTGGCTATTTTGGCCATATGTGGGAACTTTATGCCTTTTGGGCCTTTACCCCATTTGCCGTTCAAACCTATAATTCCTTTTCGGAAACCCAATTTTCCGTGCCTATCGTTACCGGAAGCATCATTGGTCTAGGGGCATTTTCATGTGTGGTCGGGGGCATGGCATCGCAATTTTGGGGAAGCAAAAAAGTAGCCACGACGGCCTTGTTGGTTTCAGGATGTTTCTGTTTACTATCCCCTCTCATCTTTAGTCTTTCCCCGTATCTATTCTTATGCGCGTGGGGTCTTTGGGGGATGGCCGTTACCGCAGATTCGCCACAATTTTCCAATCAGGTAGCGGCCGCCGTACCCAGCGAACTCAAAGGAACGGCACTTACCATAGTGAACTGTCTCGGGTTTGCCATCAGTATCGTAAGCATTCAGCTTTTGGCCGTTTTGGTAGAAATTGTCGAACCGCGATACCTCTTTCTGGCACTTTCTGCCGGTCCGGTTTTAGGATTGATCTCCAGTATCGGAAAATCGGCCATGTCAATACGATAAATCCCGTCGCGGGTTCGACCAGGTAAATATTTATGAAAAATAAAAAGGAAGCACCAGTTGATTATCACCAGCAATAGCCCTATTTTAGAACGTAATTAAAATATACCTTTCATGAAAAGAACACTGTTAATTGCTTTTCTGATCCATTCCATCTGTATGTTTTCCCAATCAACAGATCAGCGCTTATATGATATTATAGAAGCGGTATCCGCAGAACGTATCGAGGCCGATGTTTCTACACTGGCCAATTTCGGAACGCGTCATACCCTCAGCGATACCGTATCGCAAACCCGCGGTATCGGTGCCGCGAGACGTTGGATAAAATCGGAGTTTGAAAAAACCTCCGCCGACTGTAATCAGTGTTTGGAAGTATTTTATCAAAGTAATTTGGTAAAAAAAGGGGAGAATGACCGGATTTTTAAGGATGTGGAAATTGTAAATGTCGTGGCCATCAAACGCGGTACTAAATATCCGAACCGTTATATTGTGATGAGCGGCGATATCGATTCCCGGGTCAGCGACCCCAATAACGCTACTTCCGATTCCCCCGGTGCGAACGATAATGCGAGCGGTATGGCCGGTACGCTAGAGGCGGCCCGGGTACTCAGTACATATGATTTCGAGAACAGTATCATTTTTGTGGGTCTTTCAGGGGAAGAACAAGGCCTCTATGGCGGCAAGGGATTGGCCGCCCACGCCAAGGAAAAAGGATGGGAAGTTATCGGCATCTTGAACAACGATATGATCGGAAACATCAAAGGTGTCGACGGTATCGTCAGCAATACCGATTTCAGGATTTTTTCGGAACCCGTTCCCCCTACCGAAACTGAAGAAGAACGCAAAGCAAGACGCTTTTATGGCGGCGAAGTCGATGGTATCTCCAGGCAATTGGCGCGTTACGTTCACAAAACTACCCGGACCTATATGCCCGAAATGAACCCCATGATGATTTACCGACTCGATCGCTTTGGTCGCGGCGGGCATCACCGGCCTTTCAACGATGCCGGTTTTGCCGGTATTCGGATTATGGAAGCCCATGAAAACTATACCCAACAGCATCAGGATATCCGAACGGAAGACGGCGTTGACTATGGTGACAAGCTAGAGCACGTCAATTTTGAGTACGCCAAAAAGCTTACCGCGGTCAACGCCATTAATCTGGCATCGATTGCCTGGGCGCCTCCCGCGCCGGCCGAAGTGAAAATTGGAGGCATCGTAGAACCCGCCGCAAAATTGCAATGGAGCAAGGTCGACGGGGCCAAGGGCTATAAAATTTACTGGCGGGACACCACTTCCCCCACTTGGGACCATAGCCGTTATGTTGCGGATGTTACCGACTTTACGCTTGATGGTGTGGTCATCGATAATTTCTTTTTTGGCGTATCGGCCGTCGGCGAGAACGGGTTCGAGAGCGTAGTGGTTTTTCCCAACGGGATACTACGGTAAGTACATGGTTTATGAAGCATCCGAAAATCTAAATTGATGAATAACACTTTTTATATTCTATTGCTTTCCGTATCAACGACAGCCTTTGGCCAAAACTTTACCGAACAAGACACCCTGCGCGGCAGCATTACGCCGGAACGAGAGTGGTGGGACCTCAATTATTATGATCTCTACGTAGCTGTCGACCCCGATCAAAAATATATTTCCGGACAGAATACCATTCGCTACGAGGTGCTAAAACCCAAGCAAGTACTTCAGGTCGATCTACAGCTTCCCTTAAATATCGAAAAAGTGACCCAAGACGAAAAGGAACTGAAGGTTGAGCGTAAGGGTAACGCCCATTTCGTACAGCTGCAAAAGAAACAGAAGAAGGGAGCGTTTAACGAAGTAGTCGTTCACTATTCCGGGCATCCGAAAGAAGCCGTTCGGGCACCTTGGGACGGTGGATTTTCTTGGGCAACCGATGAAAACGGCAATGACTTTGTGGCCACTTCGAACCAAGGCCTGGGCGCCAGTGTCTGGTGGCCCAACAAAGACCATATGTACGACGAGGTCGATAGTATGCTCATCCGAATTAAAGCGCCCAAGGGTTTAATGGATGTTTCGAACGGCCGACTTCGCAAAGTCGATTCGACCACCAATACCTACCACTGGTTCGTATCGAACCCGATCAACAACTATGGGGTGAACATCAACATCGGCGATTATGTACACTTCGGGGAGGTATATGAGGGAGAGAAAGGAGAACTCGACATGGACTATTATGTGTTGCGGGATAATCTGGAAAAGGCCAAAAAGCAGTTTCAGGATGCCCCAAAAATGATGAAGGCCTTTGAGCACTGGTTCGGGCCCTACCCCTTTTACGAGGATAGTTTTAAACTGGTAGAAGCGCCATACCTTGGAATGGAACACCAAAGTTCAGTGACCTACGGCAATAATTACCAAAACGGCTATTTGGGCAAAGATCTATCCGGTACGGGATGGGGACTCAAATTCGACTTTATCATTATTCATGAAGCCGGCCATGAGTGGTTTGCCAACAACATTACCTATAAAGACATCGCCGATATGTGGATCCATGAGGCGTTTACCGCCTACTCCGAAAATCTATTCCTCGATTATTACTACGGCAAGGAGGCCTCGGCGGACTATGTCATCGGAACACGCGCGAACATCGTTAACGACAAACCCATTATCGGACCTTACGACGTTAACCAAGAAGGATCGAAAGATATGTACTATAAAGGGGCCAATATGCTGCACACCATCCGGCAATTGGTAGATGATGATGAAAAATGGCGACAGGTATTGCGCGGGTTGAACATGGAGTTCTACCATCAGACGGTAACCACAAAGCAGGTCGAGGAGTACATCTCTAAAAAATCCGGAATCGATTTATCCAAAGTCTTCGATCAATATCTTAGGACGCCAAAAATTCCGGTTTTCGAATATGAGGTAAATGGCAATTCACTAAAATATCGCTACTCAAATGTGGTAAAAGGCTTTAGGATGCCACTAAAGATAGAAGTCGACGGGAAATCGCATTGGATAACACCTTCCGAAAATTGGAAGACGGAAAAAATGGAGGGCGATTTATCCACGCTGACGGTCGATCGCAATTTTTATGTAGAAGCGGAATGACGACAGCGTTTTTAAGCTGGACCTCAAAAATGAAAAATCATATTTTCTGAACTAGAATTATAGTAAACGGATTATCGTAGATTGGGATTTTATCTTTATAAAAAATCCAAGGAATGCTACTTGTCCTTTTAATATATTTTCAAATAGATACAAAGAAAATTCCCTGTCTATAGTAGCGCAGGGAATTCTAGGTGTATTCTCTTTTTCGCCTTACTTAGAATCAAATCGAACATTGGTAAGTGCTACTGCCCCGGCACCCCGGTCTTCACCCGCCTTGGGTTTGTAAACAAAATAGATTTCATTGGCCTTTACGTTGTCAGAATCTTTTTCAAGCGAAATGGCTATCGTGCCGCCAGGTTGACCGGCTTCAGGTTTAGACATACTGCCCTTACCCAAGAGTCGTCCGTCGGGAGCATCTAGGTACATTTCAAAGTCAAGACCGGTTTTTGGAGCTTCTTGCCATCCCGCGGTCAAGGTAGCCGAATCAACTCCCGTTAAATCAATATTTTCTAGAGCGAACCAACCTTGCTCGTTCGGCACGATCAGCAAATCTTGGCCATTAAATTGAACCGCCGTAAAACCTTCGGCCTTGGTCTTATCCGAGAAGGTGACCGTACTTCCCTGAAGGGCCACAGATTTGACCCCGGTCAATGGCACCGTACCTTCGGCGCCATTGTCGGTATAACTGGCCGTCAATACCATCACATTGTCACCCTGCTTGGCACTGGGTTCAATGGTGCCCGAAGCGGGCAAGGACTGTTCTTTTGCGGAATCATCCGCCAAAGCCATGATGTACTCCACAATTTGACGGGTTTCGTCTTGGGTTACATTGGGATGGGCCGGCATGACCACTTCGCCCCAAACGCCACCGCCACCGGCGCTAATCTTTTTTTGAAGATAACTTTTTCCGCCCGCTTCGCCAGCGTACTTCAGGGCCACCTCGGTATAATTCGGGCCGATGGACGCTTCCGCTTCTTTATGGCAGGTCTTGCAGTCCATACCTTGGGTCAAGGCCTTACCTGTAATCGCTGCAGATACCTGTTGATGTCCTAATGATTGGTTTTGCTGGTCATAACTTTCAAGATAATCTACGGAAACAAAAAGATTCGACGCATCTATGGCATCCCCATCGGCATCCGTAGCCGTTATGGAATACTCAATCGGCACTCCCTGTAAAAAGAAAGACGTATTACCCCCGTTCAAGCTGATCGATACCTCAGGTCTTGAGTTACCGGCGACCACCGGAACGATGTCACTTTTCGCCGCTTCTCCTTTATCATCTTCGACCGTTACGGAAATCTTATAATCCCCCGCATCCTTATAAGTGTAGGACACTTCTGGGGCGGTGGTTTCTTGGGTCTCTCCGTTACCCAAATCCCAAACGTAGGTGAGCGGATCGCCTTCGCGGTCTTTCGCCTCGACCTTGGCCGTTACCGATAAGGGTAGTTTTCCCGAAGTCTTGTCCACCACCATATTATCGATCAGCGGCGGCCGGTTGCCACCGTTGTATTCGATATAGCTTAGGGCGGAGTTATCGTTCTTTGAGAACCAACCGCTACCATATTCCAAAAGTTAGACACGGCCATCGGCACTCATTTCAACATCTATCAAGCTGTTAACCTCGATATCGGATGCAAAAGGCTCCATTTTATTGAAAGAACCGTCCTCAAATAAGGTGACGGCCTTCATCCAACCGCGCATCCAATCATAGATGATGATTTTACCGTCGTAATATTCAGGGAGCTGACCTCCGTCGGGATATTGGTCGGCATAATAGACCGGCCCTGCCATTGCGTTTCTTCCGCCAGATCCCAGTTGTGGGAACTCCGAAGTCTCTGCATACGGATAGAAAGCGTAGGCCGGCTGCGCGGGTGGCAGTTCTTGGAGTCCCGTATTATTCTTGGAATCGTTGATGGGCTTCTCGGCGTCGAAGGCCTGGCCGCTCTTGCCGGTGGCGTAGTCATAGTCGACATAAGGTTTGTTGTCCCCGATAAACAGGGGCCAACCGTAGTTGCCCGCTTCCCTGGCCTGGTTCATTTCGTCGTAACCGCGAGGCCCTCGGGTTTCCAAGGAATCTTGACGGGCATCGGGACCGACTTCGCCCCAATATACATATCCTTTTTTCGGGTCGACCGATATCCGGTAGGGATTACGGTGCCCCATAGTGTATATTTCGGGCCGCGTTTTTTCGGTTCCTTCAGCGAAAAGGTTGCCTTCAGGGATATCGTAACTACCATCTTCATTGACTTTTATCCTCAGAATTTTTCCGCGTAAATCATTGGTGTTCCCGGAAGACCGGCGGGCATCAAACTGTTCGTGCCCAGGAATATCGTTCAAGGGCGCATACCCGCTATTCACATATTTCGCCTTCTTTTCATTGAAAGGTGTGGCATTGTCCCCGGTGGACAAATAGAGGAGATTATCAGGTCCAAAAGCTATGGAGCCCCCCGTATGGCAGCAGATCTCCCGTTGGGAATCTACCTCTAAAATAACCTGCTCCGATTCTTTGTCGAAAACACCATCCTTAAACTGAAAGCGTGAGAGCCGGTTTACCCATGCATCCCCGGTTGGGGCATAATACAGATAGACCCAATGGTTCTTGGCATAGTTCGGATCTTTTTGCAGGCCCATCAATCCCTCTTCCGCATTGACACCTGGGGTATTGAGGGTTTTATAATATACGTCGAGCGACCCGACCTGTTTCAATTCTTGAGTAGCATCTTCGTAAAGCATAATCTCGCCGCGACGTTGGGCTACCAGTACATCGCTATTTGGGAGGATGGCCATTTCGGTAGGTTCAAAAAATTCGCCGACCACCAGTTGTTTTTTCAAAAAACGGTCCGCATCGAGCGGAAGTTGCGTTACCGCCTTACTATAGTCCAAATTTTCGTTTTCACCTATGGCGTATTCGATACCTCCCAAAATATGCTGTAGAAATTGGGGGTCGGCATAGCTTTCGTCGGTATGGCCCGCACCCGTGTAAAACGCACGACCGCCATCAAATTCGTGGTACCATGAAAAAGGATGGTAATCTCCGTTAGTACCTCCCTCGTACGAAGATTCGTCGACCGTCATGATTACGTTCACATCGGGATTGATTTTTTTATAGTTGTAAATTTCATCGGCTCTATGCCATACGGAATCCGCAAAAAAATTGGTCGCGCCGAAATTCTTGTCCTTAATAATAAAGTCCGCTTCGGGCGTACCTTTCGGATGGCTCTCGAACTGCGCGCCGACCAGTTGGGAATACCAGCCCCAGTCATATTCGGTATCGGCGGCGGCATGAATACCGGCAAATCCCCCGCCAGATTGAATGTAGCGCTCGAACGCGGCCTCTTGTTTGGCGTCTAGCACGTTCATGGTCGTGCTCAGAAAAACCACCGCGGCGTACTGCTTCAGATTGTCTTCATTGAAAAGTTCCGCATTTTTGGTGGTATCGACTTCAAATCCGTTTTCGGCGCCCAATTTTTGAATGGCGGCCATACCGGTGGGAATCGAGGCGTGCTTAAAGCCCATGGTTTTTGAGAAAACGAGCACTTTGGGGTTTCCATCGCGTTTATTTACACAACTGGCCAGAACAAGGCCCAATATCAAAGTCAGAAGAATGAAATTTTTTTTCATGTGGGGGATACTTTTGTTAATGTTAAGCCTATAAAAGTAAGGATAAGCAATGGAAATACCGCAAAATAAAAAAGGGCAAATTTTAAGTGCCATTTTACCCTTATCTTTGCCATCGGTTTGAAAAAGTGATCGGCCAGCGTGTTTTCGTTTCCGGTTTTCGCATTCGCCAGTATGCTTCATGTCAAAACTCCCCAAGCAACATCAATTCATCGACCTGTCCGATTACGGTAGGCCTATCGCCAAAGCCATCGCCGAATCCCTAAAAAACACCGCGTTCACGCCCGTACAGATGACCCTGGCGTTCAGCGTATCCGGTTTGATCGCCATCGTTTGTATTCTAAATAGTATGCCTTGGGCTGCCTTATTTTTCTTGGTCTTAAAATCCGTTTTAGATGCGGCGGACGGGGAGTTGGCCCGTGTCAAGAATACGCCTTCGCACACCGGTCGCTATCTTGATTCGGTGTCCGATATCATACTCAACCTACTGATTTTATTGAGCGTTGGCTATGTGACCGACGGGTGGCTAATACTAACCTTTATGGCATTTTTTGGTATTCAGCTGCAAGGCACGCTCTACAATTACTACTACGTCATCCTCAGAAATAAATATCAGGGCGATACGACCAGCCGTATCTTCGAAATCGATGCCCCAAAAGCCCTTCCGGGAGAAAAACAACACACCGTAAATCTGCTTTTCAGGCTCTACAAACTTCTATATGGCATTTTTGACCGTATTATCTACGTTCTGGACCCGAAGGCTTCGGAAGGAAGAAGCTCGCCCAACTGGTTTATGACCGCGATTTCTACCTTTGGATTAGGCTTTCAGCTATTGCTTATGGGATTATTACTTGTGGTCGGGCTTCAGCACTATATCATCCCGTTTTTTATTGGCTATACCGGAATGGTATTCGTTTTTATTGGGATAAGAAAGATTTCTTTGGGCTAAAAGTGGGGCAGACCGTCAATGAATGTCTCAGGCATCGGGTTCTTTTTTTATTGGACTTCCTTTGCCTATATTTAAAGCCATAATTCAACAAGCTAGCCGACATGGTAAAAAATCTACTTCTCTTCACCTTTCTTTTGACCCTGCTGCCCCTTACCGCCCAAAAATTCGAAATGGATTTGGTACAAGACCTTAAACCGCGAAATATCGGTCCCGGTGGAATGAGCGGTAGAGTAACAGCCATTGACGTGGTACTCACCGACCCCGACATCATGTACGTGGGCACGGCTTCGGGGGGACTTTGGAAATCGACTTCCGGAGGCATAAAATGGGAGCCTATCTTCAACAAAGAAGTGACCGCTTCGGTCGGGGCGGTAGCCGTGCAGCAGAGCAATCCATCCGTAATTTGGGTAGGTACCGGCGAAGGAAACCCCAGAAACAGCCTCAACGGAGGATACGGTATCTACAGATCTTTGGATGGTGGAAAGAGCTTTCAGCCTATGGGATTGGAAGAGACCCGGCACATCCATAGAATAAAAATCGATCCGACCGACCCCAACACCATTTATGTGGGCGCCATCGGTTCCCCGTGGGGCGAACACCCAGAGCGTGGGGTCTACAAGACCACGGATGGTGGAAAGACCTGGAAAAACATCCTATTTGTCAATGAAAAAACGGGGGCGGCCGATCTGATCATGGATCCCGCCAACCCCAACAAGCTCTTTGCCGCCATGTGGGAACATCGCCGATACCCTTGGTTTTTCGAGTCCGGAGGAAAAGGTAGCGGACTCTATATGACCCACGACGGGGGCGAGAACTGGAAAGAAATTACTGAGGAAGATGGATTTCCCAAAGGGAATCTGGGCCGTATCGGGGTGGCCGTCGCGGCCAGTAGTCCCAATGTGGTCTACGCCTTGGTGGAAGCCAAAAAAAACGCCCTCTACAAATCGGAGGACGGCGGATTTAAATGGAAAAAAATAAACGATAAAGACGATATCGGAAACCGGCCCTTTTACTATTCCGAAATCTACGTCGATCCGCAGAACGAGAATCGTGTGTATTCCGTTTTCACCTATGTCAATGTTTCCGAAGACGGTGGCAAGAATTTCGAGCAGCTCATGCCGGCGTATCGTGTCGATAACGGTGTACACCCCGACCACCACGCTTGGTGGATCCATCCTGAAAACGGACAGTTTATGCTCGACGGTAACGACGGCGGACTGAACATCACCAAAGACCGCGGGAAGTCATGGCGATTTATCGGCAACCTGCCCGTGGCACAATTCTACCATATCAACGTCGACAACGAGTATCCCTATAATGTATACGGCGGTATGCAAGACAACGGTTCTTGGCGCGGCCCCGCCTACGTTTGGAAAGACCAGGGCATTCGCAACAGCTACTGGCAAGAGATCGCTTTTGGCGATGGATTCGACGTGGTGCCGGACAAAGACGATTCCCAATTCGGTTATGCCATGAGCCAACAGGGCTACGTCAGCCGCTACGACCATATCACGGGCAACAACTATATCGTGCGCCCTACCCCACCGAACGACAGCACCAAACTCCGCTTTAACTGGAACGCCGCCATCGCCCAAGACCCTTTCGACAACGCGACCGTATATTTCGGTAGTCAGTTCGTACACAAAAGCACAAATAAAGGTCAGACCTGGGAGATAATTTCGCCAGACCTGACCACCGACGACCCCGCCAAACAAAAACAAGATGAAAGCGGAGGACTCACCATGGACGCTACCGGTGCCGAAAACCATACCACGCTTCTGGTCATCGAGCCCTCACCAATCGAAAAAGATATGCTCTGGGCCGGCAGCGATGACGGTCGGGTACATTACACCACCGACGGCGGTGGAGACTGGATCGATGTTTCGGCCAATATCGCCGATTTGCCGAAAGGCAGCTGGATCGCACAGATAAAAGCATCCAACAAAAACAAGGGCGAGGCACTGCTAATCGCCAACGATTACCGCAGGTTCAACTACACGCCCTACGCCTATCGTACAAAAAACTACGGAAAGACTTGGGAGCGTATCGTCGATGAAAACGATGTGGAGAGCTATACGCTATCCATAGTTGAGGACTTAGAAAACCCGAACCTATTATTTCTGGGCACCGACGACGGACTTTATATATCCTTCGACGCCGGCGTTCAATGGCAAAAATGGACGGAAGGCTATCCTACGGTATCCACCAAGGATTTGGTCATCCATCCTCGCGAAAACGATCTCGTTATCGGCACCTTTGGCCGTGCGGCTTGGGTGCTGGACGATATCCGCCCCCTGCGGGCACTAGCTTCCGATATGTCCGTCCTAAAGAAAGACATCCAACTTTTTGAACCGCCAACCGCGTACCAAGCCGCTTACCAGCAACCGACGGGAAGCCGTTTCGGGGCCGATGCCATTTACAATGGAGAAAACCGGAAAAAGGGCGCGATGTTGACCTATTATATCAAAGAAGGAAAAAAGGCGAAGGATTCTATTTCCGATGGCAATGCATCCGATGGTGGGGAAACTAGTGAACTAAAGGAAATGCGGAAACCATCCGAGGGAAAAAAACGCAAGACCCGTGACAAGGAAGGGGAAAGCACGAACGTCACCGGTGGGAAAGATGACAAAAACGCGAAACAAATCGCTGAATCGAACACGAACAGCGACAGTTCGATCAGTGTTGAAAAAGATTCTTTGACGGGCGTTCAGAAGAAGGATTCCGTTCAATTCGACTTTTACGATGGTGAGCGATTGATACGCACCCTGAAATACAAAACGCCGGAAAAGCCGGGATTTCATAGAGTGTATTGGAATATGGATGAAAAAGGGCCGGATTATCCCAAGCGAAAAATCGATACGAATAAAGACCAACCCGGCGGCATAGCGGTAAAACCGGGCACTTATAACGTAAAAATGAGCCATGGCGAACAAGTGGAAGAAACCACCATTAAAGTGGCATCCGATCCTCGGCTTGAAGAATCCACCGCTTCAACCGAGGCCATATACCGGACCGCAAAACGCCTCGAAAACATGACCCAAACGGCCGCCGATGCGGTAAAGCAGCTGGTAGAGAGCAAGAACGTTGCCGAGAAATACCAGAAAGACCTAAAGGCACTGGACAAGAAAAAATACAAGAAAGAGATCGAGGCCTCCAGAGATATTGTCAAAAAAATCGATTCTGTCGTTGCCCTATATCTGGGTAAGGACGACAAACCGCAAGGCATCACCCGAAACCCCGAAATCACAGTGATGCAGCGTATCGGAACGGCCAGCGGATATGTAGAGAGTCGCCAGACCGGCATCACCGAAACGGAGGAAAAACTCGTCCGATTTGCCGAGGCCGACCTCAAAGCAGCATTACAGAAAACCAATGCCTTTTTTGAGGACACGTGGGCAACCTATAAATCGGCCATCGAAAAACTGGAGGTATCACCTTTTAAAGAGACGGAAACCTTTACCATAGAACAAATTTCAGAATTTCCCAGAAAAACCGGTAAGTAAATCACTTGACATCGGGAGATTGCGATGCTGTCAAAATCAAAACCGTTCAAGCAAGTGCAAATTCTTTTTATCCTTATCTTTATAACCAAATAAAATTTTAATACACATGAAAACAATACAATTAACATTAGTGGGCCTACTACTTATAGGGTCCTACAGCTGTAAGGAAGTGAAAAAAGAAGCGGAATCTGCAGAAGATGCCATGGAAGAATCTATGGATGCTATGGAAGCTGATGCCGATGCCATGAAAAGCGAGATGATGGGCAAAACCCTGACCGTTCAAATGGCGCCGAAAAGTGGAAGTTCGGTCGAAGGCACAGTTACTTTTGAGCAAATGGACGGCGCGGTACAAATGAAGGCCGAGTTTAGCGGACTTACGCCAGAAGGCAAACATGCCATACACATTCACGAAAATGCGGACTGCTCCGCCGATGATGGCACGTCTGCAGGAGGACATTGGAATCCGACCGACGAACCGCACGGCAAATGGGAATCCGCCGATGGCTACCATTCGGGTGATCTTGGTAATCTGACCGCAGACGCCGATGGCAATGCGACGATGGAGTTTACCACCGAGCAATGGTGTATCGGCTGTGATGACGATACGCAAAACATTATCGGTCACGGAATAATCGTTCATCAAGACGCGGACGATTTCACGTCACAACCCAGCGGTGCCGCCGGGGCCAGAGTAAGTTGTGGTGAAATCACCGAATAAAACTGAATATAATTAAAACCGCCGAATCGGCGGTTTTTTTATATATTTAGAGACTGATTTATTTTTTTCCGGGAAAGGATTCCAAACTCTGACCGTTCTATTTTTTGGGAATTTTCATTATTTTTCAAATTCGGAAAAACGTAGCTAACCAATAC
>JBATUY010000018.1:0-2429 GCA_049671465.1 Pricia sp. | reverse complement strand
CAATAAAATAGTACGGAAAATCAGCGTACCTAAAATCAGGGTAGATGGTTTTGTGGGTCTTATTCATGTAAATTCAAAATTTAGCCTATCCTAAATATTTATTATTTAAATATAAAACGTATATTCATCCATATTTAAATATATGTTTACCCAATCCGAAGAAAATTATCTCAAGGCCATCTTCCACCTACAACAGGAGACGGATGATGGTGTATCTACGAGCAGCCTTTCATCATACCTAACGACCAAGGCCGCCTCGGTAACTGAAATGATCAAAAGGCTGGCCGAGAAAAAGTTGGTCGATTACCAGAAGTATTATGGCGTTCAATTGACCGAGACCGGTAAAGCGCATGCGTTGGCCGTGGTCAGAAAACATCGCTTATGGGAATCATTTCTTGTAGATCGCCTCAATTTCAATTGGGACGAAGTACACGAAGTAGCCGAGCAGCTGGAACATATCAAATCGATAAAACTCGTAGAAGAACTCGATAAGTTTTTGGGAAGACCGGCCTATGACCCCCACGGCGATCCGATTCCCGATGCCCATGGAAATATGCCCGACATTCCCAAGAAAAAATTATCACAATTGCAAAAAGGCGACCGCGGCACTTGCAAAGGTTTTAACGACGCATCGTCATCCTTTTTAAAATACTTGGCCAAACAACAAATAGGTCTGGGCACTGCGGTGGAGGTGGTCAACATTGAAAAATTCGATGAGAGCATGACCTTACGCATAGCGGACGGGGAAGTGCAGCTTTCAAAGACCGCAACGGATAATATTTATATTGAGCAGTGAGATATATCGAAGTCAGATCGGCTGCTTTCGGTACCAAGTAAAACGAATGGTCCATCGGGTTAGGAATACATTCCGTGGGATACAAAATTCCTATTGAAAAATCCTTATAACAAAATACGAACACCAAAATATCTTATGAAAAACTTTATACTGATTTTATTTTGTTTTACCGTTTTGGTAGGATGTAAAAATACCAAGAAAGAAACCGACGGCAAACTCAACATCGTAACGACCACTACGATGATTACCGATCTGGTCAAAAATATCGGGCAAGATTCCGTCAATGTACAAGGATTGATGGGCAGCGGTGTCGACCCCCATCTGTACAAGGCCAGTGAGGGAGACGTATCTAAATTAACCGGAGCCGATGTAGTGTTTTATAGTGGCCTGCACCTCGAGGGAAAACTGGTCGATGTCTTCGAAAAAATGGGACGCAACAGCAATACTATTGCCCTTGCTGAAGTATTGGACAAGGGTGGCCTGATAGGCTCTGAATATTTCGCCTCGAACTACGACCCCCACATCTGGTTCAATATCGAATATTGGAAACAGATCACTAGCTATTTGACCGAAGAATTGAGCAAACTCGACCCCGACAATGCGGCGTTTTATGAAGCCAATGCTGCCGAATATTTGAAAAAGCTAGATGTGCTTGAGGACGAAATCCGCCAGACCATCGCCACCTTGCCCGAGGAGAAACGGGTCTTGGTGACCGCCCATGACGCCTTTAACTATTTTGGAGCCGAATACGGTTTTGAGGTCGTAGGGCTTCAAGGCCTTTCCACCGCAACGGAAGCCGGGGTACAAGATGTACAGAAGCTCGCCCAGCTCATCATCGAGAAACAGGTGAAGTCCATTTTTGTGGAGACCAGTGTGCCTAAACGAACTATCGAAGCCTTGCAACAGGCCGTGAAATCTAAAGGCTACGACGTACAGATCGGCGGTACGCTCTATTCCGATGCTTTGGGCAATGCCGGTACCGATGAGGGCAATTATATTGGCATGTTTCGCTATAATGTAAGTACGATTGTCGAGGCACTAAAATAAAAGGGCAGACGGTTTGGGCTTCGTCACGCCGAAGGGTAAGATTATATCTTTCGACCATTGCCGGCAATCAGCGCAGAGTCAAAACGATTGCGCTTCTAATTCTTGAAGCTACAAAATTCAAAACTTGACGCTACTACGTTTGAACCTTGAAGAAACAAAGTTCAAAACTTGAAGCAAAAAAATTCAAACCTTGGAACAATAAAATAGGACATGCGATAACTATGAACAGCAAAACAAAACATCCGGCCATTCAGATTGACGACCTTACGGTGGCCTACGACTACAAGCCCGTACTTTGGGATATCGACCTAGTTGTTCCCGAAGGCGTATTGATGGCCATCGTCGGCCCGAACGGAGCGGGTAAATCCACTTTGATCAAATCCATTCTAGGCATCATCAAGCCCATCGCCGGCAGTGTACAGGTATTCGGCCAACCCTATAAAAAGCAAGTCGACAAAGTGGCCTACGTACCTCAAAAAGGGAGCGTAGACTGGGATTTTCCGACGGTAGCCCTAGACGTGGTCATGATGGGTACCTATGGCAGCCTAGGTTGGATCAAGCGCCCAGGGTTGAAAGAGAAAAAAAT
>JBATUY010000017.1:0-4992 GCA_049671465.1 Pricia sp. | reverse complement strand
ATTGCAGAATCTCAATACAAATCAAAGAAAAGCCGTTGAATTTAGTGGGAAACATTTATTGGTTTTAGCAGGTGCCGGTACAGGTAAAACAAAGACCATTATCGGCAGGGCATCTTATTTGATAAATAATGGAGTAGATGCGGGAAGGATTCAAATTCTCACATTCACTAAACGAGCGGCCAACGAAATTGTGGAAAGGGTAAAATCTTCTTTAAGCAATAGCGACTCGGGAAACCTACGTGGTTCTACATTTCATTCGTGGTGCAGCCAATTAATTACAAAATTTCCTAATCTCTTTGGAGCATCAACTTTCACGGTAATTGACCCAGACGACCAAATAGGGGTAATGAAGATAATATGTGGGGATAATACCAAAGAATATAAGGCGGTGCGGATGAAGCCGCAACAGCTTATTGATATTTATTCTTTTGCACGAAATACCAAAAAAAGCTTGACCGAAACTATTAGGATTAAAACATTTAAAGGAAAAAGGGACAAGGAGACCGATGAGGAAATACTGCAGTTGAGACCTCGAATAGAGGTTTTACTTAAAGCATATCAAGCAAAAAAAATGCAGGCAAGATATCTCGATTATGATGATCTTCTGCTAGTAATCGCCAATCGTCTTCGAAAAGATCCAGCCGCTAAGAAAATTTTAGCAGCGCACTATGATCATATCCTTATCGATGAAATGCAGGATACCAACCCGTTGCAATGGGATTTGATACAGCCTTTCGTTTCCATCGCCAATCTTTTCTGCGTAGGTGATGATGCACAGTCAATATATTCCTTTCGCGGTGCGGACTTCAAAAATGTGCATCTTTTTACCGATCGAGTTCCAGACTCAGAAGTGCAGATTTTGGATAAGAATTATCGGTCGACACAAGCCATCTTAGATGTATCTAACTGGTTACTGGAAAAATCTTCGATAGTCTATGACAAAATTTTGGTCTCCGCCCGGGAATATGGTAATAAGCCGGAAATTATGAATGTAGAGAATCAGTGGGAAGAGGCCAATTTTATCTCCGAACGTATATTGATCAACTATTCGGAAGGCAATAAAGCCTTTAGCGACCACTTGGTACTATCCCGTTCTCAATACTATACCAAACCTTTGCAAGCGGTATTTATTCAAAAGAAAATACCGTATATAACCTACGGGGGTCGAAAATTTATGGAATCGGCCCACATTAAGGATTTGGTATCCTTGTTACGGGTAGTCAATAATCCTTATGATGAAATTGCTTGGATGCGTTATCTGACATTTTGGGAAGGAATTGGTGAAATTCGTGCGGCTAAATTTCTTAATGATATCTTGGATTGCAAGGATTCCGAAGAATGTGCCCAAATGCTGCCGACCATTATTTGCGGGCAGGACGGTGCCAAGATAGGAGGCTTGTATCAGGGCATACTGGATACTAAAGGTGATGTAAAAGCTGCCGTAGGAGAAGCCTACGATTCAATGTCTTTAAACTTGGCCTATAAATATCGGAAGGATTGGGAAGAAAAGCGGAAGGCCGATTTTCCAGTACTGGAAATTTTAGCCGGAAATTATGGTTCATTAGGCGAATTCATTACAGAGGGAATACTGGAAAATTCAAAACAAATCAATGGCGCACCAGTGCTGGAGAGCTCCAAATTGACGACCGATGAGCACAAAGACCATGTAATTATTTCGACCGTGCACTCCGCTAAAGGCCTGGAGGCCGACACCTGTTTTGTGTTGAATGTATCTCCAAAGGTATACCCAAGTGCTTGGAATTTGGATAATATCCACCAAATTGAGGAAGACAGACGTGTGCTGTACGTAGCTTTGACCAGGGCAAAAAA
The DNA here is from genome assembly GCA_049671465.1 of Pricia sp. Taxonomy (GTDB): domain Bacteria; phylum Bacteroidota; class Bacteroidia; order Flavobacteriales; family Flavobacteriaceae; genus Pricia. The sequence goes on along the minus strand of JBATUY010000017.1, from coordinate 3,162 downwards.
TGAACTCGTTATAACTCGGGACACTAACTCGATCAACGCGTTTCATAGTCAAAGAACTCAATCCGAAGAATCAACAGAATTGGGTTCCGAACAATATAGTACATACTTTTTGGAGGGTCTGCCGGAAAAATTCATAGTTCAAAGCAATATAGCAAAAAATCATTCCGATGGTCAAGATGTTGACGAGGCAAATGAAATTGATCTCGAGATGGGCATGGATTTTAGTTGAGCTACGAATAAGTCAAATACATCAAGGTTACTCAGGCGTAACGGCTTCAAGTATTTCCTTGTCCATACCATAATATTTTAATGCTACACCAAATGCGATTACCGATAGTACGATTCCTATGATAAATACGGTATACGTCCATCGCAGAAGCTGATATTTTTTCTTCAAAACAAGTCCGAGATAATATAAATCCATAGTTAGAGAGTCGTAGATCGATTCTTTGCTCTTTATAATATTTTTCATCTTACGCTTAAAATCTTGTATGGAGAGAGAATGGAAGGTTCCAAAAAAAAGGAAATTAGTGTTCTCGCTATTTAAATCAGAGTCGATAAGATCATTATTTTCAATTTTTGGCCGTGTTGCCAGTACGGACATTATCATTGAAGTGATGCTAAAAACTACGAAAATAACGGTGGGATAAATTAAATACGAATTTCTTGGTGAATCTAATTTGGGAATTAGGTTTGCCAATAACAAGGATATAATAATGGCATTGACCGATAGTAGTATATTGGCCTTGGTATCTGCGATATCGCTCAACTTGATGTGATTTCTTAATTGAGTTCGATACAGCGATTGAATAGCACGTTCTGGACTTTGATTTTTGAGTTTTACTTTTAGCTTCTCCTTCTTTTCGGTTCTTTCAGCCTTAAGTGATTTTCCTACTAACGACAAGATATTCTTTTTCTTCTGTTCATGCCAATTTTCATTGCCATAATTGGTGTAGAATCGATGGACTCCATTCAGAATTTCCAAAAAGTTTTCTTTAAATTCAAAGGATGACGGTGCATCACCTATTACATTTAAAAGTTCTAGTCTTTGTAGTTCAATAAGCTCTATAAAATTGTCGGAACCGTAATGAGAGGTTCTGACATCTTTGAGAATTTCTGCCTCTTTGGATTCGGGTTCCAAATCATTCCATGCCGAAGCTATCAAACCGGTTATGAACGCAATTTGTTCATTAGTGACACTATTTTTTTCTAAAAAAGATCTCGCCATATTTTGGCTGTGCCGAACATGTTCTTTATAATCCTTGGTAAATCCTAAATACAAAAACCACGCTGCTATTAGGGTGTTCTCTCTATCCGCATTGTTGCCATCGGTATTCAATATTTCGATAGACTTTGATATCAAATTCTTAGCACGGTCCAGATCGTGAAACATGAAGTTACTATCAAGCTCACTTGAAAGCTTTGATAATGCAAACTCTTCTACCTTTTTAACATCCATTTCGCTTAAATTTTGGATTATGAAAATGTGGTTTTAAGGGAATGTTGTAGAACAGTCAAAACAATTCTCCAACCCATTTCGCAACTTTAAATCTTCAGAGCCTTTTAATTCAATCTTGCTAAGCGGCCTTTCATTCACTATCTTATGGAACTCTTCTGCATCCTTCGAAATATCATCCCTTCGCGCCATTAACTTTTTCCTAATAGCTGCTCCGTCTAGACTATCTATAGATTTTGGCCATACTTTGAACGCTTCGTTAATTTCTTCGTTGCTAAGTAAGTCTTTTAATCTGGATGCTTCATCAGTAAACTGCTCCAACGTCGCCTGACGGAGAAAGTATTCGTCGAAAGAGGTTACTAAACCTTCTAAAAAATCAATATTTTTTTCAAGCTCTTGCATCTCCGGTAAGATGAGGTCGTTGGCTATGAGTGAGGGAATAATCCCATCTTGAGTAAAGAAAGCGTTATCGCGGTCTGCGGCTACCGGTATAGCTAAAAATTGATTGTTCTTCTTTTCAATTGCCCAGCCCCACTGCTTTGCATGACGATCCCAATCACCGATTATCAAATCGAACAATCTTGCTCTAATAAGAGCCTTCTTATCGATACTTACTGCTTGCCCGTATTTCAATTTATATTCCTGTAAATCTTCGGTATCAGCAATCTCTATAATATCGGGGAGTCCTGTCCAGTTAATTTTTCCCTCACTTTCATATTCAAAGAGATACAACCTATTGCCGAACTTCTCATTGAATTTTTCCAATGCATCTTGTTTGGGTACGAATACTAAGGTTGGGTGGGTGTGTAATAATTGAGCAGCGTCTGATAATTTGGCCACTACCAAAGCTGAATAGGGGTGTTGTGAAGAAATGCCATCGATTACAATATTTTCCAGGTTCAAATCTTTGGCAATTTCTGGAACTAAGGGTTCAGGGTCCTTGCTTAGACTTCGTAGCGTATATCGAATACCCAGACTATCTTCTAATTCGAGGGAATGGGTCTGCTTTCCACCACCTTGTTCTATAACGGCAAGTCCTCCCTTTAATGTATCCAGAAAAACTACTGGTACAGTTACAGGAGTGGCCCAAGCCTTCCTATATTGCACACCTTGCATAATTTCCTTTAAAAAACTCGCTTCGTATAGGGTATTTGCCGCAACGGTAACTGAATCGTAATCTTTGAAGTTTATAGATTCTAAATCGTTAATGTTCAAAACGGAACAGGTGCGAAAGTTATCCTCTGTTTCCGATAGCGATACATAAACTAACACAATAAAAACAGCGATTAATGAAAATAAAATAATAAATCCTTTCTTCATAATTGTAATTTACTTTTCGACATTCCCGATTTAACTAAGAAGTTTGCGAATCTCTCCTGAAAACTTCAATTAAATTGAAAATCAAAATACAGAAGGTTACCCATATAGTTCCTGCAATCCATCCTCCAATAACATCCGATGGAAAATGAACACCTAAGTATACCCTGCTAATACCTATACTTAAGATTAAAACGATTAATAATACAATTAAATTGAACTTCCATATTCTGCTAATTTTAAGCTTATAAATGAGATAAATCAGAAAGCCATAAAAAGCCATCGAGCTCATGGCATGACCACTTGGGTAGCTCAAGGTCTTAACGGAAACTAAATGTTCGATTTCCGGTCTAGCCCTGTCGATAAACCGCTTAAGCACCATATTGGAC
>JBATUY010000016.1:0-6070 GCA_049671465.1 Pricia sp. | reverse complement strand
ATGTAAAGGGTATTTTAAGATAAATATAGGCCTGAAAATGAAAATTACCTCCTTGTTTTTATTGGTTGCCCTATTTCAACTTCAGGCAAACGACATCTATTCACAGAAATCCAAAATTTCTTTGAACGTGGAAAACGCTACCATTGAATCCGTATTCGAAAAAATTGAAAAAGAAACGGATTTCAACATTCTTTTCAATAATTCCGATTTAGACGTTACCCAAAAAGTCACTATCAATGTAGACAGAGTAAATATAGAGGCCCTTATGGAGCTTATTTTAAAAGAAACCGATGCGTCCTTTGAAATCAGAAGAAAGCTTATTGTTCTTCTGGAGAATCGTAAAAAATCAAAATCGGGCACAAATTTCTCATCAGTATCCGCTCAAGAAATCGAGGAACAGGACATGACGGTGACCGGCACGGTAACCGACCAAGACAATCTGCCCTTGGCAGGGGTAAGTATTGTAATCAAGGGCTCGACGCGAGGGGTTTCTTCTAATTTTGATGGGGAATACGAAATCGAAGCATCCGAAGGAGATATGCTCGTATTTTCTTACATCGGTTTCGCCTCACGTGAAGTCAGCGTAAAGATGGAGGTTATGAACGTGGTTATGAAGCCAGATTTGATGGATTTGAACGAGGTGGTCGTTACGGCAACAGGTGCACGCCGTAAAGTAGAAATGGGAAATTCAATTGCCAACCTCAATGTTAGCGACGACGTAAAACAGCGTCCGATCAGCAATGTTTCAGATTTACTGCAAGGACAGGCCACAGGTGTACAAATTTCAAGCAGTGGAGGTTCAACGGGCATGGGCTCGCGCATTAGGATCAGGGGTTCGAACAGTGCATCCCTTTCCAACGAACCGGTAATTTATGTAGATGGCATATTGATCAACAACGAGGCCAACTCTATTTCGTTCGAAACAGGTGGGCAATCCCCTTCCCGCTTAAACGATATCAACCCAGAAGATATCGAGACCATCGAGGTTATCAAGGGACCTTCGGCAGCCACTTTATACGGGTCGATCGCTGCGAACGGAGTTATCAGGATCACCACCAAAAAAGGAAAGCAAGGAGAGCCTAGATGGTCCGCATTTTTCGAGAGTGGTTTGGTCGAAGACGTAGTTACCTATCCCAAAAACTATCAGGCACTGGATGCAGATGGAAATCCCGGTTTCAATTTTGAAGCGGCCGATGGTACTTTTGTTCACAGTACCCTCAACTCTTTCCAGCCTTTGAACGATCCGCGTACCTCTCCTTTTCAAACAGGGCAATCTTATGGTGGCGGTTTGAGCGTATCCGGTGGGTCAGAAGTGATTACCTACTTCCTCTCCGGAAGTCTTACCGATGGTGAAGGGGTGTTGCCGGTCAATAATATAAAAAGGACTAATTTCCGCGGGAATTTCGGGGCCAAAATCACAGATGATTTGAAGGTGAATTTAACCACAGGCTATACCAACAGTAATCTTGAACTGCCCTTGAACGATAATTTTGCACTGGCCCTAATGAGTCAAGGTCTTAATGGTACATCGACCATAGATGTCAACAATGGTTGGGGCGAATTCACGCCCGCTCAACTTTTTACGATTGACACCCGGCAGAGGATCAATCGTTTTACAAGTGGTCTCGAACTGCTTTGGGACCCCTCCGAAAAATTGAACATAAGGGCCTCTGGCGGACTTGACTTTACATCACGATGGGACAGTCAGTTCTTTCCGACGGGCGAAGCGCCAGATTTTCTCAATTACGACGAGGGCGCGCGATTTTCCAATAGATTCAACGACTTTGTCTATACCCTTGACCTGGTAGGTTCTTATAAGACCGACCTTTGGGAGGGAATAAATTCCCGTACTTCGGTTGGGTTCCAGTATTTGCAAAATTTGTCTCAGGGAACATTCGCAACCGGGCTTCAGTTGGTTGCCGGCAGCAATTCTATTGCCGGGGCCGCTGTAACGCAGAGTAATGAACAGACCATCGAATCGCGTACGGTAGGTGTATTTTTGGAGGAACAGATCGGTTTCAATGACAGGCTTTTCGTGACAGGTGCCGTGCGCGCAGATCGTGGCAGTTCCTTTGGTGCCTCCTTTAATTCGGTGTTTTATCCCAAGGTAAGTGCCTCATGGCTCATCTCTGAAGAGGAATTCTTTGACAACGCTGACTCCTACGGAGTGAGTTCACTACGGCTGAGGGCGGCATGGGGTGCTTCCGGGGTACAACCGGGTACAAACGATGCCCTAAGGTTTTTCAATCCTATCGCCGCTACCCTAGACGGACAGAGCGTAACAGGTGTCAGCATTGGAAGCGTAGGTAACGCCGATTTGAGTCCGGAGCGATCTACGGAGTTTGAATTTGGGTTTGATGCCGAACTATTGTCAGAAAGGGTCGGCTTTGAAATGACCTATTTCAACAAGCGCACCGAAGATGCCCTTATTTTTAGGCAACTACCCTTATCATTAGGCGTGGGCGAAGGCCGTTTTGAAAATTTGGGTTCCGTAAAAAACTCAGGTGTTGAAATAGCACTGAATACCAGAATCATAGAAACCGATAAGTTTTTCTTTGGACTGGATTTCGTAGGTTCTTTTATCGATAACGAGCTAATTGAACTGGGTGATGGTATACAACCGGTCATATTCGGCCAACAGCGTCACGTTGAAGGCCTTCCACTTGGTGGCTATTGGGACGAAACCTATACTTACAACGACGCCAACGGAGATGGTTTTATAGGACAAAACGAAGTACAAGTAGGCGAAAATACATATTTGGGCACTCCTTTTGCTACTACGGATGTTTCCTTTACCCCTACATTGAGTTTCTTCGGAAATCAATTCGTGCTGAAAGGGCTCTTGAACTACAGAGGAGGGCAAAAGCTATATAACAATACCGGTTCATGGAGAAACGGGAACAGTAACAACCAAGAACTGAACGATCCAAATGCGTCTCTTGCCGATCAGGCCAGGGCCGTAGCATCAAAATTTTTGGGCACGAACGCCGGATACATAGAGGATGCTTCGTTTTGGAGGCTCCGTGAAATCTCATTGACCTATAACGCGCCCAGCACTTTCTCGAACAATCTAGGTTTTGATCGTATCAGCCTAACACTTTCCGGTCAGAATCTAGGGGTATGGACAGATTACTCGGGGCTTGACCCCGAAATTAGCTCCACTGGGCAATCCAATTTTACCACCGAGGAATTTCTTAGTCAGCCACCCGTACGTTCTTGGAAAGCGAGACTGAACCTGTCATTTTAACGAAAAAAAATTAAGCAAATGAAAACACTACTAAAAATTAAAAGGAATTTTACCAGACCGCTTTTCAATATTATTGTTCTTGTCCTATTTGCATCTTTGGGCGTATCCTGCGATTCGGTCGTCGAAGTTATCGATCCCGATATTGTAACACCGGAATCGCTTGACAGTGAGGCCGGTATACAGACCCTACGTGCGGGTTCGCTCGGAGATCTTGCAGTAGCCATGAGCGGTTCCGCTGCGGGACATGGAGCTACTACGGGCCTAATCGTTATGAGCGGCCTTGTGGCAGATGAATACAGCTATGCCGGAACCTTCCCCACCAGGCGCGAGGCCGACACCCGTAACCTCCAGAATGTCAATGCCGACATGAATACCATTTATGGAAATATGCATAGGTCAAGAACCGGAGCCCAGACCACTATAGATCTTCTAGCCAATTTCGACGAAAATCCAGCAATCGAAAGTGAAATGCAAAGCGTCGTCGGTTATACCTATATCATGTTCGCTGAAACTTTTTGTGGTGGGGTACCCTTCAGCAAAGCACCGGCCGACGGCGGTGAATTGATCTATGGCGAGCCGTTGACTACCGAACAGATGTTCACCGAGGCCGCAAATAGGTTCGACCGAGCTATCGCTACCGCCGGAAGCAACGATAAATTGGCCAACCTGGCCCGAATAGGCAAGGCGCGTTCTTTTTTGGGCTTGGGCCAGATAGACAATGCCGCAAATGAAGTGGCCGGCATTCCCACTGATTTTGTCTATAATATCGAACAGTCCGACAACAGCTTCAGACAAGAGAACGGAATTTACATTATGACCACTGTTCGCCGTCAATTTTCTATAGCCGATGGTAAAGGTGGTAATGGTCAAATGTACCGTTCCGCCATGGATCCCAGAACACCTTGGGACGGAGGTACGGACGACGGGCAAGATGACATCACCCTGTATTACAACCAACTCAAATTCAATTCATCCAGTGTTCCAGTAGCTTTGGCATCGGGAATAGAAGCTAGACTGATCGAAGCCGAGGCGGCCGCCAACGCAGATGATGCCGCCACGGTTGAAGAAATACATAATGCACTTAGGGCCACGATAGGTCTGTCGGATTTAGACCTCTCAGGAATTAGCGGTGACGACCTATTGCTGGCCCATTTTTCAGAGCGTGCCTTTTGGTTGTTCAGTACCGGCCATCGACTGGGCGACCTCAGAAGACTTGTAGATGTTTATAGCATGATGCCATCCAATGTCTTTCCATGGGGGCCGTATTTTAAGGGAGGGGAATATAATTCAAACCTGAAATTTCTGGTCCCACAATCCGAATCGAACAACCCTAATTACGTCGGCTGTTTAAATTGATCGATACTTCAAAAATAGAAAGGTAAAAGAGGCTGTTAAAAGGCCTCTTTTTTTTTAAGTTTGTCAGGTGCCCAAATTGTCAATGATCGTATTTTTATGAACAACAAGTTTTCAATTCCCAGATCTACACGCTCTGAAAACTTTATTTTTCTATGCACCCTGTTTTTTTTGTCAGGTACCGCCGGCCTGGTATTCCAGGTGGTCTGGATGTACCGGTTGGGGTTGGTATTCGGTAACGCGGCCTACGCCACGGCGGCAACCTTGTCCGCTTTTTTTCTTGGATTGGCCCTCGGGGGCCGATTTTTTGGCAGAGCCTCAGCACGTTTTAAAAGGCCACTTGTCATGTATGGGCTTATGGAACTTGGCATCGCTCTAACTGCCTACTTGCTAATTATCGGTATCGATTTCTATGAAACGTACTACGCCGATATGGTATCTTTTTTTGGGGATTCAAAAAGCGTTCTTTTGGCCATGAAATTCGTTTTTGGTGTTTCACTTCTTTTTTTTCCGTCATTTCTTATGGGGGGGACCTTTCCCGTTTTGGCCCAATATATCGGTAAAAATAGAGATGACCTCTCGAAGCGTGGTACTGTTTTATATGCGGTAAATACCTTAGGGGCCGCCTTGGGTGCTTTTGCTGCCGCGTTTTATCTGTTATCTGAGTACGGGGTCAGCGCAACCTATGGTTTTGCCATGGCCTTGGCTCTTTCCGTAGGGGTTCTGGCCCTTGTTCTCGACCGCGTTTACAAGACTCCCTACCTGGCTGATATCGAAGCCTCGAAATGGCCTAAAAATCCTGAAAAGTCCACTTACGTTTCATCCGAACTAAGTTATGGCCAATTTATCACGGTCGCCTTTTTTTCCGGGGCATTGGCACTAGCGGCCGAAACCTTATGGACCAGGATGTTCGCCCAAGTTTTACAAAACTCGGTATATTCGTTCTCCGCAATATTGGTCGTGTTTCTTTTGTCGCTGGGGCTCGGTGGTGTTTTATCCCATGTGCTGGTAAGGCTTAGGGCAACGTCAAAAACCCTATTGATCATATTGCTGTCCACAGCTGCTATTTTAATAGGTATTTCCACGATTGTATTTGATGTGGCGACCGATGGCCTTCGATATCTGGCAATAAATGCATCTTGGCCTACTTATATCTGGGCCGTATTTAAGTTAAGTTTTATGGTTGTGGTGCCTCCCACAGTAATTCTAGGGGCCATATTTCCTTTTCTTTTGAAGGCGGCTCCTAACATGAATTTGCCATCGGGACCCATTGTCGGTAAATTGGTACTCTACAATTCATTGGGAGGTTTCGTGGGACCGGTCGTAGCGGGTTTTTTTCTCCTTGATTTTGCAGGGCTGTGGAACAGTATAAAAATAATTGCTGTTTTATATGGATGTCTGGGCGTACTGATAGCCATTGATCTTGACAAAAAAAAGAAAATCATTTACCTGTTGTTGCCCGTTATCGCG
>JBATUY010000015.1:0-8825 GCA_049671465.1 Pricia sp. | reverse complement strand
CAGCTATGCGGAAACATCAAGGGCCGAAAGGCGTTCTAAAGAAAGTATACTAGAAGAGTATAAGACCGTAAGAAAATCGACCATCGCCCTTTTTGCGAATCTCGACCGAAACGACCTTGAAAAATTGGGGACGGCCAGCAACCTCCAATGGAGCGTTGCCGCCTTGGGTTTTGTGATTGCCGGGCATCAGAAACACCATCGGAACATCATTCGCGAACGCTATTTATGATATCGGAATCTTGAAGAAATTAAAAGTTTTTGGGAAGTTGGTCAAAAAAACCGCCCTCGAATGGGTAGATGACGACCCCTTTGGCAAAAGTGCCATTATCTCCTACTATACCTTATTTTCCCTACCCTCTTTATTGATGATCGTAGCCTGGATCGCCGGCTCTATCTTTGGTGTCGATGCCATGCGCGGTAAAATCGCCAACAAATTGGGAGAATTTATCGGGGAAGGCGCATCACAGGCTATCGAAGGTATGATTGCCAACGCCTCGGTAAGTGATGGGTCTTCGGTGACGGTGGTTATCAGTATATCGGTGTTGTTGTTCGGTGCCACCGGGGTCTTTGTACGGTTGAAGATGGCGATGAACGATATTTGGAATGTGGAGTCCAAAAAAAAAGTCTGGTTACAGACCATTATCGACAGGCTTATTTCTTTCGGAATGGTTCTGGTGCTGGGTTTTCTCTTCTTGGTATCCTTGGTATTGACCGCAGTACTCAATGTAATTAGCGCTTATGTCGCGAACTTCGCCCCATCGGTGGCGGCGTTCGCAGCCAGCACTTTCAGCTATTTACTACCGTTTTTGGTCATTACAGGTCTCTTCGGAGCGCTATTCAAATTACTCCCCGACATTGATATCCGCTGGAAGACCACATTACGGGGCGCCGCATTGACAACGGCACTTTTTTTGGTCGGAGAATTCATGTTGGGCTATTATCTGACCCACAGTAATCCGGCCTCCGTATATGGAGGGGCTTCATCGGTGGTACTTATAATGTTGTGGGTGTACTATACGTGTCTTATCCTGTTTTTCGGCGCAGAATTTACGCACCAGTATGCGGAGTATATCAACGAAAAAGTAGGGCCAAGTGATACGGGACAGCCTAAAACGGTGACCTAAGTAATAAAAAAGGGGGCAAATGTTCCCTTAATCCAAATCATCTTCGTTATCATAATCCAGATCGGCCTCCAGTTCGAATTCCGGGGAATCTTCGTCTTCTAGATCTTCTTCTGGCCGGCCTTCAAGTTCCTTTTCGATAGTATCCTCGAAATTTGAGATAAAATCGGCAAGGCTCTTACTGATTTTTACGAGATACATCGTGTCTTCCGTCTTGATTTCGACCGCTTCGACGGTCTCGCCCTGAAGGTTCTTAAAAACGATGATGTCGTCATCGCCGTAGCCATCGGGATACGTTTCAATCAATAGGGCGGCAAGCTCATGGCTCAATTTTTTGTAGTCTACAATTTTACGTAGCATAGTAGGTAGTTTTTTCTATCTGTTTCTAATTATGAGAACTTTTGGGGTTACTCGTTTACAGCTTCTAAACTATGCTTTTTTTATCGGGAATTTAACAAAGAGTTGTCAAACCGAAGTTTTAGTATATGAACCTAAGCATGGGCGTAGTATGCAAATGCCTCGTTAAAAAGTTCATGCGGAATTTTCACATCGATTACGGCCGTACCTATGGCTTCCAATAACACGAAATTAATATTGCCGTGCGTATTTTTCTTATCGAATTTTAATAAGGAAAGAATGGCCTCGATATCATCTTTCGTAAAATCAATTTTGGGGTAGCGTTTTAAAAAGGTGGATTTGATGTCGGTCAAATCGACATTTGGAAGTCCGGTTAATTTAGTTGAAAGATAGCCTTCTAAAATCATTCCGATGGCAATAGCCTCGCCGTGCAAAAGGGTTTCACGTATCTTGCTTTCCAGGAAATACGATTCAATGGCATGGCCCAGGGTATGGCCGAAGTTCAATATTTTTCTCAGGTGTTGTTCGGTGGGGTCTTGCAGAACCACTTCATTTTTTATGGTAACGGAAGTATAGATATGATGGTCGATGTTCATAAAATCGATATTCGATTTAAGGGCTTCCCAGTATGTGGCATCCGTGATAAGACCGTGCTTCAGCATTTCGGCGAAACCACTTTGAAGCTGTCGTTTGTCTAAGGTTTTCAAAAAATGGGATACGATCAGTACCATTTTTGGTTGGTTGATTACCCCGATCTGGTTTTTCAGGGCACCGAGGTCGACGCCCGTTTTACCCCCGACCGAGGCATCTACCATGGCCAATAGGGTGGTGGGTACGTTGATAAAAGCAATTCCCCTTTTAAACGTTGACGCCACGAAACCGCCCATATCGGTGACTACCCCGCCACCGAGATTGATGAGCAGGCTTTTTCGGTCCGCATCCCTATCCGACAGGGTTTCCCATAGCGAGATGCAGGTGGCAATGGTCTTATTTTTCTCCCCAGAACGCACTTCTAGCACCTCGAAGTCCGAGGTATGGCGTGTGGCTTTTGTAAAATCTGCCAGACAATCACGCTTCGTATTTTCATCCACCAAAACAAAAACCTTTGAATACGGTGTAGCGGCCAAATGGTCATTGATAGCGTCATAGGCCCTTTGGTTGAAATGTACGGCGTACGTCTCGGTGGTAACGGATTCCATAAGTGCATTATTAAGGTATTTTCCGCAACCGACGCAGGTATTTTCGCTATGGTTTACAGAAATGATTATTCCCCAAAAATAAAGGTAAAATAGTTGTCTCGGAATATCTTTAAGGTTTTATCTTTGAATAGGATTTTGAATGCGCGTTGCGCTATAAATTTCCAAAAAAAAAGCTAGGATGAAGAAAATTTTTGAAGATACGGAAACCGCGTTTGCCTTAAAAACGGATTCCGAACTGGAGCGTGCCTATTTCCTATTTCGTATGATCGCCAACGAGCCCTTGGTTAAAATCGGTTCGGCCATCACCAATTTTGCGTTTAAGGCACACCTACCGGTCGACCGATTGGTTCGTGCGACCGTATTCGATCACTTTTGTGGCGGGGTCAACGAGCAAGATTGCCTGCCTACCGTCGATAAAATGTACAGTAAGAACGTCTGTTCGGTATTGGATTATTCGGTGGAAGGCAAAGATACCGAAGATCCATTGGATTTGGCCCTTGACATGGTGCTCAACGTCTTGAATTTCGTCAAGGAGAAGGATGCCATTCCCTTTGCGGTTTTCAAGCCTACGGGCTACGGACGGTTTGCCCTTTTTGAGAAAATCGGTCAGGGAAAAACATTGACCAAAGACGAAGAAGCCGAATGGGGCAGGGTAGTAGCACGATTTGACAAAACCTGTAAAAGAGCGCATGAACTCGACGTTTCCCTATTGATAGATTCCGAGGAAAGTTGGATGCAGGATGCCGCCGATGCCCTGGTAGAAGATATGATGCACAAATACAACACGGAAAAGGCAATCGTCTTCAATACCCTACAGATGTATCGCTGGGACCGTATGGATTATCTCAAGGGACTTCACGAAAGGGCCAAAAAGGATGGCTTCAAGATTGGCATCAAAGCCGTTCGAGGGGCCTATATGGAAAAGGAAAACGAGCGTGCCGAAGAAAAAGGATATCCCACGCCGATCTGTGCCTCAAAGAAAGAGACCGATGCCAACTTTGATACCGCTATCGACTATATCGTAAAAAACCACGATATGATAGCCCTATTTGCGGGTACCCACAATGAAGAAAGCAGCTATCATTTGATGGAACTGATGGAACAGAATAATATACCCAACGACGATCCGCGCATTTGGTTCGGACAATTATACGGTATGAGCGACCATATTTCTTTTAATTTAGCGGACAAGGGATACAATGTCGCCAAGTATTTGCCTTTCGGCCCCGTTCGCGATGTAATGCCCTACCTGATACGAAGGGCGGATGAGAATACTTCCGTCGCGGGACAGACTACCAGGGAGGTCGCCCTGTTGAAAAAAGAGCGAAAACGCAGAAAGATTTAGTGATCAATTTTCAACTAGACCCTCAAGTATTACCCTTTCTTGGCAATTTTTGACTTTTAGGGTGGTCTCTTTTTCTTTAAGCGTTCCGACCACAAAATACGTTTTACAGGCTACCGATTTTGTATCGCTTCTTCCGAAATCTACGTCGCCATCGGTAAGAATACGCTTGATGTCAAGGGTATCGAGTTTGTTTTCCGCCAACAAGGTGCTGATCTCTTCGGAATAGGTGACCGGTTTTGATCGTATATCCTTCAGCGTACGGCAATTCGGTAAATAGCAGAATTCAGTTCCGGTCTGTTCCGATTTCTTTTTGAGAAAAACGGTGAGAAAGACGATACCGATAGACAATCCGACAAGATAAAAGCCCAAACGTTTGAGGAAGTCCATTTTTTAAAAAATCAAAAAATTAATATCACTATACTGAAGATCGAACCATTCGCCGACGGATTTGTTGGTAAGAATACCGTGATACATATAAAGTCCGTTGCGAAGCCCCTTGTCGAAACGAAGGGAATTTTCGAGCCCCCCGTTTTCACCTAGTTCCAATAAATACGTAGTGAAGATATTACTGATCGAAATGGTGGCGGTCTTCGGGTAGCGCGAGGGAATATTAGGCACGCCGTAATGGATGACGCCATATTTCTCTATGGTCGGTTTGTTATGGCTGGTAATCTCACTGGTCTCGAAACAACCGCCCATGTCGATGCTGACATCAACGATGACCGCACCCTTTTTCATGTGTTCGACCATAGTTTGGTCTACCACGACCGGTGCCCGATCTTTACCGCGAATGGCACCGATGGCCACGTCACAGCGTTTCAGGGATTTTAAAAGGTTTTTGGGCTGAATGGTAGAGGTGTAGACGGTCTGTCGAAGACTGGCCTGCAGCTTTCGCAGCATGGTCAGGGAATTATCAAAAATCTTCACGTTGGCTCCTAGGCCCAAAGCCGACCGGGCCGCAAACTCGCCGACCGTACCTGCACCGATAATAACGACCTCTACCGGCGGTACTCCACTTATATTTCCGAACATCAAACCATTGCCATCGTTGGTGGCCGCCATAATTTCGGAGGCAATAAGTACCGAAGAAATACCGGCGATTTCGCTCAGTGAGCGCACGGCGGGATATTTGCCATCTTCATCCCGGATGTATTCGAAAGCCACGGCCGTAATCCTCTTTTTCGACATTTTCTCGAAATAGGCCTTCGACTGTGTTTTTATCTGCAAAGCGGAGATAATGGTGGCCTGCGGATTCATCATTTCGATTTCCGAGAGGGTAGGGGGCTCCACTTTAAGCAACAGCGGACAAGAAAAAACTTTTTTGGTATCGCGGGTGATTTCTGCGCCAGCATTGGTGTAATCAATATCGGCGTAATGAGCACCCTCGCCGGCACCGGATTCGATCAAGACCCTATGTCCGTTGGCGGTTATGGCCTGAACGGCGTCCGGCGTAAGACATATTCGCTGTTCTTGATAATGGTTTTCTTTCGGAAGGCCGATAAAAAGTTCACTCTTTTGGCGGAGTACTTCCAAGGTCTCCTCCTGCGGAAGCAGTTGCTGTTTACTAAAAGGACTAGCGGGTTGATTCATCTATAGTACTGGTTCATCGTACAAAATTCGATTAACAGTAAAAATACGACTTTTTAGGAAATTTTAATGCGGATGTTTAAAGTAAGAACGGGCGTCAGATATTTATAAATGCAGCCAGTCGCCCAATTGATTTTGAAACTGCTTAAAATGGTTTTCTATATTGGCGGTCGAAAGTTTTTCGTTTATCTTCTCGGAGAGGGATTTATATTCTAAATTTTGTGAAGTTTCAGCAGATGCAATAGGCGTTTCTTCTGTATTAGTTCGCTCTTTGCGCATGGCTTTGATAGTTCCAGGTTCTGATTTTTTCTCCGT
This sequence comes from Pricia sp., assembly GCA_049671465.1. Taxonomy (GTDB): domain Bacteria; phylum Bacteroidota; class Bacteroidia; order Flavobacteriales; family Flavobacteriaceae; genus Pricia. The sequence continues at coordinate 2,901 of JBATUY010000015.1, read as the reverse complement.
AGAAGTTTGTTTTGACTGTAAAGATTGTATTTCAACTTCCATGGCCTCTAGATCGATACCATGAACATATTTGTCATATAGCTTGATACGGATAAAATAAACCATGGGGATAATTACCATACAAACCGGTAATAACCACAAGACATTTCTGGTGTCGATAAACTTATCTTCGGAATATAGCGTTTCAAAAATTTGAAAAGCATACATTATCATGGGTATCAATATGATATGATACCACCAATGTTTGCAGGTCAAGAACCAAATGGTCAGCAAGAGCAGCGGAACAAGTTTGCCCAACATGTACCAGCCGTAGGTGTTCAGGTCTAAAAAACCGTTCCTGTCCAGGACAAGTCCGAACCATTGAATAGTGGCATCGGGGTCGTCGGGCAGGTATTCATGCAACTTGAACATGAACGGGGATAATGCTACGAGAGCGACAACGAAAGACTCTACAATAAACCGATTTCTAACGCTTTTCTTTTGTTTGGGACTCTTTTTCATTACGCGATTTCATTCTTGGGCTATGTTCTAAACGAAAAAATGGGCAATTTATTGATTGCCCATTAGAAATTATTTTGAAGGATGAAAATTAACTTTTCTTCCTGTTCGAAGTCCTGATCTTGGTGCGATCTACAAAAGACTGCTTGTTGCTGGTTCTGATTTTGGTGCGATCAACAGATTGTTTTCTGTTGCTGGTTCTGATTTTGGTACGATCAACAGATTGTTTTCTGTTGCTCGTTCTAATTTTGGTTCTGTCAACACCTTGCTCGTAGAGTTGTTCGTCACTGGCGAGTTCGTCAGTCTCACAAGATACGACTAGAAGCGTTGCACATGCCATAAGGCCTAAAAGGACTTTTTTCATAATAAAGGGGGTTTTGGTTAACTATTCAATAATTCTTTGGTAAAAGTAGGAAAATTACCCGAAACAAAATGTTATTTGTCGTTAAAACGAGGCACTTAAACCTGAAAAACCGTGATTTCGTCGAAATTAACAATGTTTACGCAATATGTTCAGCATCAGAATAGCTGCTTTTAAAGCGTTAATGACGAAGTCAATGGGCAAAATCTTTATCGTACAATTTAGATCTCATGTTTTAATTCCAATACCCTGGTTTTCATATCTACAATCTCTATACGTACTTCGATACTATCTTCAGGTAAGAAGGCACCTATCTTTTCTGGCCATTCCATAAATGTCCAGACTTCTTGGTTCAGATAATCCTCCAATCCCAAGTCGAGTGCCTCCGTTTCAGAGTTCAATCGGTAGAAGTCGAAGTGGTAAGCCATCAATGACCCTTTGGGATCATGATATTCGTTGACAATGCCAAAAGTCGGGCTACTACCCGTATCGGCCGCCCCGAGTTCTTTGAGTATCGCTTTGATAAGGGTCGTTTTACCGGCACCCATTGGCGCGTAGAAGGCGAATGTTTTTGAAGCGGCATTATCGATAAGCTGTCGGGCCACTTGATGAATTTGCGATTCGGTGTACTTGATTTTCATGGTCTGAAACGAAAAGTGCCTTTTATTTTTTATATACGTCAAAAGTATGAAAATGGAAGTAATGCCGGCCCAAGACGGCTACCATTTACTGCAGTAACTTACATGCGAAGGAAGTAGCGCTATTTCTTTATATCTTGCATGGAAACATAATATGCTATGAAACAATTCCTAAATTTATTTTATGCTTTATTAATGACGATAATCATACTGCCGCTCTATCAGTGTGTAGGTCAGACCAAGGAAACCGATACAACCGATAATAACTACGTATATAAAGATGGAGACCCCAGCGGCATCGGCAAATGGTATATGGGTAGGGAAATCGCCCACGTAATGGGATTTCAGGGGATGGATTGGTTAGAACGTTCCAACCGCGAAGAGGAAGAGAATACTTCGAAATTACTCCGGAATATGGCCATCGAACCCGGTGACACTATCGCGGATATCGGTGCCGGAAGCGGTTACCATGTTTTTAAAATGGCTCCAATGGCCAACGAAGGGGTAGTATATGCTGTGGATATACAGGATGAAATGTTGGAAGCCCTCCGTGCTAAAAAGGAAGCCGGAACAAGCAAAAACGTAGCCATCGTAAAAGGAAGCGAAAAGAGTATCAATCTTCCTGAAAATTCGGTGGATAAGGTTTTGATGGTCGACGTATATCACGAGTTCAACTTTCCCATAGCTATGATTGCCTCGGTAAAAAAAGCCCTTCGGCCCGATGGGAAGTTCTATCTTATCGAGTACCGGGGCGAAGACGAAAGCGTGCCCATCAAGCAACTTCACAAAATGACCGAGGCCCAAGCTGTCAGGGAGATGGAAGCTGCAGGTATGAGACTTGAAAAGAATATTGGCAATTTACCATGGCAACATTGCATGGTCTTCGTTAAAAAGTGAACTCATTACACCGCTTTACATCCTCTTTTAACCAATACGGAAGCTAGAAAACCCCAAGATTGAATAAATATTTTGTTCAATGTTACATTAATAACATTAAACAGAAATTTAAATTTCGTATATTTCCGATTAATAACAGTTAAAAATAAACACAATGAGATTACGTACAGTATTTAGTATTACAGCATTTACAGCATTATTTCTGATTTCGTGCGGGGAAACCAAAAAAGAGAGCACGGAGACTACTGAATCAAAGGCCGCGGAGGCGCCCATGGAAGTTGAGGAGATGGAGCCGAATATCGTTGAGGTTGCCGCCGGAAACGATAATTTTTCTACGTTGGTAACGGCAGTAACCTCTGCTGAATTGGTGGAAACTTTAAGCGGCGACGGTCCTTTTACTGTTTTTGCCCCTACTGATGAGGCCTTCTCCAAATTACCCGAAGGCACGGTAGAAACTTTGGTAAAGCCCGAAAATAAAGAAAAGCTTACCTCTATATTAACGTATCA
>JBATUY010000014.1:0-3128 GCA_049671465.1 Pricia sp. | reverse complement strand
TTCCGGAGTAGATATAGGGTATTTGGTTTTTGCTTCGGTATTTCTCTACGCGGGCGGCGTTATCTTGAACGATGTTTTCGATTATAAAATTGACGCATTAGAGCGTCCTGAGCGACCCATTCCGAGTGGATTGATTTCCTTGACATCGGCCACGATTTACGGCAGCATTATGTTGTCTATTGGCCTTGTACTTGCCTTTTTAGTGAATGTGTTGTCCGGCTACATCGCAATCGGCTTGGCGGCGGCTATCCTTTTGTACGACGGCATAGCAAAGAAGTATGATTTCTTTGGTCCCTTGAGTATGGGCGTGTGTCGGGGTATCAATTTGATTCTAGGGATGTCCATTTTGGGTACCTTGGGATATTGGTGGATGGCGGCCATCCCTATCGTCTACATTTTTGCCATCACCTTGATCAGTCGTGGCGAGGTGCATGGCGCGAACAAAAACCATATCGTTTTAGCGGGCGTTCTGTATGCGACCGTTATCTTTGCGGTGCTAAGTTTGGCCTTTCTGTATACGGATAATACATTATTTCCGTTATTGTTTTTGGGGCTCTTCGCCATATTGGTCTTTCGCCCGTTGATAAAGGCCCATTCGGAGAATTCACCTGAAAATATTAAAAAGGCCGTCATGGCCGGTGTACTTTCGTTGGTAGTACTGGACGCCTCGATCGCGGTTACGTTTTCCACCTGGTGGTACGGACTGTTGATTCTAGCCCTGCTACCGGTTTCAAAGGCCCTGTCGAAATTGTTTGCCGTGACTTAAAATCGAAGAGATGTTCAAACCTATAAAGCAAGAATTTCAAGTAGCGTATCGCTATACGCTGCATTCCACCAATAACGTATTCGGTCTTGATAATCCATTGTTCAATCAAATTATTTACGGATATAAGCCAAATGGCCGGGTGAAGCTGCTCTTCGTTATCGACGACGGCGTGGCCCTTGCCCATTCCAAACTCATTAACGACATAGGTGCCTATTGCAAAAAGTATGGTGACCAACTGGTACTGACCCGAAGTATAGTGGTCAAAGGCGGGGAGCAGAGCAAGAACAGTGCCGCCCAAGTAGATGAAATTCTAAAGGCCATCAATGACAATGCCATCTGTCGGCACTCTTTCGTGGTGGTAATCGGCGGTGGTGCCGTCATCGATATGGTCGGATATGCCGCGGCAATCGCCCATCGCGGCGTCAAGCTGATTCGTATCCCAACCACGGTACTTTCCCAAAACGACTCCGCCGTGGGCGTAAAGAACAGTATCAACGCCTTCGGGAAAAAGAACTTTTTAGGAACTTTCGCGCTTCCCTACGCCATAATCAACGACAGTAATTTTTTGGCCACCCTCGAGCAACGGGATTGGATTTCCGGTATCGCCGAGGCCCTAAAAGTAGCCTTGATCAAAGACATCGCATTCTTCGCGTATTTAGAAAAGAATGCCAAAAAATTGCGGGATAGAGACCATGAGGCCATGCAATATACCATATATCGCTGCGCCGAAATACACATGCAGCATATTTCCCAAGGGGGCGATCCTTTCGAAAGCGGTTCTTCCAGACCGTTGGATTTCGGGCATTGGGCAGCGCATAAATTGGAGTTTTTGACCAATTACCGTCTCCGCCACGGTGAAGCCGTAGCCAAGGGAATCGTGTTGGATGTCACCTACGCCCATTTGACCGGCTTGATTACCGCTGAAGAGCTGCAACGCATCGTCGGTGTTTTCGAGACCATTGGTTTCGATCTGGGTTTTCCTTTGGATACCGATGCTGAAATGACGCAATTGCTGAATGGTATAGAAGAATTTAGGGAGCATCTTGGCGGGCAGTTGACGATTACCTTGATTTCGGAAATCGGGAAGAAGTACGATGTTCATGAGATCGATAACGAACTTATGAAAAAGGCATTAAAGCAGGTCAATGAAATCAGTAATTCAAAAGTAATGTAACGTGCGAATTTCGGATACCACCCATCTTACCTACTGTACGAACATCCATCCCGGGCAGGATTGGGCGACCACGTTCGATAGCCTGAAACATTATGTTCCGGTGATAAAATCGCGGGTTTCCGCTAACAAAGCCTTCGGTCTGGGCTTACGTCTTTCCAACAAAGCCAGCGATGAATTAGGCTCCGGGGAGAAGTTGATGAGATTTCAAAAGTGGCTGTCCGACAATGGTGTTTATGTGTTTACCATGAACGGATTCCCCTACGGAAATTTTCACGATGAGCGGGTAAAAGATTTGGTGCACGCTCCGGATTGGACGACCGATGATCGCGTGGCCTATACAAAACGCCTTTTCGATCAATTGTCCGTTTTGTTACCCACGGATATGGATGGTGGTATCTCAACCTCCCCAATAAGTTACAAACATTGGCACCTAACGGAGGAAGCCAAGAAAAAAACATTTGCCAAGGGCGCCGAGAACCTGACGGAAATCATCCTACATTTGAACCAGCTGGAAGCCGACACGGGAAAATTTCTGCATCTCGATATTGAACCCGAACCTGACGGGATGCTGGAGAACAGCGATGAGGTACTCCGGTTTTTTACGGAATATCTCGTACCGATCGCCAAGCCCATCCTAAAAAATAAACTCGGAAAAAATAATGATGAGGTCAAAGCGTTAATCTACAAATACGTCACCGTCTGTTACGATATCTGCCATTTTTCGCTTGCCTTCGAAGAGCCGGAGACCACCTTTTCCAAATTCGCGGATGCGGGCATCAAAATCGGAAAGATTCAGGTAAGCGCCGCCTTGAAGATACTATCGGGCACGGTCGGAAAAAATTCCTCGGAAGAAAACGTCCCTGAAAAAAATGGCCTCCGAAATGACCCCATTTGGAAGGCCTTATCCCAATTTGACGAGCCGACCTATCTGCACCAGGTAACTGAAAAAATTAATGGCAGGGTCAAAACGTATAACGACCTTCCGGTAGTGCTCGCTGATAAAAAGCCTTTTGAAGAGCTACGGGCGCATTTTCACGTTCCTATCTTTTTGGAGCAATTTGGGGTGCTGCATTCAACCCAAGACCACATTTTAAAAGTAATCGAATATTTAAAAAAACACACGGTATCGCAACATCTCGAAATCGAGACCTATACTTGGGATGTGCTGCCCGTCGCGCTTAAAAAAGA
>JBATUY010000013.1:0-1760 GCA_049671465.1 Pricia sp. | reverse complement strand
AGCAAAGTGTGCGCGTAAGGATTATACTTCGCTACCATGAATTTTCATGGTAGCGACTTTACTTTACAGCGTCTTAAGCATGATCCAGATAAGGTTCAAGCGTTGCTGGCGACGCTGCAAGTAAAGGACGACCAGCTACAGACCCAAGCAGAAAAAATTCAAGCGCTGCAACACCAGCTCGACTGGTTTAAACGTCAGCTCTTCGGTCAAAAAACCGAAAAGAAGGACTTCGCCGACCAGCCTTATCAAACCACAATAGCCGAGCTATTTGACACACTGCCGATACCCGAGCCGCCCAAAGACGATAAGCAAACGGTGACCTATGTACGCGGTACCGCCAAGAAAAATGTGCTTGATGGATCACCCGATGGGGCACAACTTCGCTTTGATGAAACCGTGCCTGTGGAAGAAATTCACGTAAAATCGCCGGCGCTTGAAGGAAAAGACAAAGACGACTACGACATCATTGGCGAAAAAATCACGTACCGTTTAGCGCAAAAGCCGGCAAGCTTTGTGGTGCTGAAATATGTGATGCCAACGGTTAAGCGACGATCAACGCAAGCCATCAGCACGGTCTCATCACCGAATGCGGTGTTTGAGAAAAGCTTAGCCGACGTGAGTTTTTTAGCGGGCATGCTGGTTGAGAAGTTTGTTTATCACATGCCGCTTTACCGACAACACCAGCGTTTAGCCAACAATGGCATTGCTTTGGCGCGCAGTACGCTCACAAACTTAGTGAAGCGTGCGATCGATCTTCTCAAGCCCATCTATCAAAGCCAATTGGATCATATTTTATTGAGTAAAATACTGGCGATTGATGAGACCCCCATTAAAGCGGGCAAAGGTAAAAAAGGAAAATTAAAACAAGGGTATTTTTGGCCGATGATGGGGGAGCTTGACGAAATCTGCTTCACCTTCTCGTCGTCCCGCGCCATGCAGCATCTAAAAACGCAGTTAGGTGAATTTAACGGCACGATATTAAGTGATGGCTATAAAGCCTACGATCTCTATTCAGAAAGCGTGAAGACATGCAAGCCTGCTCGCTGCTGGGTGCATTGCCGTCGGTATTTTGAAAAGGCTGAAGCGATGGAACCGGAGGCGTCCGCCATCGCGCTTGCTTATATCGCCAAGTTTTATCACAGTGAAAAGCATATCAAGGAATGTGAGTTAGAGGGCGAAAAGAAAGTAGACTATCGTTTGGAACACACAAAGCCTGTTGTTGATGCGTTTTTTGCGTGGGTTCATGAACAACGATTGCGCCCTGATCTACTACCGTCCAACCCCTTAACAGCGGCGCTACGCTATGCGGAAAACCAAGCGCATGGCCTGCGCGAATTTCTACACGATCCTGATCTACCACTAGATACCAATCATGTCGAGCGCGCGATTCGCCCCATAGCTATGGGGCGTCGAAACTGGCTCTTTTGCTGGACGGAACTTGGCGCCGAACATGTGGGCATCATCCAAAGTTTACTATCGACCTGCCGGATGCACGATATCAATCCGTATGATTACCTCGTCGACGTATTGCAGCGCGTGAGTATCCACCCAGAAAAACACATACAGGATCTCACGCCCAGATGCTGGAAAGATAAATTTAGCGATAATCCCTTACGCTCTGATTTGTATCAACGGAATCATGGCCTGATCTAACAAGCAATAACGTCCTGGAATGAACGCTTACACTGTACAAGGTGATCGATCAGGAGTAAGCGCCAGTTTCTCCACGTACTAGCCAGTAGGCGCACTGACGCGTAGTT
>JBATUY010000012.1:0-13853 GCA_049671465.1 Pricia sp. | reverse complement strand
ACGCAAAAGGGCCAATGGAATTTTCCCTGAATTTGTCCCGCGTAATCGAATTGGGCACTAAAGTAGCTCCGTCGAGCGCCCCGAGGTTGAGGTCTTCGGCAAAGATACTTCCGTTGGTGATCTGGTCGGTGGTAATGCTATTGGGCGCTACCTCAAAATTGTTGCCGGTGGCCGTGGGCGTAATGACGATAGTGGGTTCACCGCCTACGTTGGCGATGGCTTCCGTGGTAAAATCGCCACCGCTACCCGTTGCGCCATTGCAAAGGTTGATCCATGCTGTACCATTATAGTAGAAGACGCAATCCGCCGAGGTGTTATAGACCAACGCACCGGGGCTGGGAACGATGGCCGCCATTTGTAGGGAATCTACGCGGGTGATGACCAACACCCGGTCCGAACTTTCAAGTTCCAACACCGAGGCAGGATTTATGGTCTGCGGGTTATCGCCGATCTTTACCTGGGCGGAGGCAAAACAGCCGATCAGGAGACCGATAATCAATATGGGCAATGCAATTCGTGTTCTCATACGATACATATTATAGCTTTGGGGTACGGCAAAAGTAAAATTATCCATCCACAAATCTAATTTAAAGGATGAAATACAAAATAGCCAAGGTAAACGGCCAAAATACAGGTTGTAAGGTAAGTTCGGTGGTGTGGTGTGGCAAAACGCAAATTAACAAAAGTTTATCCGCTGCCGTTTTTTTTAGATCGAAACTTGTATTTTCTTTATGAACTCGTTTAATTTCCATTTAGTATTTCCGGAGCTGGAAAATAATCCAATATCCCGGTTTCAAAACAACTCGATGAAGTATATCCCTACCTTACTATGTTTTCTTTTGACGACCGCAGGCGTGCTTGCGCAACAAGATAATCAAGATGATGGCCGTGCGATTTTGCGGGGCACCGTACTCTACCGCAATATTCCGGTACCCAATGAAAACGTCATCAATATCGATACTGAAAACGCGGTTATCTCCAATGCCGGCGGACAGTTTGAGATTCGGGTCAAGGTGGGCGATCAATTGGCTTTTTCCGCAGTGAACTATCAGCTCGAAGTTGTGGAAATTACCGAAGCGATCCTTGAAAATGAACGCTTGGTGGTGGAGGTCAATGAAAAGGTGACCGAACTCGACGAAGTGGTGGTCAGCCCCGAAAATCAGGAAAAGTTTCTTCAAGACCAGAACGCGCGCTTTAAAAAGGTAGAATACGAGACCGATCGCTCCACCGAGGTGGAAAATATTGCCTTGAGCCAACAGGAAAGGGGGATGCAAAACGGAATCAATTTTGTCAATATTTTTAAGGCCCTGGCAAAATCCGCTGAAAAGAATACCGACGATGAGCGCCCACGCCTAAAAATGAGCGAGGTACTGCGGCAGGTCTACGACGACGAATTTTTTGTGGTCGACCTGAAATTGTCACAGGATAAAATAGACGACTTTCTATTTTACGTGGATGAGGCCAATCCTGAATATTCCTTGTTATTGAAGGATAATGAGTTCGAGCTTTTAGATTTTCTGGTTACCGAAAGCAAGGCCTATCGCGATCAGATGGAAGAGAACTAGGGCGACTCGTTTCAAATGTAAGGTTATATGGATGCGACATCCTCAAGTTCCGGTACAGGTTTGCTTAAATCGCAACTTGCGCCCACTTGCCCAAGGTCTAAAAATCAAATCTTAAAACTCATCTTTTTAGTATGCTGTGGCCTTCTTGGGGCATCCGCCCATGGGCAGGATTTATTTTCCGAGAGACTGGAAGGCCGGGTCTATAGCGACAACGGCGATGTGGCCGCTACCCACGTTCTCAATATATCCACCGAACGGGCGACGATAACCGATATCAATGGATTTTTCTCCATTCCCGTACGGCTGAACGATACCTTGGTGCTATCCGCAGTACAATATAAGAGAAAGGAAATTGTGGTTACGTATGATATTCTTGAAAGCAAACTCCTGCTCATTCCTTTGGAAGAAGCGCTGGTCGAGCTCGATGAAGTGGTCGTGACGCCCTACAGTTTATCGGGCGATATGGCGAAAGATTTGTCCACATTGAGCATCGAACCCGTGGTCACGGCCTCTACGCTGGGGCTGCCCAATGCCTATGTAAAACTGATATCAAAGGCGGAACGGGAGCTACATACGGCAACCACTGGCGGGCCTGTGGGTATCCCGTTAAATCCTATTATCAACGGAATCTCTGGGCGTACAAAAATGTTAAAAAACCGTGTTAGCAGAAACGAAACCTACGCGCGCACCGAACGGGTCAAGGAGTTTTATGTGGATTCTCTCTACACCACCGAACTCCAGATTCCCAAAGAAAAAATCGACGATTTTCTCTATTTCTGTGAAGTGGATACCGCTTTTCAATCCGTTGTGGACACCCATGACCGTTTGGCGATTTGGGAGTTTATACGGGAGAAGAGTTTGGTGTATCTTGAGGATAATGAAATTGATGGGAAATGAACTTACCTATAGGGGCTAAAGTTATTCTCCTTATGATTTGTCTTAAATCCCGAATCCTTCCCTAATAAAATATCACCGTCTTGTTCGCGTACACCATCGTCTTCCGCTGAATATGTAGCTTCACGGCACGGGCCAGCACGATTTTCTCAAGGTCACGGCCTTTGGCGATGAAGTCCGATATGCGGTGGGCGTGGGTTACCGTGGTCACATCTTGTTCGATGATCGGGCCTTCGTCAAGGTCTTCGGTGACGTAGTGGCTGGTGGCGCCAATGATTTTAATACCTCGTTTAAAAGCGGCATGGTAAGGTTTCGCACCGGCAAAGGCGGGTAAAAAGGAGTGATGGATGTTGATGATCTTATTGGGATATTGGTCGATGACCTTGGCGCTGACGATTTGCATATACCGGGCCAAAACGATGAAATCCACTTTTTTCGCTTCCAGCAATTTCAACTGTTGGTCCTCCGCCTCTTCTTTGGTGGCTTTGGTAACGGGAATGTGATGAAAAGGGATGTCGAATTGCTCGGCTATAGGGCGCAAGTCATCGTGGTTGCTGATAATAAAGGGAATATCAACTTCCAGCTCCCCGGAACGAAAACGGCTCAATAGGTCATAGAGGCAGTGATTGTACTTCGATACGAATAGGGCCATCTTCGGCCGCACACCGGCCCGGTGCAGGCTCCATTTCATGTGGTACCGTTTGGCGAGTTCGTTCCTGAAATCGGCCTTAAATGTGGTTTCCGAGAAATGTTCGGCATTAAAATCGCTCTCCAACCGCATAAAGAATTCGTTGGCCTGTTGGTCTACATGCTGATCGAGATAGACGATATTACCGCCCTTACCGTGAATGAATCCCGTTACGGCGCTGATGATGCCTTCTTGATCGGGGCAATGAATGAGGATAGTGGTTTTCAAAGGATGGCTATTTAGCCTCCAAATTTAGGATAATATTTTTGAAATTTATTCCCCTGAAAAAGAACCCCGCCATATTTTGAAAGATTTGCGAAAGCTTTTGACCTCGCGACGCAAAAGATCGAGGTATTCTTGCTCCTTGACCCCATCTTTCTCCAGGCCCCTACAATATGAATTGATATTGCGTATCATGATATTGATGTAGGTGGCGATTTTCATCCGCTCGGTATGACAGTCCGTATTTTCCGCCAAAGCAATTTTTTGGGGGATAAGAATGGCATCCGTCAGCAACGAATCGGCAATCAGGTCGCGATGGCTATTGGATTGGTAAAGCTTCAACAGATTTTTATTGAAGGAGACGTACGAAGCGATTTCCCGACTCATATGACAGAGTTCCAAGGCTTTTCTATATACCGGTAAGGAGCCGAAATCGCGATAGGTCATTGCAGTAACTAATATTTTTTAGGATTATAAAGTTACGTCAGACTTTTACTATCTATCTTTGCAATCGAAAGCAAAATTGTAATTTAGCTTTCGATACTAACTTTTAAAGGGTTTCTGCTTTGCTTTCAAATATCGATACCTTGAACTGGAAAATCTTGGAATGCCTGCAGGCCAATGCACGGGAATCTTTCGCCAGTATCGGCCGCAAAGTGGGCCTGACCCCGCCGGCCGTCGCCGAGCGGGTAAAGAAAATGGAAGACCTCGGCATCATCGAAGGTTACAAGGCCAAAGTGTCGCATGCCAAGACCGGACACCAGCTTAAAGCCATCATCACCCTACGTGCCTTTATGGGGAAACTAAAACCTTTTTTGGCCCTGGTACCGACTTTAAAAGAGGTGGTCAATTGCTACCGCATCACGGGCAATGAAAACATTGTTATGGAGGTGGTGCTCAAAGATCAGTTTCACCTTGAGGAATTCATAGACAAACTCATCCAATACGGAGAAACGCGTACCCATATCATATTGTCGAACGTAGTCACAAATGCGCCTATAGGGAGGAAGCTCTAAGGGCATTATGGCGCAAATAAGTCATACCTTTTGATGTTAAAAACGGCCTTTTGGAGCGATTTGAAGTGGATGTATAAGAGGTGTTCAAAAGGAGTTCACTATATTTAGCTCTCGTTTGTCGAGAAAAACGCTATGAAAATTGGAGTCCTATTTATCGGTATATGCTTCATGGGTACCTATGCCCTGTCAGGCCAGATCAGGGTCGACGACTCGGGGTATACCGACGAGCAATTGGTGCGCGACGTGCTGATCAATAGCAATTGTGCCGAGACCTCTAACTATATTTCTTTTACCGGTACGGACCAAAATATCAACGGCATCGGATATTTTGAGGCCAATGGCACGAATTTTCCTTATGATGAGGGCATCATTTTGTCCACTGGTCGCGCCAGGGATGCGCGCGGACCGAATACGGGAATCAAAGATTCCGGTACGGAGAACTGGCCCGGCGACCTTGACCTAATCAGAATAACGAATACCGGCAACCTGTTCAATGCCTCCTCCATTCAGTTTGATTTTGTGCCGCTGACCAATAGCATCAGTTTCAATTTTCTTTTTGCTTCCGAAGAATATCAAGAGAACTATCAGTGCATCTACTCTGATGTATTCGCTTTTATATTGACCGATTCCGAAGGGGTTTCGACCAACCTTGCTATAGTACCGGGCACGAATCAACCCGTGAGGGCGACTACCATTCGGCCGGGGGTCGAGGGGCAGTGTGCCTCTCGAAATATCGACTTTTTTGATAAAATTAATGATCAGAGCGATCCCATTTCCTTCCACGGGCAGACCCAAAGCTTGAAGGCAGAGTCACCGGTTACTCCAGGGGAGTCGTATACCATCAAATTGGTAATTTCCGATAATCAGGATTCCCAAGTAGATTCCGCCGTTTTTTTGGAAGCGGGAAGTTTTTCTTTGGGATATGATCTTGGTGAAGATAGAACGGTGGAAAATGGAAATCCCATTTGTATCGGTGACAATATTCCCTTGGATGCCACGGTCGAAGGTGTTCAAGATTATCGCTGGTACAGGGATGGAAGCGAGATTGCGGACTGGGCCGGTAGCCCCCAGGTCGATCTTACAGAAAGCGGACAGTACCGTGTCGAATTGGTTTTCTCGGAAGCTTGTGTGTCCGAAGGCGAGTTGAAGGCGGAGTTCATCACGCCCCCGGAAATCGATATTATGCCCGAAGATTTGACCGCCTGCGATATAGACGGCGACGGCTCTGAAATCTTTGATCTATCCGTCAACGGCTCCCGGATGATGGGCGATCAAGATGCAACTATCTATGCGGTTACCTATTTCAAATCGGAGGCCGATGCCCAAGCTTTTGAAAATCCTATTGAAGACGTCGATACTTATGCCGCAGCGACTACCGAAACGATTTATGCCCGCCTTTCTTCCGGGAAGAGCTGCTACGAAATAGCACCTTTTCAAGTGAAGCTGCAGGGGCTTGATTTCGAGACCTCGTTGCAGACCGAATATGTGCTCTGCTTGGACGCCGATGCGAATATCTTAGATCCGTTGCCGACCTTGAATACCGGCCTGTCACCATCGGAATACACCTTTGTTTGGTATCGGGAAGCCATCGCTCCCGAAAATCGTATCGCCGGTGTCACCGGACCCTCATACTCGGCAGCGGCCGTCGGCACCTATCATGTCGTTCTCGAAAACTTGGAATACGGTTGCGAATTTTCCATTACGACCACGGTTGCGGCCTCGCAGCAGCCCGAAAGGTTCGAGGTGGACTTTGTTTCCGATCTGTTCACCAATAATAATGTAGTCGAAATCGCCGCCACGGGAAACAGTGATTACCTGTATGCCGTCGATGATCAAGATTTTGGGGTTTCGAACCGTTTCGAGAATTTGACCGCCGGGGAACACATCGCCTACATTACCGATGTTAACCGCTGCAGTGTTTTATCCGAAGAATTTTTGGTGGTAGATTTCCCCCGTTTTTTTACGCCCAATGGCGATGGTACCAACGATATCTGGCAGATTGTAGGATTTCCGGAAATCGATAAGGCCGAAATCGTTATTTTTGATAAATATGGAACCTTACTCTATCAGTACAATAACAATGAGGGTTGGGACGGTACCGCCAATAACGTCAGAATGCCGGCCAGCGATTACTGGTTTGTCATCACCTACTTAAAAGACGACGTGCGGAAAGAATTTAAGAGCCACTTCACGTTGAAACGCTAATTTTGGTACGTGGCGGATAGACCCCTTAACCTTTGTTCGTGAGCTTGTCCACCCTGATTTTGGCTAGATTTTTGATTACAAAAGGACTATGAAGCAACTATTGACCGTACTGGCATTTGGTATAGCGATGACCTGTTCAGCGCAACAAATGACCTTAAAAAAGGGGATTGTTATAGACTCCCTTCCCGTCTCCGTAAATGATTCCCTTCCCGAAACTTTTTCGTTATATCTGCCCAAAAGATTCGAGGTTTCCGGTACCTGGCCGGTGCTTTTTATTTTCGATATGCAAGGCCAAGGCAAGCAGGCATTGAATCTTGTTGCCGCGGCCGCGGAGGAGCAGGGTTATATTTTAGCGGCCTCGAACGACCTACGTGACACCTTGCCCATTGCGAACAATATCTTGATCGCTAATCGCATGTTGAACGCGGTAACGGCTTTACTGCCCATCCATAAAAATCGGATTTACGTAGGTGGATTTTCAGGGGGCGGCCGTTTTTCGACCTTGATACCTACTTTTATAAAGGGGATTCAAGGCGTGTTGGTCTGCGGGGCCTCCGTGGCCAATGTCGAAGTCTTGACCTCGAAAAACCCTTTTCATCTTATAGGTATCGTCGGAAACGCGGATTATGCCTATCCTGACATGTTGGAAGTTAAAGAAATTTTGAACCGCATGAAATTTCCCAATCAGCTTTTGGTTTTTGAGGGCGGTCATGAATGGCCCGATTCGGAACACCTAGGCGATGCGATGGAGATATTTACCTTGGCGGCGATGGCCAAGGGTCGTATTCAAAGGGACAGCACTTTCGTCAACGCAAAGTACAACGAAGGCCTGACCGCCGTCAACATCCTCTTCACCGCAAATAAACCGTTGTTGGCCAACAACTTGCTTGACGAGATGCGGGAAATCTACAGCCCTTTCCGCGATACCGATTCCATAAAGACGAGTCAAAAAACACTTAAGCGCAGTAAAATCTTTAGAACGCGAAGCCGAAACCAAACGGCCCTATTCTTTAAGGAGACGCTAATCAGAGAGGATTATAATTACTATCTCGAGGAGGATATCATCACTTACAACTATAACAACCTTGGCTGGTGGAGCTATCAAATGGAGGAGCTCGAAAAGTTCAAAAAGAATCCCGATGTGCTGCAACAGCAGATGGGCAAACGCCTGGAAGGCTACATTAATGCCCTTGTCGACGATAATATCGATATTATAGAGGCTAATGAACCGCTAGACGGGGAGGCCCTGAATTTTCTTTGGATGTTAAAGACCGTCATCAACCCCAAGGCCTACGAAAGTTACCTGAACATCATATCCTATAATGCCAAAGTCAACGACACCAGTACTGCTCTTTTTTATCTGGAGGAGCTGCTCAAGAATGGATACACCGACCGGGCGAAACTCTATGCCTTAGAGGATACTGCCCTGTTGCGCCTTACCCCGGAGTTCAATGCGATTGTCGCCAAGTATTTGAAAGAGGCCCGGTACGACGGTGAGTAATTCGCGTTCGGTACGTTATCTATGTCCAGAAAATTTGTAATGTCCAAAAAAGATAATTAGATGATGCGACAATCCGTATACCTTCTTTTCATTTCGATTTTACTTTCCGCTGCTTGCAAAGAGAAGAAGAAGTACCACGATGCCATAAAAGATGAAACTATCGTAGCGCCGACAGATGCTTTGGCCGACATCCTTAGCTTTCAGAAAGCGCTGAACGAAGAGTTTAAAGATCCCGAAGAATCACCCTTGCCGGACCGTTACCGTAAGAATTTCGAGAGCCTGGAGTTTTTTGCTCCCGATACTACCTACATCGTCGAAGCTAGATTCGTTCGCACCCCAGAATCCCTTCCTTTTTTGATGCCCACGACAACCGATAGAAAGTCCAAAGAGGTCGTTTACGGCATTGTCCATTTTGAGCTCAACGGAAAAAAGCGGCAACTGGAGGTGTACCAAAATCAGGAATTGATGCAGCAAGAGGAATTTCGCGATTATCTTTTTCTGCCGTTTACGGACGATACCAACGACAAGGAGACGTATGCCGGAGGTCGGTACATCGACCTTCGTATTCCCGATAGCGATGTCATCCAAATTGATTTTAATAAGGCGTATAACCCGTACTGTGCGTATAACAAGAAATATTCATGTCCGATTGTACCCGCTGTGAACGCATTGGATACCGAAGTCAGGGCAGGGGTAAAGGCTTTCGAGCCTTCCGGAGAATAAAAGACCCCGTTCAGCGTTGGGCTGACGGGGTCTTTCGTTGTTAAACACTTAAAGTTAATTTTATTTAGAAAGAGTAGATGGCGGCTAACACGAAGGATGAAAGACTTTTTTGAGGCATCAAATCGCTATCCAGAAAATTTACGGATTCCTCGGATGCACTATCCAAACGCAATTCCGGTTTTATGATTAAACCACCTATCGTCGCACTTCCTGTCAGAGTTACGGCAAATACACCGGCATCACCATCTACATCGGCACCACCAATGGCTCCAAATCCATCAGTTTCCGTAAAATACTCTCCACGTAAACCGATAGTGAAATTCTCAGAGGTGGCATATTGTGGATAAAGCGCAGCACCTGCGAAATTCCCTATGCCTTCGTCTCCGTCAAAGTAAGCCGCGTTGATTCCTAAGAAAAAGGAATCCGATAAATCGAATCCTCCGGTATAGTCTATTTCATAAGAGCCATTGTCAATCAGTAAATTGAGATACTGACCGCTATATCCTAATTGCGCACCGTATGCATACTTACCCGTCAAATTGAGTTCCGTGACATCCGTCGGATTCATCACCGCCAGCATCATGCTGAAATCTTCCGATAAGGTGAAATCCGCTTTCAGACCGGTATGGCTAAAAGGTCCCCAAGAAAATAGATAAGAGGTACTGTAGTTGAAATTGGCAACCGGAGAAATAACTTCATAGCCTAAAAACGTATTGAAGTTACCTAAAGTAAGTGTTACGTTTTCAGACACGTTCCAATACCCATAAAGTTGATTGACAATATTACCCGGGGCTGAATAAATCGGAGAATTAAAGATAGCATCCGTACCTCGTGGCCCAAAAACAAGATCGGCTACAAACCCTGTTTTTTCGCCTTCATAGCCTACGACTAGGTTGGCCATGCCCAAAGCAAATCCGGGCAAGTTGGCGAACGAAGAACCCGGGGCGGCGTTAGGAACCCCTGTATCTTCATCGGCACTGTTATCCCCGTTCAAATTTGCCCTATAGTAGGCATCTATTGAACCGCTGATAGAGAATTTCGGTTTCGTATCTTCGTCTTCTTCCTGCGCAAAAATCGCGGAGGTCGAAACAAGCATTAATCCTAGTAAAAAAAGATTTTTTATGTATTTTGTATCAGTAATCGCTTTCATAGTTTTTGATTTAATGTATCCACCTTTGGGCGGATGATTGTTTTTGAGTGACCTGCCTTGTCGGCAGGCAAATTGAAATCTGAAAGGGTTATAGAACGGAGCGTTCTGCAAAACGCTCCGTTCGTCTTTTATACTATAATTTAATCGTTGGTAAAATCCGGATAGGCATCCATGCCGTGCTCGTGAATATCGAGACCTTCGACTTCTTCTTCCTTGGAGACCCGTAATCCCATTATCGCTTTCAGGGCGCCTAAAATGATTAAGGAGCATACGACGCAGAAGACACCGACGATCAAGACACCGTAAAGTTGGGTCAAGAACTGACCGCCACCGGCCTTAGAGCCGAATAAACCTACGGCCAACGTACCCCAGATACCACATATCAAGTGAACGGTAACGGCACCTACGGGATCATCCAATCTCAATTTGTCGATAAAGGCTACACCGAGTACGATAAGAATACCGGCCAAAAAGCCGATAACGATGGCTTCGTTGGGAGACATCAGGTCCGCTCCGGCGGTGATACCTACCAATCCTCCTAAAATACCGTTGAGAAACATGGTAAGGTCCAAGTTTTTATACATGATGGTATTCAACAAAACAGCTCCGATACCACCGGCCGCAGCGGCCAAACTCGTAGTGACCAACACTAGGGAGGTCAATTCGGGGTTTGCAGATAAAACCGATCCACCGTTAAAGCCGAACCATCCTAACCAAAGAATAAGAACCCCCGCGGTAGCCATAGGAATACTATGACCGGGAATCGCTTTAGGTTTTCCATCATCACCGAATTTACCGATACGCGAGCCTAAAAGTGCGATGGCCACCAGTGCGGCCCATCCACCGACGGAATGTACCAAGGTAGAACCTGCGAAATCATAGAAGCCCCAGGCATCCAAGAAACCACCACCCCATTTCCAAGCACCTACTATAGGATACACCAAGCCAACGTAAAAGATGACGAATATCATAAAGGCACCGATTTTAACACGCTCGGCGACGGCACCGGATACGATGGTCGCGGCTGTTGCGGCGAACATGCCCTGGAAGAGGAAGTCGGTCCACCAGGTGTATCCGCCATCGGCGTATTCGGGGGTCATTCCGTTTTCGGGAGGGGCGATACCGAAGCTATCCATAGAAAATTGGAAAATGCCCGATGAGCCTTCCTCGAAATCGGGATACATCATATTAAAGCCCCAAGCGTAATAGAGCAGCAGTCCTGCCGTGATAATAAATATATTTTTGAATAAAATGTTGATCGTATTTTTTTGTCGGGTCAGCCCGATTTCCAAAAAGGCGAATCCGGTATGCATGAAGAATACCAAAGCGGTAGCCAACATCATCCAAACGTTATTTGCCGTAAATAATCCTGCGTCCATATTTTTAAATTTTAAGTTTAGTTGGGGACGGATAGAAGTAGCATCCGTCCGAATTCGGTTTTAGTTGATGCCTGCCTGTCCCGATTCCTTGGTTCGGATTCTATAGGCCTCGATTACTTCGGTGACGAAGATTTTACCGTCACCTACGTTGCCCGTAGAGGCCACTTCTAGGAGGGTATCCACCGTTTTTTGAACAAAATCATCGGAGACTACAATAGATAGGTACCTTCTTTGTATGTCACTGGTGCTGTAAGATATGCCCCTGTAAACGTGCCCCTGTTTTTCATTCCCAACTCCCGTCACGTCCCAATACGTAAAGAAGTTGACCTCGATCTGATGAAGCGCTTTTTTGACCTCATCGAACTTGGATTTTCTAATAATTGCCTCGACTTGTTTCATTTGTATGTTTTAATGTTAACATGCCAAATATATGTTAATAAAAATTTAACCCCCAAAAAAGTAAGGGTCTTGAACGTATTTTTACGGGTATGATAATTTATACCCCTAAAATTTTGGGGTTAAACATAATTAAAAGCATAAAATAGGATATTGACTATGCTATTTTAAGGGGGTGCGTGTTTTTTGGATAAAAAGTAGCAAGGTGTTTAGGGCTTAAGAAATTGAAACTCTGCGATTTGGCGTAGGGATTAGTTGTGGAAATCCACAGAATTTTCTGATTTTAAAAACGGGATAGAGACTTGAAGAAAGAATGGAAGAAGAATAGAATTTGGAAGGGCATACCGAAATCTGTGGTTGCTGTTCGTGCAAGATGTGTTTGTGCCAGCAATCCTGTAAAGGTGGGTTTAGGCCATTTTGGCAAACCAAAGTCCCAGCGCAACGGCGGCGATGCCTACGGTGATACTGGCTATCAAGTAAAAGGAAAAATGGAAAAGCTCGCCCGCTGATAACAGCGAATGCTTTTCGAAGGCGAAAGTGGAAAAGGTGGTAAAGCCTCCACAAAAACCGGTGGCGAGAACGAGGGTTTGATTCTGGGTAAGGAAGTTTCCCTTCATTGAAAGTCCCAATATTATACCAATAAGCAAGCAGCCCAAGATATTGACTAAAAACGTGCCTAAATAAAAATGCGCGAAATAGGGGTTGAGGTTCTTTGAAATGAAATATCTCAAAACACTACCGATTCCGCCCCCGATAAAAACGAGAAGCCATGATTTCATCGGTGTACATTATGAAATTAAGCCGCCTTCTTGAATTTGGTCTTCAGGCTCTTTTTGAT
The DNA here is from genome assembly GCA_049671465.1 of Pricia sp. Taxonomy (GTDB): domain Bacteria; phylum Bacteroidota; class Bacteroidia; order Flavobacteriales; family Flavobacteriaceae; genus Pricia. The sequence continues at coordinate 1,276 of JBATUY010000012.1, read as the reverse complement.
ACGGGTGATAGAAACACCGGATTCAGCCGGATTCGCTTCGGATTTTTTATCCGTATTGGATATTCCGGATAGGCTGAATGCCATGAAGAGTACGTTTGCCCCCACCAAAATCAGCAGTATTGTGAAAAAACTTAACATGAATTGCCCCTTTTAATATAGTTTAACAACGCAAAAATACGTTGTTTGGTATGATATACGATACAAAAGTGATTTTTGTTGTCGCTATAACTCTTTTTTTTTACGCAATACTGAAATTAATTCTTCAATACATACTTGATAAAGAAAAGGGATAAGATAAAAGCTAGAAAGGCCAGGGCTATCCACCTTACGCCCTTGTAGTTTTTCAGATGTAGTAGGGCATCCTTTTTATAACTGAATACAATGATAATGATAAAGCTAATGGCAAAAAGAATTGCGAAAGTGATTTGTCCCTTGCTGAACATGGTTTTTGTTTTTGGTAAAATTAAGGTTTTATACGCCATCGAAAAGGAAAGACGAACACCTTGAATGGATTATTTGATGAATGGGATGTTGAGGGCCTTACCATCGAAGTATTCAGGTCGAATTGTAGACGATTCTGCCTCTTGGAAGTAAAGCACAGTAAAATAAGTGCCAAAAAGTCATGTATCGCAATTATGAAAATGCCATTATGGCATTTATGCTATGTTGGTATATAGTTTGACTTAGCCTTGCTGAAATTGACGTTTAACTAAAAAGATATATATTATGAATACTGTCAAAAGAAATAGTTTGCATTTTCCATTCGTAATGAACGAGATTTTAAAGCCGGACTGGTTCGGGGGTATGGAGAATACCATGGGTGTGGTACCCGCTGTGAATATTAAGGAAGGTGAGAAAGAATTCGAATTGGAACTGATGGTTCCCGGAAGGGAGAAATCGGATTTTAGTATTGTTGTAGATGTTGATGTGCTGACGGTTTCCGCTGAAGCCAAGCAGAACGATGAGAAGGATTCCGCAAAGTATACCAGAAGGGAATTTAAGTTTTCCGCTTTTAAAAGAGCTTTTGCTTTGCCGGAAACTATCGATAACGATAAGATCGTTGCAAAGTACGAAAATGGCCTTTTGAGATTTGTATTTCCTAAAAAAGAGGAAGCCCTGCCGAAGGCAAAAAGGATGATCGAGCTATCGTAAGGGGAGTGCGTAAGTTGGCGTAGACCCTTAACGCTTCAATGAATTTAAGTGAGTATTGTTTAGGTTGTTTGGTTGAGAAAAGTGTCCTGATGTATCAGGGCACTTTTTTTGTTTCCACCGCGAA
>JBATUY010000011.1:0-13822 GCA_049671465.1 Pricia sp. | reverse complement strand
TCATAAAGGGAATCTTTCAGCCAAGGCAGCTTTAAAAACTCATCGGTATTAAAAATGGAACGGTTGAGCCCTAGCAAGTAAACACCGCCATCGGTCGATGGCCCCACAACTAGGTCGTTGTGCTGTATTTCGTCGATGGCCTTGCGCAACGTTTCCGCGGTAAGGTCCGGGGCGTCGTTGCCGATGGAGACCACGTTGGTATAGCCTTTATCAAAAACTTCTTGAAAAGCATTGGCGTAGCGTTCTCCGAAAGTATGGCCTTGTTGCCGGTCTTCATCGATAAAAAAAACATCGGCCCCGCTGGCCGCTGCCAATTTTTTGGTGCGACCGATAAGAATATCGAAAAATTCGCTGGCACTCTGTTTTTTGCCGCGACCGAACACCCTTTTTCTCTCGGCTTCCCGTCTGGCGGAAAGCGAAAAGATCAGTACGGCGGTATCGGTGTTTCTTTGCCCCATTCGAATACATTGGTCGTAAGACACAACCAAAACTTAATTTTTTGGATGCAAGGTAGCGAAGAAGAAGGTAACCTTACATGGCAATTTAAAATTAGTTGCTTTTTCTTACAATTTAATTTGCTGAGGTGCCGCGAACATCCACCTAGTTTTTCAATTTTTCCGTTTCAGTTTGATGTCGTTTTCATCCCCGATCAGCCCTACCGTATTATAATCCGATGAAAATTGGTAATTGAGTACCACGTTCGATCGCTTCGTGGTCAATATCCGCTCTTTCGGATTAAAGGAGCCTTCCAAATAATCGGTCTGGGTTTCGGTACCATCGAAAGCGGCATCTACTTTAATACCATAGATATTTTCCTTTACATGGGTGATATGGTAGGTAATCTTTTGGTTTTCGGTGTCACCGACGGACTCATAATGGCCTACAATCGTATACTCTTCGGCCGTGTTTTTGCAACTAAGAAAAACTAGCACGGTGAAAAGAGCGATTACGGGCACAAATTTTCTTAAGATTTTTTTCATAACGAAGCTGATTGATACATGTTTGCCTTAATAATTCGGTGCTCTAGTGTCAGGTAGAAGCGCTTTTACCATCCGATGCGTGAACATCGCACTGTTTCTTTCGAAAGTAACTATTTCATGTTTTAAAGATAGTAGTTCTGTTTGAAGAAAGAACGGGGTCTGTCTTATTATAGGGGCCAGAACCATAAAAATTCATACATTTATAGGGTACAACCTTTAAAACCAATATATTATGACTTCACTTGTAAAACCGCCCAAGAGCTTTTGGGTCATTAGCGTTCTGGCATTCTTATGGAATCTCATGGGGGTATTCCAATTTTATTTGGCGACTTTTAATCTCGATGCCATGGTAGAAAGTTTACCTCAGGTTGAGGCCGATCTGTATCGAGGCATACCCACATGGTATACGGTAATTTTTGCCATTGCCGTCTTTTCGGGCCTTTTGGGGTCCATCACCATGTTGCTTCGTAAAAAGATGACAGTTGCCCTTTTCGGTATCTCGCTATTGACGGTACTGGTCGCCCAAGGCTATTGGCTACTGGGAACGGGTGCCATCGAGGTATTGGGAACAACCTCGGTTATCATGCCTCTCGTCGTTATCGCGATTTCCATTTTTCTGTATTTCTACAACAAGGGCGCGGCAAAGCATGGATGGTTCAATTAGGCCTAGACGGTCCTCTAGCTTTTGACAAAGAAATTGGGAATGTTTAGATATCACATATCCTATTACCCCATAGGTATTGTATTTGTATAGCATCCTAATCATTGAAAAGGGCAAATATCTAGTTGAAATTTTCAGGAATTCACCGGAGAAATCGGGTCGGCATCGTAGTGCCTCGCATTTATCCTGTAATTGAATGTCCTAACTACTGACTATCCGGTTGGTGTACCTTCGATTCGATACGCTATCCTATCCATTTTATACCATACAGCGAAAAAATCCGTCTCCTATCCATCCTTTTTAATAAAGCGCACATCTGAAGGTTTTAGATATCAGACCACTTAGTTTGTTTAACCCAAAGCACCCTTATCATGGAAAAAAGCCTTAAACGCATGGCCACTCGGCAACGTATGCAAGTGACCGGACTTGAACTGTTCTACAAAAACGGTTATTACAATACCAGTGTCGATGATATTCTAAAGGAACTCTCGCTTTCGAAAGGCGCCTTTTATTACCATTTCGATTCAAAAGAGGATTTCTTCGTGCAGATTATCGAAAACCTTTTGGTACGTAAAATGTATAGTATGCTGATCGAGCCCATAGAGGGCCATGAGAATACGCTCGATCTGATCGTGCAATGTTTTGAAGACGCCTTGGAAACCGCAGTGCATAATGAACTCGATTTCGGCTTCGTGCTCAGCAATTTTATAAACGAGTTCAATGGCAGAAACGAGAATATCATGAAGCACCTGAACGACATCCTGAAAATTTGGGAAGTCAACCTGGTGACCGCCATTCAGCGCGGAAAATTTAACGGGTATATCGATCGACACGTCGACAGTGAAGGTGTGGCCGTATATCTAATGAGCGCTTATATCGGGGTGCGAACGCTCATGGTCGAAAACGCCCCAAGTGCCAGAAAATATCGCTTTATGTCGCAGTTGCGCAGCTACTTCAAGAGTATGGAGCCAAAGACTACCATGATTTAGATAATTTGTCTCTGCGGATAACCCGTAAGGGTATAAAATACAGTGATTTGAAAGGATAAAATTATTTTTGGGCCTTTGTTCGGCGATTTGATTTTTCGTGTACATTAGCTTGAAAAATACGCAATGAAATTCCGCATTGTAATGCTGTTCGCCTTGACTTTCAGTAGCTGTCAAATAGATATTGAAGACAATTCTCGGCTTTTGTTAAAAGGGGATGTAAGTGATGGTTTACAGAGTCCTTTTCCCAACCTTCCGGTTGAGGTGTATGCATCGAACGGGAACGGATTTTTGAACTTGACGGAACGGATAGGAGTGGGCGAAACTGCTGCTGACGGCACTTTTGATGTGGTTGCGCTATCGCCGGAAAACAAGTCATATTTACAACTTAATATAAATACCGATTTTCAGGAAGGCTACAGATCAGATTTAGGGTCCTATACGATTCGGGGCTTCAATCTCCTGAAAGAAAATGATGTGACCTACACAATTCCGCCATTTGCCATCGGTAAAAAAACTACCGCCCCGTTAGAAATAAGAAGGATTGATAACCTTCTCGATACCCTCGTATTTCAATATCGGTATAAAAATCCTGACAGGATGCTCGATTTCTCACAGAATGTTTTTGAGGATACTACTGTCGACTTCAATTTTTATGGTGATTTTGGAACGCTATCCCCGGCCCAGAAGGATACGATGATTAATTTGAGTAACGTTATAGCTAGAGACACTTTATTTTTCGAGTACAACTTTATGGATGGAAATGCATCTGAATCCATTGAAGTCGATTTGCTGTACAATCCTGAAAATGGCGGCTATGTCTTTGAATTTTAAACGATTCCTGGCGATTACTTTGATTTTCTTTAGCTTTTCTTCAATCATTTCAGCACAGAACGATGAAGAGAAACAAGAAAAAGTCTATGTTCAGCTCAAACCGGGCTTCGCGGTTCCTTTAGCGCTAGGTGATAATTTTTTAGCTCAGGCCTATGAGTTGAAAGCCGGGTTCTTGGGGGAAGCCCGCGTGTTTTTCCCCAATCGGATATTTCTGGGAATTCATGGTAACTTCTTCAAGGCGGAGGTGATAGATGCCACAGCAGTCGGTGATTTTGAGCGGACCAATATTTGGCATAATTACGTCACAGGAGGATATGCGCTACTGCCGAGGGAATCTGACTTTGGCCTTGAAGCGGGCCTCGGTATTGGGTATACCGTTTTTTTCAACCATGGCCCGGATATCCGTTTTCACGACGACGGCTTCTCTGCCATGGCGAACCTTTACGCCAACTATAGATTTTCGAGGGTCGTCGGTGCGAATCTCGGTGTTCAGTTTTCCAAAGATTTTTTAGCAACGCAAACCGCTCCGGAACTGGAAAAGTTTTTCAAGAATGCCAGCATACTTTATTTTTCGACGGGGTTGGTTTTTTATATTAATCAATGAAAAGGATAGCGGTCCTACCAATTGCGATAAGCTCGATTAAATCCCTGAAGGCCCTGTACCCCGGTATCCTGTTCGAGATTGAACAATTTTTTTGGAACACCATAGGGCTTGTGCCGAGGTCGTTGATTCAGCATGTTAGTAGACCAATAAATGCCGATATATTTGAGCTTAGGGGGCCGATGCCGTAAATAGTGCCTTCAGCTCCGTGGCCTCGTCCGGTTTCATCTTGCCGGCGAGTACCAAGCTCAATTGCTTTCTTCGAAGGGCGCCTTCATAACGTTCTTTCTCTTGGTCGGTCTCCGGCGCCAAGGGTGGTACTTCGGTGGGCTTTCCCGTTTCGTCGACGGCCACAAAGGTGTATATGGCCTCGTTTGCCTTGGAGCGTTCACCGCTGAAGCGGTCTTCCATCCAAACATCGATATAAACTTCCATCGAGGTTTTAAACGCACGCGAAACAGAGGCATCGACCGTAAGCACGCTACCTAGGGGTACCGCTTGGTTGAAGGCCACATGGTTGACCGAGGCGGTTACCGTAATCCGGCGACTGTGGCGTCGGGCGGCAATACTTGCGGCACGGTCCATACGGGCCAACAGTTCACCGCCGAACAGATTATTGATCGGGTTGGTCTCGCTCGGAAGCACCATATCGGTCATTGTGGTACGGGATTCGCTTGGGGTTTTGGGCTGCATACATCAGGTTTTCGGCAAAGATACGGTCTTCATCCATAATCGCCCGCTCAATCAAGGATATCTGTAGAAAGCCAAACTGCTGCTGAAAAGGCGTGATAGGCTGCTAGCAAAAATCATTTTTCCATATCGCGCAACTGTATAGAAAGTGAACGGGTCGAAAGTTGTACCTCGATAAGGGATAGCACCAACGATACCATAAGGGCGAAGAGGCTGATGCCAAAAATGAGGTTCGCCCAAAAGCGGAATTCCAAATAAATCAATGACATGGTTATGACCGCAAGCAAAAAGCTGAAAATGGCGGTCGCCTGCATATTCTTGATGATGGATAGCCGTTTTCTTAATTGCCGAACCTGAAGTGCCACGGCATCGGATTCCGTCTCCTGATATTTTTGGTGCAGTTGTCGAATCAAGGCCGCAATGGCCAAATACCTTGCGTTGTACGCCAGCATGGTCAATGAAATAGCAGGAAATAGAAGGGCGGGAATACTCAGGGATAATTCCATATGTCAAATAGGATAGGTCATTTAAAAAGCTCAAGAAAAACCCAAGGGTGTCGCTGCTCGAACATCTTTAATCATAGATGTAATTCAAATGCCGAATATATCGCGCATCGCTTCTTGATATCGTTTTAATTCTTTTCGAGTTTCCGAGAGCTTGATTCGTCCGCGGTCGGAAAATCATCGGGAAGGTCTTGGCTTACCTCTCCGGTTGCCGCCCATTCGGCGCCCCTTAGCATTGAGGTCAGGAAGCCAACGCCCAATACGGAATAATCGGCATGGCCCATAATGTTATGAAAAATGCGTCCTTTTCCATAGGTCAGGGTCATCAATGCGGGTTCGTGGCGCCCCGTACCTTGATTCTCCGGGTCGGAATAGGCCGTCGCAAGAATTTCCATGTTTTGGGCCGGGCCCCTTAGCCGGTTGTACAATTCATCTTTGGTATGCATCCAGAGGGTCGGCATACCTTTGGTAATCGGATGCTCGTCATGTCTGACTTGAATTTGGTATTCACTCTGCGGACCGTGGGCGCCTGCTTTTCCGGGTGTGTTATCACGTATTAGTTCGCCACCATCATCATAATATACGTACGGACCGTCCTTTTCCGTGCGGTCGCCCCATCCGCCCAGACCGATCATTTGATTGTAGGCCTCCCATTCGGGGAAGGCATTGTTCGCGGCGTGAAAGACTACGAGACCACCGCCTTTTTTCATGTATTTTTCAAGCTTCCTTTGGGTTTTTTCGGACCAAGGGGCAGCGTTCCATCCAAAGTTATTGATGACCACGTCGTACTTAGAGAAATTGGGACTAAAATCGGGGTCGGCCTTTGGCTCTTCCATGGCATTGGTTTTTGGAAGTCCCTCAATAGCGAATTCCCCTAAAAATTCATCCCCTTTCCAAGTGTAGGCCGAACGGGCGACATCCACAGAGAAAAGTCCTGTTGCCTCCATTTCCTGTTTTAAAATGTAGGTCAGTTTTGGCCATTGTTCGTGGTTGTTCTGTCCGTCAATGATCAGCGCTTTTAGTTTGGCCGTGGTTTTCGATTTTTGCGAAAAAGCGGAGCCGTAGGTGATCAAGGTCATCAATAGTATCGGGATAATTCTATACGTGGGCATACCATCTATTTTTTGTGTAGCTAAATATAAGGGATTGTTCGGAGAGTTGACGCACTGCGCAATCCATTAATTTTGTAGCTTTAGAATTCGTCTTCGGATTAAAAACCAGCAAAATGCCAATTTCCCTCAAAGCAATATCCTCAAAGCTTCCTAACGTCAAGACTACGATTTTTACGACCGTAGGCAATTTGGCCCGCAAGCACAATGCCATCGACCTATCGCAAGGCTTCCCGAACTTTGAGGCGGACGAAAACCTGATGGGGCTTGTGACAAAGGCCATGCATGAGGGCTATAACCAATATGCCGCCATGCCAGGCTATTACGGCCTTCGGGAGGTAATTGCCCAGAAAATCGAAGCGCTCCACCGAAGAAAATACCATCCTGAAAAAGAAATTACGGTGACCGTCGGAGCCACCCAGGCCATCTACACCGCGATGACGGCATTTGTGCATCCGGGCGATGAGGTCATCGTGTTGAAACCGGCATACGATTGTTACGAACCGGCCATAACAATCAATGGGGGCATACCCATTCCGCTGCAATTACATGCCGATGGATATCAGGTGGACTGGGCCGCTTTTAAGTCCAAAATGACCGAAAAGACCCGAATGGTCATCATCAATACGCCGCACAACCCCAGTGGGCGTATTTTTTCAAAGGATGATATGCTGCAATTGCAGGAAATTCTGAGACCGACCAACATCATTCTTATCAGCGACGAGGTCTACGAACACATCGTTTTCGATGGCGAGGAACACCAAAGCGTCTCCCGCTTCGACGATCTGGCATCCCGAAGTTTCGTCTGTGCATCGTTCGGAAAGACCTTTCATGTGACCGGATGGAAAGTAGGTTACTGTGCCGCACCCGAGGCATTGATGCATGAATTTCGTCAAGTACACCAATTCGCGGTATTCTGTGTCGACCATCCCGTTCAACGTGCCTTGGCCGAGTATCTCAAGAACGAGAAGCACTATCTAGCGCTCAATGCCTTTTACCAACAAAAGCGTGATTTTTTTCTAGACGGATTAAAAGATTCGAAATTTAGGTTCACCCCATCCCAGGGCACCTATTTTCAGTTGTTGGATTATACGGAAATCACCGATGAAGCCGATGAGCATCTCGCCGAGCGCTTGATTCTTGATCACAAGCTGGCCAGTATACCCATATCTTCTTTCAATGTCAACAGCCGCGACGACAAGGTACTGCGCTTTTGTTTCGCAAAAAAACGGGAGACTTTAGAAATAGCCTCGGAGATTTTATGTAAGCTTTGATAACGCACACCTTACAGCACCAATTATAAAAATGTTTAACGTATCAAGGTATTCTTACTGCAAAAATGAGTTTTTAATTGAAGTATAATCGCTTTTATTTCAATACGCTACGAATAGATATGTTTGAAAAATCCTTTTTTAAGTATATTTTCTTATCTTCGAAAGCCTAAACAAATACTATTAAATCGTTGTAATAAGTTCCTCCTAAAAATTAAGAATTTTCCTCCAGTGTGATTAAAGTATAAGTTCATCTTTGATTGAAACCGTACAGCTATGTTTTGCATCATCTACAGGTCGATTCAGAATCCTCTTATCGGAAATACCGAAATACAGGAATTATTGGAGATTTCAAAAGAATACAATCGCACCCATAAAATTACCGGCTGTCTATTGAGCTATAACAATGAGTTCGTTCAGTACCTGGAAGGTAAAAAATCAAGAGTTGAAAGGTTATTCGATAAAATCAAACAGGACTGGAGACATCAAGATATCGTTGTGCTGGTCAGCGGCCATATAAATGGTAGGGAATTCGAGGATTGGAGCATGGCCTACGAGAATTTTCTTGGGCCGAATTTCCGTTTAGAGTATCTCAAGCTTTTGGTGAGCTCTTATTTTGAAAACGATAGTGCCTATAGACACCTGAGTCCAGAAACGAAGCGCTTTTGGTTGGTCGTGAAGACCATGCTGTCTACCCAATCGGTTGAAAGGTTCAGGTGAAGCGCTTTGTGAACGGAAGCTCAAAATGGAACCGATTTTCAGTTCTACTTTATATTTTTGCAATGCGAAAGTTTCAACCTATGACATTTAGCTCGAAGCGCATCAACCAATCGGTCTGCTTGTCATTTCCGACGTAGTAGGGGTGGGTCCCGAATTTTGAGAATCCATGCTTTCTATAAAATTGGATGGCTTTTCGATTGTTTTCCCAAACGCCCAACCAAAGAAAACGTTTCTTCTTGGCCGAAGCTATTTTCTTGACCTCGTTCAGCATCCATTCTCCGATACGCTGCCCCTGATAATCTTGTAAAACATAAATTCGCTCGAGTTCAATGTCTTCCTCTGCTTTGATATCGGATTGCGCGTCGTTTTCATTCAGTTTGAGATACCCGACCAAAGCCGAATCTTGAAAAACAAAGTAAAAAGCAGTATCGCGATTTTCGAGTTCGGACGAGAGCTTATCCTTTTTAAAAGCAGAATCGATATAAGCTTTGAAATCGTCGGGATTATTGTCGGTTTCAAAGGCATCGACAAAGGTCTTTCTTGAAATTTCTGCAAGTCTATCCAAATCGTTAGAACGGCATTGTCGAAGGTTAAGCGGCATATCGGGGATATAGTTAGACCTAAAAATAGGAAAAATCTAGGAAGGCATCCTTTTAATAATACGTCATGGGGCTACAGATCCGTCATGGGGGGCGTTTCACCATTTTTTAATGGATAGGATACGTATCTAAACAGCTGGATACCGGGCATAAAAAAAGCGGCCTTTGGGGAAGTCCGCGTTTTTTAAGATGGGGTGATAAGTAGGTGGTGCGTAAGTAGGTCTTATAGCATAAATAATTTTCGGGTCAACATAACGATTCCGCTAATAAAATCGTTCTTGTATACTTGAATCTCTTCTTGTGGACGGTTCATTTGGGCTTCCATAGTTTTGTAGGTTTAGTTCGAGGTCTGACTTGGGGTAAGACTTTCAATTAATAACACTGTAAATGTACGATCGAACCGTCGTAAATTAAAACTATTGTTGTGAAGTGGCGGTAGAGTGTTGTGAAAAATATGAACCGTTCATTTCGTCGATGAAATGCTGTTCAAATATCCATTTCCGGAATTTCGCCTTTGAAGTCCAACCTGCCTTCCGTAGCTTTTTTAATTTCTTCCACCGTAACCCCGGGCGCTCGTTCTATGAGCAGAAATCCGTTTTTCGTCACTTCGAGTACCGCAAGGTTCGTAACAATTTTCGTGACGCAGCCCACTCCGGTAAGCGGCAGGCTACATCTTCTCAACAGTTTCGATTCGCCCGCGCGATTGGTGTGCATCATGGCAACAATAATATTTTCTGCGGATGCTACCAGGTCCATGGCGCCGCCCATGCCCTTGACCATTTTTCCGGGTATTTTCCAATTCGCGATATCACCGTTTTCGGCGACTTCCATGGCGCCTAGAATGGTGAGGTCGACATGGCGCCCCCTGATCATGGCAAAACTGGTGGCGGAATCAAAGAAGGAGGCGCCCGGCAAGGCGGTAATGGTCTGTTTACCGGCGTTGATAAGATCGGCGTCTTCTTCGCCCTCAACGGGAAAAGGCCCCATGCCGAGAATACCGTTCTCACTTTGAAATTCAACATCGATATCGTCGCGTACGAAATTGGCGACCAAGGTCGGGATGCCGATACCCAAATTAACGTAGTAGCCGTCTTTGACTTCTTTTGCGATGCGTTTTGCGATTCCGTTCTTATCTAACATTATCTTTGAATTTAAACTAAAACTTATCTGTAGCTACCTCCTATTGAATTAAGAATCGATTCCTGATACTGTGGGTAAGAGGTACATCTTTACCTAAAGCTGTAATTCTTGAACGAAACAAGGAAAGCTACGTTCTTTGCTGTACGGTACGCTGCTCGATCCGTTTCTCATAATGCTTTCCTTCAAATATGCGCTGCACGAAAATACCTGGAATGTGAATTTGGTTGGGGTCGAGTTCCCCGGCCGGCAAGAGCTCTTCCACTTCCGCGACGGTGATTTTCGCGGAACCGCACATACAGGGATTAAAATTACGGGCCGTTCCCTTGAATATCAGATTGCCCGCCTCATCGCCCTTCCAAGCTTTTACAAAGGCGAAGTCGGCTTTGAAGGCTTCCTCCAAAACGTACATTTTGCCGTTGAATTCTCGGGTCTCTTTACCTTCGGCGACTTCGGTGCCATAACCGGCGGGGGTATAGAATGCGGGAAATCCGCCTTGGGCAGCTTGACATCGTTGGGCCAGCGTGCCTTGGGGCACAAGCTCCACTTCCATTTCGCCGCTCAACATTTGGCGTTCGAATTCTTTATTTTCGCCTACATAGGAGGCAATCATTTTTTTAATTTGATGCTTTTGCAGTAAAAGACCAAGCCCGAAATCATCGACCCCGGCATTGTTCGAGATACAGGTGATATCCGATATGCCCAACCGCACCAATTCGGCGATAGCGTTTTCGGGAATACCACAAAGGCCGAAACCGCCCAACATAAACGTCATGCCATTTTCGACCCCTTCTAGGGCCTCTTGAACATTTTTTACCGTCTTTCGTATCATAGGTCTGTACTTGTTGGAATTAAAGCTTTTGTTTTATCCCAATTTACAATTTTAATATGGAACTCGTTTAGACTATTTCTTTTACCTACGAATATCACATTTTGAGGCCATATTTCCTCATTTTTTAAAACCGTAGCCCTGCTATGCTTTAAAAAAATGACTTCATCTGACCTCAAAAGCCGATATTCTCGGTTCCAAACAAAAAGTCTAAACGAGTTCATGAAAAAAGCCCGCTGCTTTTAGATAAAGCAACGAGCTTTTGATATTTATTTAGTAGAAAATTAGTCGTAAGAAATCGAGAATCGGACTATCTAAATTTTCCCGTTTATCCGATAATTAAGACATTGCGGAAAGATATGTTGATGGCCAAAATCAAAAATTCAAATCATCTAGATCCTCCTCCACATCGGTATCTTTGGGCTCCTCGTCGACGAGCTTGTCGCAATCGAGGTTGATGGTCATATTATCCGGCTCCGGAAATTCACCGTCGGAGATTTCAAGTTCTTTATTTTCGTAATTGGCCTTCATATAAAGTCCCCATATCGGAAGGGCCACGGAGCCGCCCTGTCCGTATTTGATGGTCTCAAAATGTATCGCCCGATCTTCGCCACCGACCCATACACCGGTCACCAAATTCGGTACCATTCCCATAAACCAACCGTCACTTTGATTTTGGGTCGTACCCGTTTTACCCGCGATAGGGTTCGTGAAACCGTACGGATATCCTGTTATGATTTCTTTGTATTCCGGTTTATCTTTTTGGGACGAATGTCGCAAGCGCATACCTGAACCACTTTCAGTTACCCCTTCCATTAAATTTACCATGGTATAGGCAACTTCTTTGCTCAGCACGTCTTTGGTCTCCGGTACATATTCGTATAGCACGGTACCGTTCTTGTCTTCGATTCGGGTGACCATGACCGGTTTCACGTACACCCCCTGATTGGCAAAGGTGCCATAAGCGCCGACCATTTCATATACACTCAGGGCAGGTGTACCTAAAGATATGGAGGGCACTTCGGGAATCGGTCGGGTCAACCCCACATTTTTTACTATGGACACTACCGATCTTGGCCCTACGCGGTCTATCAATTGTGCGGTAACCGTATTGACCGAGTTGGCCAAGGCCTCTTTTAGGGTAAGCTCGTTGCCGGAATATTGGCCTACAGCGTTTTTCGGGCACCATGACTCGGGGTTACCATGTTTTCCGGCCTCGATGCAATATTGAGTGTCCGGAAATTTATCACAGGGCGACAAACGTAATTGATCGATGGCCGCGGCATACACAAAGGGCTTGAATGTCGACCCTACCTGATGCAATCCTTGGCTTACATTGTCGTATTGAAAGTGGCGGTAGTCGGTACCGCCCACCCAGGCCTTGACGTGGCCGGTCTGAGGTTCCATAGACATCAAGGCGGCCCTTAGAAATGTTTTGTAGTAGCGAATGGAATCGATCGGGGTCATGATGGTATCCTTCTCCCGCCCGTCGCTCGTCCAATCGAATACCGTCATTTCGGTTTTTTTGGTGAACGATTCGCGAATGGCTTCCTCAGACTTTCCTTCATCCTTCATCTTGCGCCAGCGCGGTGAATTCTTCATCGCCCTTTCCATGATCGTCTTGATTTCCGATTTCTCTAGATCGTAGAAGGGGGTAGTCGGGTTTCTTTCCTCGGTATTTTGATGAAAGAACTCGGCCTGAAGTTTGGTCATGTGTTTTTGTACGGCCGTCTCCGCATTGGCCTGCATTCGCGAATCTACGGTGGTATAGATTTTCAATCCGTCAAGAAATAAGTTCCAGCGATCGCGTTGGCCTTCTAGGGCCGGTTTCGGATTTTTAGCGATCCACCCGTTCATAAAGCGTTGCAGGTACATCCTAAAATATGTAGCAAGCCCTTCTTTATGCGATTCTGGATTAAAACGGATGGCCATTTTGGTCATTTGGAGCGAATCTTTTTGTTTTTCGGAGATGAAATCGTATTTCGCCATTTGTGCCAGCACCGTATTTCTGCGGTTGACGACCAATTCCTTTCTTCGGATGGGATTGAAATAGGATGAATTTTTGAGCATTCCCACTAAAACCGCCGATTCTTCGGTCTTCAGTTCTTGGGGCTCTTTGCCAAAATAGATTTTCGCCGCCGAGCGGATGCCGTCCGCATTATAGAGAAAATCATACTGGTTGAGGTACATGGCGATGATTTCCTCTTTGGTGTACTGCCTTTCCAAGCGGGTGGCTAACACCCATTCCATCGCTTTTTGCTTTAGGGTCTCGAATTTGTTCTTAGAACGAACCCCTACGAAGAGTTGACGCGCCAATTGTTGGGTTATCGTACTTGCGCCGCCCTTGCTGCCCAGGTAGGCAACGGCTCGCAAGACGCCGAAGGCATCGATGCCCGAGTGTTCGTAAAACCGCGCATCCTCGGTGGCAATTAGGGCGTTGACCAGATTATCGGGCAGGCTGTCGAAAGGCACCGGGGTGCGGTTGTCATCAAGATAGAATTTCCCCAAGGTCTTTCCATCCGAAGAAATAATTTCGGTGGCCAGATTGGTCTGTGGATTTTCAAGGTACTCGTATTCCGGCATTTCCCCGAAAAATCCCCAAGAAGCGAATAAAAACAGGAATACTACCGAAAGAATACCCACAGAAAATAGTATCCAAAACCATTTAATGAATTTGAAGAAACCTTTGGTCTCTTTCTTTTTAACAGCCTTTTTTGCCATCACGGAGGGAATTACTTAATTATCAAATACTAAAGTCAGACTCAAAAAGATAAATCAAATGCAAAAATAGTTTATAAGTTTATGAGTCAGTCGGTAAAAAAGAAGGGTGACTTCTGATTTTCCATTTATTTTGTCTCAGGTCTCAGGTCTCAGGTCTCAGGTCTCAGGTCTCAGGTCTCAG
>JBATUY010000010.1:0-3881 GCA_049671465.1 Pricia sp. | reverse complement strand
GGTAAAGGACGAGTTCTGAAAAAGGTCGTGAAGTCTTTGATAGGCTTCCAACGCACCGGGCGACTCTGCGAGAACACCGTGCATGTTCGGAATCATACCAAAACTCTTCAAGGAGTTTTGCAAAAGTGGTTTGCTCCCTTCTGGAGCCGTTTCTAAATTGTGAATTTTGAATGTACTCATGATTGTATGTATTTATATTAGTAAAAAATTAAACGCTCTTTCAATTCTAAACAATCGTTTAGATAATGTTTAAAAAAAATCAAAGGTTTCTAAAAACCATTTCGATATAGTCATCAATTTGTGCCCCGGTAAAAATCTTGGACACCAGTGAAAGACCCATAACCGATGCCAAAAGATAGTTGGCCTGCTTTTCAATCATTGCTTCGTCCTTATTCTTGTCGCCCTTTAATTTTTCGGCAAACAGTCCCTTGATATGTTGGGAGAATATTTTGGTCTCAAGGCTTATCGACGGCTCTGCCCGTTCCCCGAACTCGTTGACCGTATTTACCACAAGGCATCCTTTCTTGTTTGTACCGTCCTGGGAAAAATCCAAAAAATCGTAAAAGTATTGCTTAACGCTATCGAGGTCAGCCGATGCCTCTTTCAATTTCTTGGTAATGCAATGAACGTTTTTCCTGTACATTTTAAGGCTCTCGACAAAGACGCCCTCCTTGTTCTTAAAGCTGGCATAGATGGAGAACTTGTTGATACCCATTTCCTTTTCGAGCATATTCATGGATGTACTCTCATAACCATTGCGCCAAAACAGCTGCATTGCTTTTTCGATCACTTCCCCCTCATTGTATTTTTTTGCTCTGGACATTTATACGACTTTGCTATTTCTACAGAACAAATCTAAACAATCGTTTAGTTTAAAAAAAGTTTTTAACAAAAATTTAATTGGATTCATTTTTATTAAACTTAATTAGGTGTAAAGAATTACTAAATGTCTCTATTGGCTACTGGAAAGAGTGTTCTTTCACGACCGCCTTTCAGATTCCCTACTAACAAGGTCATTGATACTGGCAAATCGTTTGTCCATCAGGCCATTTTCATCAAATTCACAGTTCTTGTTCCCATAGGCACTGAACCATTGACCTTTTTTATTTTAGAAATCATATTCAAAACCCGTTGCGATACGGTTCCCCAAGTGTACCCAATACTACTTTTTCAACTTTTAGTTCAGCTCTGTCTGCTACATTTTGGTTAAAAACGCCACAATTTCAGAACGGCCGTTTATAAACTTGTAGCCTTACCCAAACGGAAGCTAAAATCTCAGCTCAAAAGGAAACGGAATAAATAGAGAGTAGGCGAACGGCTTTATGCCGTAGTCTTTTGATGGGTGTATTTACGAGTTTACCTTTGCGCTACTATTGATTGATTATTTCTTCCTTTTGTAGTACTAAATTCCCACAAAAACCTATCTAAAAAAAAAGAAGAGCCAGCACGAATGCCGACTCTTCCTCTCACAACAAAAGCTACGCTGTCAATTCCTTGATTTCCTTTTTTAAAGAACTGCTATTCTGGCTTTTAAACGTTCTTCACGTATATCCCTTTTTTCAATGTATTGCTTTTCGATATCGGTAATCTTGGTTTTATGATATCCTTGTATGGCATTGTAGAATGATATATTCGTTAAATTATTGGTATGATTACTTTCGCCAAAATGCACTTGCTTGGTAAGCATATACCGTATCAGCTTATGAAAAATTTCTTTTTTGAACTTCTTCTTGAAATTTTCCACGATTTCAACTTTGGATAGCTTTGATGTATCGCCCAATAATCCTGAAAAGTACTTTTGCTGACTAAAGTAGTCCACATTATTTTCGTAGAGTGAAATTGAAAAGGCGACCATTTCATCCCCCGAAAGCGTTTTCTTGGTCTCAATGTATTTGGCCTCTCGAATCATTGTTACTACTTCTTCAAACTGTCGGTTATTCTCGATTTGCTTCTTCCAGATTTCCCTTTCATTAATTTTTATGATTTGTTCATCTGGTGTACAATCGTCCATTTTTCTCTTCGATAACGGTACGGAACGTACTTCGCTTTCCTCTTTGGATTTTTCAATAAGCTTCACGAAAACTTCTTTGTGTAGATACGATTCAGGATGAAAAACGATGCCATTTCTAAATCCATTGGCTGTAGCTGAATTGTATGTTTCCAATTCCTCGTTGTAGGTCTTGATAGCCTCGTCAAAATCTTCTTTTAGCTCGTCTTCATTGTAGTCGTAATTTCGATATTCCTCTTTTATGGCTTCCAATGTGGGCTCAATTGGTTTTTCAATGATTTCAACATCGTCCAGCAGATAGACCTTCAAACCATTTTTTTCTAGCTGTTTGATAACCGACCTATTACGTTCATCATCTGCCCAATACTTGCGTATTTCAGGAATCAATAGCACTTCCTCTTTCATCGATTTCTCAATCAAGTTAAAGAACGATTCGTTTTGCTTGGATTCGTAACAGGATGATTTTGTGCAGACCATCTTTCCATCCCCAAATAGGTTTCCCTGATTTG
The DNA here is from genome assembly GCA_049671465.1 of Pricia sp. GTDB lineage: Bacteria > Bacteroidota > Bacteroidia > Flavobacteriales > Flavobacteriaceae > Pricia. The sequence continues at coordinate 1,364 of JBATUY010000010.1, read as the reverse complement.
CGGCATTGAACGGGCACACATTACAAGCCCCAGCTTTTGCAACCAATGCTGAATCTTGCACATCAAACGGTGCTTTCTTTAAATCATAGGTCTGATTTTTAATCATTCTATTGATTTGATGCGCACTAAATTCTTCGCCCATCGTTTCCAACATCAACTGTTGTTCTTCCGGCTCGAAAAGTGCGACACCGACACCTAATGAAATAGTCATTTCGCCATTACGAACGAAACGTTTGAAACCTTCGATAAGTCTAGCTAACTTTAATCGCTGACGAATAAAATTATCGCCTCGCCCTAATCGCTTTGCAATTTCCGAAGCCGAGTACTTTTCACTTAGATAAGCAATGGCATCTGCCTCTTCGGTAGTCTCAACATCTTGTCGTTGTAGATTTTCGATAATTTGAATTTCTAGGATAGCATTGCTTTCGTAATCTCTCACAATGCAAGGCACAGTCTTCTTACCTGCCAACTTACTGGCACGATAGCGACGTTCTCCCATTACTATAATGTATTCATTTTTCAATTTTCGAACTGTAATCGGTTGAAGTACCCCGTGTTTTTCAATACTTTCTGAAAGCTCTTTTAGCAATAGTTCATTCAAAGTCTTTCTGGGTTGCATTGGGTCTGGAACGACTTTCTTGATATTCAGATTTTGAATTTCCAGTCCGATTGATTTTTGTGTCAACTTCTCTTTGCATTCATTTTTAACGGTAGCATTGGCTTTACCTCTCCTTCTTGTTGTAACTTCTTTTGTTGTCATAATACTTAAATTTTAGATTAAACAATATTTAAGCAGGAACCAAACGGAAGATAAAATCTTGGCTCAAAAGGAAACGGAATAAAAAGAGAGGCACGAACGGCTTTATGCCGTAGTCTTTTGATGGGAGTATTTTACGAGTTTAAATTGTGGTTATATTGTATGATAATAAACTTCCCCTCTGAAGAAATAAGGTTTCAATTCAGCAAAACTTATTATGTCAAGAGTCAATTCATTTATACTGCATCGAAATAATAGTATTTAGAGTTAAAATAGATTTAGTCTTAGAAAATACTGAAATGTTGTACCTATGTTGTACCCGAACTAAAAAAACGCTGCTTTTGAACACAAAAAAAGCCTAGATTTTCATCTAAGCTTTTTCTTCGTACCTCGGGCGGGAATCGAACCCGCACTCGTTAGAACCGGATTTTGAATCCGGCGCGTCTACCAATTCCGCCACCGAGGCATTAAATTTCAAATCTGGATTTTGAATCCTTCGTGCTTTGACCGCATACAATTCTATATGTACTTATAATCAGATTATTACAAAATAATGACCCCATATTGCATCGTATAAAACCGTATTAAAACGATAATTGTTTTAGAT
>JBATUY010000009.1:0-3857 GCA_049671465.1 Pricia sp. | reverse complement strand
AAATAGATGCGGTCTCCAATGCCTTTAACTCCATCATCGATGGTTCGCTCCGCAACCTGGAGTTTATGAACCAGGTACTGTCCAACGACTTCCTGAAAATGACCGATGCGGAACGGTTGGCCATATTGGAGGGCCACCGTGACGATTCCGAGAAAATGATTGCGGACGTTACCCTAAAGAACAAAAGGTACCAGATGATCATTTCCTTCAGGGAGATGCAGGAGAAGATCAACAACAGGGAGACCAACTACTAAATCCGCCCCCATGTTTTTATCGATCGGATTGGAGTACGTGGATGCGGTCTTCCGGACCATCAAGGACAGCGATTTCGCCGCCTATACCATAGGGGGCATGAAGGTCCTAGCGGTGCTATTCTTCCTCATAAACATTCTCAAAAAATACTATGAGGGCGGTGCGACTCGACAGGGATTGACCTGGGGACTTACCCCGACCGATCTGATAAAGAATTTCGCCGTGGTGTTGGTGGTCATTTTTTCGACGGAAGTTTTGGAAGCGTTCGATTCGATCTTGGTGGCGATCGAGGGGCAGTACAGGGATACCGCTCCGATATTATTGCCGTTGGGGGTGCAGGAAATAGAGGTCGAGGAGGATCTGGGCATGTTGGATGCCACCGCGAAGGCGATGGGCCTGTTGTACGAATGGCTCGTTACACCGTTCATGGGTATCCGGATGCTGGCTTGGGGTCTCGGTCTTCTGCTATGGGTGCTCGACCTGTTCATTTATCCCCTCTTCCTGGCGGAACGCTATTTTCTGTTAGGAATCATGCAGGCCTTTTTTCCCTTGGTCATCAGTATGGCGGTCTTCGAGAAATTCAGGGAAATGGGCTATCGCTTTTTTAAGCTGTATGCCGCGGTCTATATGATAGTGCCCGCTTTCTTCCTGGTCAACGTGTTCGTCAACGAGCTCTATCGGGAGGTCACGGAAAACTTCTGGCCGAGCCTGTTCGGGACGGATTTCGGCAGTGAACTGTTCGCCCCGATCATCGAACTGGCGGGTACGGGGTTCATTGTCCTCTTAAAGTTCAAGCTCTACAAACGGGCCACCAGTTTTACGTTTCGATTGTTCACGCCTTAAACTCCGATAAATGAAAAACATTATAGCACCATATAAAAACATTTATGGCGTCCTAAAGACGAACCGGTTTATCGTACTGACCGTGGTCGTCGCCTGCCTTCTGACCAGCAGTTTTTCGATATTCACGGTTTTACGGTTCAACCAGAAAATGCTGAACAGCGCCTTCGCGGTCAATACGGACGGTTCGATAATCCCCCTGAAATTGGTATCCCAAAAGGAGAATATCGAGGTCGAGGCATTGTCCCATCTCGATCTGTTCCACAAATACTTTTACGGTATCGACGAGACCAACTATGAGCGAAATCTCGAAAAGGCCTTGTGGCTGGGCGATAGCTCGGTCGATAACGCCTATCGCCAAAAAAAGGCGGACGGGGTCTATAACCGATTGCTGCAGTATTCCCTGGTCCAAAAGGTCATTGGCGTAGCCACAGAGCTGACACTTTCAAAAAATGCAAACTCGTTTCGGACCGAGACTGTCTTCGAGATCAATAGGGGGTCGGTAATCGACCGATATCAACTGATTACTACCGGTAACCTGATAACCGTGGACAGAAATTTCCCGAACAATCCGCATGGATTGCTGATTACCGATTTTTTCGAAAGTTCGCTCAGGAAAATCAATGTTCAACAATAAACGACACTATGAAAATGGAACGGAACAAAATCATCTTTATCGGCCTGATCGGTCTGGTGGCACTGTTTATCATCTGCTACTCGGTTTTCGTGATGGGCGACGACAGCGAAACGGAAACCGAACTGGTACAGCCCGATGTGCCCGAACTGAAGGAAGAGCAAAATGAATACGGTTCCAAAATGGAGGCCGTTGACGATGTCAGGGAGGCACGTGAATCGAATGCTCCCAGTATTTACGATGAGTCCCTTTTGGATTCGACCGGGCTGTATGACCCGTCCCTACGGGAAAAAGAGCGGCAACGTATCGTGGACAGTATTTATAGGGAAGGGAGGATCGATTACGCGGAAGGAAACACTACTGGTACTTACGACCCTAATTCAGGGAACGGCAATACCGGAACAGGTTACGATGCGGTCAACGACGGGCAGCGGACAACTGATTTTTCAACGGCCCACCGGGCGTTCTTCGATGTCGAACGAAAGTCCGAAGCAAGACCTATCGATTCGGCGACCGCCAGAACGGATTCCTTTATCATGGTAGAGGTAAACGGCGAACAGACCGTAAGGAACGACGAGCGTTTGGAACTACGGCTTGCCGTCGACGCATTGATCAATGGCGATTCGATCCCGCGAAACTCATTGGTCTACGGTTTTGTGAGTTTTAAGGCGAACCGGGTGTTCATACGTATTACCAACATCGACAACAAGGCTGTTGACCTTAAGGCATTTGACCTGATGGACGGAAACGAGGGAATCTACATCAAGAACAGTGTCCGGGCCGAGGCAACTGGCGAGGTGCTGGACGATATCGTACAGGACATCAATATTCCCGGTGTTCCGCAAATCGGGGGCATAAAACAGGTGTTTCGGCGAAATAACCGGAACGTAAAAGCGACCATTTACAATCAATACCAACTTATATTAAAATCTAGCCTATGAGAATTGTATCTACCATATTACCAGTTTTAATAGCTTTTCAGATAAATGCACAAGATGCTCGAACACTTTATACGAATGAAAAGCAAGTCGTGGGATTGTTTTTTCCCGGTTCCATTCGCCAGGCCGTCGTTGGATCGGAAGATTTTACTTTTAGCTATAATCGGGAAAACCCCCATCAAGTAGGACTTCTACAGGGCAATCCGGGTAGTAAAAGCAATCTTTTGGTCATTACCGAGAATGGGGATGTGTTTTCTTATCTATTGGCCTACCGAAAAAAATTAGATACCCTAATCCATTTCGTCCCACCCAAAGAACGTATCGGTACGGAGAGACCGCTGGCAGAAGCAATAGACGAGGTCGATTTTCCCAAACTATCGGTAGCTTACCAGCGAACCGGTTCATCCAATCCTGCCGTCGACTATCGTATGGAATACTTCGAAAAATTCAGCGATTATCAGCTAGAAAACAATAAAAACAAGCTTAAACAAAATCGGAAAGATGGACTCATAATCCGCCTTAAGGATTTGATATATGACCGGACCGAAGTATATGCCGTGATGGAAATTAAAAACAGATCCGGAATTGATTTTGAAACCGATTATTTAAAGATTTTCAATGTCAACGGCAACAATCGAAGAAAGGCTTCGTATCAAAAACTGATTTTGGAACCGCTATTAGCATATAAATTACCTGCCATTATCAAGGATGGAGAAAAAGCCTCGTTCGTAATGGTCTTACAAAAATTTACGTTCGGAGATTCCGAGAAACTTCTATTCGAGTTGAAAGACCAAAATGGTAGTCGTGTTATAGACCTTAGATATAATTAGAATTTAGGCTTCACTGTCGATCATTATGTAGCCTTCCCTTTCTTGTAGCCTTCATTTTTACAATTTTCAATTCTATACGATTTCAATACCTTATTCTTCCATGTAGCTATTATAGAATTTTAGTTTCAAATACTACTAAAACATTGATAAAATTAGGTAGATTAATTATGCGGAGGAATCTAAGTATATTCAATACTTTTAGACCCGGTAATGAGTTGTTACGATAGCCAAGAAAAAATTTTTCCCAATATAATCTTTGCACAAAAAATGTTGTTTAAGACAAAAATCTTAAACTTGAATATTTCATCATAATTAAATGTGTCGTCAGCTTTGAAAAAGATTTTAATAATGTTGAAAAAAAAG
>JBATUY010000008.1:0-1950 GCA_049671465.1 Pricia sp. | reverse complement strand
TTATTATCCTCATAGTTATAAAATCCTTTTCCGAATTCTTTTAAAAATCCGACCCGATCCTTCTGCAAAGCATTTTTGATGCCATTTAGCGCGTCTTCGGGTACACCATCGGGATTGTCATCTTTCTTTTTTACCAATGGTATTATGGAACTGATCAATGCCGCTTTGGCTATTTTATCGGAACCGAAGTCGGTCAAATAGCGTACTACTTCTCCGCCGCCCATTGAAAAGCCTACGATAATGGCATCTTTCAAATCCAACCCTTCAATTATGGTATTGAGGTCACTTGCTAAGGTAGAATAATCGTATTCGCCCCAAGGTTGGGAAGAAATTCCGAATCCCCTTCGGTCGTAAGAAATACATCGAAACCCTTCTTCTACTATTTTCCATACCTGTTGCTCCCACGACTTGCGGCTCAATGGCCACCCGTGAATCAAAATTACGGGCTGTCCTTTTCCATAATCTTCATAAAAGATATCTGCAGGGGTTGATGATTTTTTGTTCGTTATAAAAGGCATATGTCAATAATTTAGAAATTAGTTTCAGCTGGCCGATTGCAATTACGGCCTAACATTTAAGCTTCTAATGTAATCGAAGACGTTATTGTACCTTGACTCATACCGCTTGAATATTGCCCAAAAGACGATTTAGCTTATTTTTGTCAAATCGATTAAGCTTAAACAACATCTGCAAACCTTAATTTGCGTAACCTAAACTCATGAAAAGTTCAATTTTTAAAGTCTTGACCCTCTTCTTCACTATTGGAATGTTGATGTGCTGTTCAAGTTCGTCAGATGACAAGGGGATGCAGACCGATGACGACGGCGCCGGGGGCCAAATTGATTCTACGGTCACCGTCGACACTTCTCAAACGATTGACCAGACCGTGTTTACGGTAATCGGCGACGTACCCTATAACGAGGAACAAAAGGAAGGCTTAGTAACGCTAATCGACAAACACAATGCGAATTCGAAATCGGAATTTGTCGTGCATGTCGGCGATATAAAACCTGGGGCGGATACTTGTGATGAAGCTGTGTTTGAAGAAGTGAACGGACTGCTCAGAAAATTCGAAACGCCTACGTTTATTGTCTTGGGGGATAATGAATTCAATGATTGCAACAACCCGGAAGATGCTTTAGCGCTTTGGAATACCTATTTCTTGGGTTTTAATAAAAATTGGGATTTTCCGCATACCGTCGACTACCAAGCTGAACGGCCCGAAAATTTTGCCTGGGTCGAGAACGGCGTTCTTTTTCTAGGCCTCAATATTGTAGGAAGCTCCGTTCATGACCAGACGGAGTGGAACGAGCGCCTTGCCGATGATGCCAATTGGGTCGAGCAACACTTTGAGCTACAAAAAGACCGTGTCGAAGCCGCGGTTCTGTTCGCGCATGCGAATATGACGGAAGTCGGCCCCGAAAAGTTTGAAGGTTTCACCGATCGCTTCAGGGCGGCCGCCCGATTATTGGACAAACCTATACTTTATATGCAGGGCGATGGGCATTTTTGGTTCCAGAATCGACCCTGGCCCGAGCAAAATATTTTACGGGTTCAAATCGAAGGAGGAGCAAATGCCGTGCAGGTAACGGTAGATCCTAATCTAGAAAATCCTTTCCAATTTGACAGGGAGTTTCTAGACTGAAAATCCGCCAAAAGGTATTCTTGTCTTTCTGCAGGCAAAAATCATGTTCCCCGAATTTTCGTATCTTCTTGAAAAAATTGAACGTGATAAACATACAGCCACATTCCGGGAAGGGACATCGATTCAAGATACAGAACTCAAATGGGAATACTTTATTGACCAGCATCGCGTTCCCCGATAAACTCAAAATGGACGAGACCCTTGGAAATTTGTCAGCCTTGACCTTGACACGGAACCATTTTGAACGTCGGACCAATACCGAGGGAAAATTTCTTTTTAGTGTAAGGGATAATAAGGGTCATACC
>JBATUY010000007.1:0-8839 GCA_049671465.1 Pricia sp. | reverse complement strand
AACCAATACCCTATTAATGGATTTAGATGAACTAGTAATGCGTTTCCAGAAAAAGGATGTCATCGCTTTTGAAAAGTTGTATGAGATGTACTGGGAAAATATTTGCGGTGTAATCAATACCGTGGTCAAAGACAAATTCTTGGCCGAAGAGATCGCCCAAGACGTTTTTACCAAAATTTGGAACAAATCTGACAGCTATAGCCCGTCAAAAGGGCGTTTCTTTACTTGGATACTGAATATCGCAAGAAATGCGGCCATCGATAAAGTGCGCTCTAAATCCTATAAAAACCAACAAAAGAATCTGTCCGCAGACTTCTTCGTAGGTATTTTAGACAGAGCGGATACTAACGATCAACCCAACGAAACTCAAATCGATACTTCCGCGCTCAAAAAACTGGTACTGAATTTGAAGGATAAATGTCTTCAAATCATTGAGATGCTCTATTTCAAGGGTTATACCCAAAAAGAGGCCTCCATTGAGCTTGACATTCCTTTAGGCACGGTAAAGACCAGAAACAGAAGCTGTATTTCTAAACTAAGGGAAAATATAACGTTGGAATGGAAGTAGACAACTACATAGCATCAGGGATTTTGGAGCTCTACGTAGCAGGCTTGCTTACGGAAGAGGAAAACTTGGAGGTGCATCAGAACGCCAATCAGTATCCTGAAATCAAAAAGGAAATTTCGGCCATCGAGGCGGCCATACTTGAATTGACCAAGGCGGTCTCCCCAAAATACACCGATCGCAAAGGCTTTGCCGATGTCAAGGTACGTATCGGTGAGCGGAAGGATACCAAAGTAGTACAACTGCCGAAAGATGACAAATCGAACCTAAGCAATTATATCGGTTGGGCCGCGGCCATACTTTTCGGTGCGGGTCTAGCTTGGTTCTACGTACAGAACAATCAGCTCAAGTCGGATATTGAAATAGTCAATGAACAAAATGAGGTGCTGGAGCAACAGATTTTCGAGGCTCGCGGCTCATTGTCGGAAACCGAGCAACTATTGACCTCTTTAAGGGATAAAAATGTAACCGTAGTGCCCCTGGGCGGGCAGGACGTTTCTCCCGATTCCTACGCCAAAGCCTACTGGAACAAAGAGCAGAACAAGGTACTTATAGATGCCCAAGGACTGCCCGAACCCCCCGACGGCATGGTCTATCAGGTATGGTCGTTGAAAATGGATCCGTTGACCCCTACCAGCGTTGGTCTACTCGAGGACTTCGAAGGCGACGCGAACAAGGTGTTCACCCTGAACAACCCGAACGAATCGGAAGCTTTTGGTATCACACTTGAACCCGCTGGCGGTAGTGAAGGGCCTACCATGGAACAGTTATATACCTTGGGGGCAGTATCCTCTTCGTAGAAAAAAACATATGAACCGAACCCCGTAAAGATTTTTTGCGGGGTTCTCTCGTTTTGTGGGACTACAAACCTAGTCGCGCATATGTCCTGACCTAACGGCAAACCAATGCAACTCAAGATGCGAAGGAATTATCTACGATATTGAACCAAAGACCGATGCCGTCCGTACATACAATAAGAATTGTCTATATTGAAGAATATGAATTCAGTATCGAACATACGATGTAACCCATGCTACTCGGCCATGCTTATGCTATCGCTATTTTTTATCAGCATGTCGTGCGATGAAGACGAAAAGAGGATAGATACGACCGACGACACCACAGAAATGCCAACTACCGAAAGCCCCGAAGTGCCAAGCGGGCCCAGAATTTGTGAAGACTGTACCGTATTTGATTTCAATGGCGTTCAACGGGAGTACCTACTTCACATTCCCGATAGTCTGCCGAAAAACGCTCCCCTGGTTTTCCTGCTGCACGGTAGCGGTGGGAAGGCTGTTAACTTTCAAGGCTGGTTAGCGATGGATCCCATCGCCGATACCGAAGGTTTTGCGGTCGCCTATCCTCAGGGAGTGGTGGCAGACGATGAGGGTACACATTGGAATGCGGGCCTTAGCATAAGTACCGTGGATGACGTAGGATTTCTTTCGGCATTGGCCCAATATCTACAAACCGAATACAGCCTAAATCCGGAAAAAACCTTTGTCAGTGGCTATTCCAACGGCGGGTTCATGGGCTATGAGCTCCTTGCCGAAAGACCGGATGTTTTCAAAGCGGCCGCAAGTTTTAACGGTACGATGAGCGGTAAGACTTGGGAAAATAGAAACGAGATACCTCCGGCTCCCGTGCTGCAGTTATCCGGTGCTTTGGACCCGGTCATTCCTATAGATGGAAGCCGTTCTACCGCAGGAGGCTGGGGCGGTGCCCCCGATATGGAAACTGTAATGGATTTCTGGGCTGATCTTAATGAATGCGCCATTTCGGAAACCATTCGAATCAACCAGAATACCGTCGCCCGTAAATATACCGACGGTATTGATGGTAACGAGGTCTGGTATTATCTTCTGGATGATTTCGGACATGAATTTCCATTGGGGGAGGATGGGAATATCAACACCGCCGAATTGGTCTGGGAGTTCTTCAGTAAGTACTAGAAATTAAATCCAAGGCTGAACAAAAACCGATTGCCGTCTTCGCCGTGATAAAGACCCAGATTGCCGGTCAAGGCACTAAAACCACTTACCCATATAGAGCCCCCAAAATTATTATGCCATTGCTCGGATCGCCCGTCCTCCGTCCAGACCCTACCGTAATCAAAACCGGCGCTTACCCCAATCTGTATCGGTATAAAGTTCGTTCTGAACCTAGTGAGGCCTACCCGTAGATCGGTACTTTGATAGAATGCGGTCTTGCCGTTAAAGCGCTCGTTTCTATAGCCTCGAAGGCTGTTATTGCCCCCTAGAAGGGCGGCATGATAAAACTCAAAATCGTCGCCCACTAAGGCATGACCGGCTAGTTTTGTGGCCAATACGGCGATGCCACTTGGGTGAAGCGGGTACCGTAGCGACAGCTCGGGTTTCACGTATCCGAACCGGTTGGTGTTCCCTTCTAGATTGTTCGTATAACCGAGCGTCAAATCGAAATCCATACCCCTACTCGGAAAAGCCGGATTATCCATATTCACATAACGGTAACTTGCCTCTGCGCTCACGTATCGCTGCTCGTCGAAAACGTCATTGTCCGCAGCGAAAAACTGACCTACAAAACGCTGGTCATCGTTAGAAACTTCGTTGGATTCCAGTTTCGTGAGAAACCTAAGACTATGACCGGCATTGGTATGCTTCAAATACGGCGCAATAGACCACTGACGGATGCGTACCCGATTGAAATCGCGGTCCGTATTCTCCCTATCATACATGCTTCCATTACCCTCCCCAAAAAAGTTCATCGTAAAATTGGGACTCGCATATCGCAAATCAAAACCCAGGTTCCAAGCTTTAAAAATTTGGGCAAATTCAGGGGTATACCCTAGTTCAAAGCCTTGGGTCGCAAAAAAATATTGAGCGCCGACGGTATGTTGGGTAGTGAAGGGATTATTGACTAACCCGTAGGTCGTGAACTGATTTTTAAGTCCGATTCTAAAACCCGTGTCGCCATCATACCCGACACTGGGCAAAACCACGTTCGATGTATACTTCCGCTTTTGGTAGTCATAGGTATTAATGTCATACGCATCGGTAAGCCATTTTTTCGACTTGGGGTTTGTGATGGTATTGTCCTTACTTTTAAAGTCGTAAAGTTTAATTTTTCGCGTGTTGCCAAAGTCATAGGTATCGTCCTCTTCACCGCCCAAGACCTTTATTTTGATCGGGTTTTTTCCTTTCCCACGGGTTTTGAAGGTATCCTCGCCATCAAGACCGTATATCCAAATTTCTTTGGTCGCCTCAGCATCGTAGGTATGGTTGAAAACGGTCTTTGAATCCTTAAGGATTGAAATTTCCGTTACCCCTCCCGGTTTTCGATCTATTATAAATTCATCGTTGTCTTCCGTACCCCGGATCACTTCAAAATCGGTCAGGTAATCATAATACCGTTTTGCTATGGCTTCTAGGTTATCACGCCTGCTGCGCAAGTTTTTTTTTATCGAAGCGATACTGCTCTCCTGCGCCTGTTCCGGTAGGGCGGCGAAGGCCGAATCAATCGCCTCGTCAGAAAGATTTTTTTGGAGGTACTCGACCTGGCCCTTCCAATCCGACCACTTGGCCGTGTTGATGAACATCTTATCTAAAGGATACCCTGACAGGTTAAACCACTTGATGATTCCCATGTTCGCCTCGTAACTTTGCATCTTTCGGAGCACAGGAAAAGAAAATTTTAGCAATGAGATGATGACGCCATCGTACTTGGGAAACGTTTGATCCCAGTCGCGGGGTATGGGTTCATATCTTTTCTTGCCCTGGGCGGTCTCGTACTCTGCCCATCTCCATTGGTCTTGGTGACGGTCCCAATTGCCCACCAAATGATCTAAAAGCCGAGCGCGAATGTAGCTGGGTTCGTCAACGAACGCATCTTTCGATTCCCTTAACGCCAAACGCAGGTCGGCCGTACTCAAGATGTCATCGGGACGGCCGAAGGTTTCGAAATCTTTGTTCTCGTCACCAACATGCTCCTCGAGCATAAATAAAGCATCGCCGTAATCTTCGCTAAATATGCTCAAGCCTTGCTGTTTCGGCACGTAAAAAACTTTTGGGTTGGCGTGGAGAATATCCACCGCTTGCGACAGCTTCGGCATTGCAAATTGAGCGTAAGGATGTGAAGTGGTATAGAAGTCGAGAAGAATACGCTCCGCAACCGTATTTTTTAAGTAGTCTTCGACATAATGTTCGTTAATAGCAGTGGTCTGCAAAAACTGCACCGCACTCTTTCGCAAGGCCCGAAGCGTATATTCGTGGTCGTTGTCGTCAATCAATCGAAGTGACCGCGATTGGGTACCGCCACCCTCCGATATCGGCCGTACGTTATTCGATAGTTCATCGATATACAAGACGGGCGCCTCGACTTGCTTACTGTAAAGACTGCGATAATGGTCGCCCCAAACGGCTTTGTAGAATCCGCTTTTGTCCGTTTCGCTTGCGGTGTAGATCGAAGCGCTCGTGGTATCGGCTTCCATTTTTTTAGGATAAGACATCTCAGCTTCGGTCAAACGCTGGCGCTTGATATCCTTGCTGAACAGTTCTTTCTGAGCGTTGCTAAAGCGTTCGTTGAAAGCCTCATTTTTTTGGGATGGTACAATCCCATCGCCAAAAGCGTAATAAACGACCTTTGAACTACCGTTTTTAAAAATTGTAAGTTTGGCATATCCATTTTTTTCCGTTGTAAAGGCCTCTTCGTCACGGGACTTTGCCTTCTGGGTTTTCCCAAGGGCACCACTGATAATTTGTGGAACATCATTATCCTGCAAATATTGAAGGTTGGCATCTTTTCCCGAAACGAAAATGACATCCTCGAACTGACTGGCAATGGTCTTTAATTGACCCCTTAACGACCTGTTCTCCGCATTTTCAAAAGATTCGGGCCTGAAACCTCCAAATTTATCGAATACCGAGGTTTTGGTATTACTGATAATCGGTTGATAAACGGCGACAACCACGGTTTTGCCCTGACTGTCTTTAATATCGTCCTTAAATTCCGCCAAGAACTCGGCCCGGGTCTTATGCTCGCACTTGCCGTTAATGTAGGGGTGTTCGTCCCAATCCTCTAGAAACCATTGCGAGTCGACCATTTCCAAAACGACCTCATCGTTAATGGTCTCCCGTTCAAGGGGACAGCCATCGTTCGGCCAAAATTTCGCCTTACTATGGTCTTGTAAAAAAGACTCGAGCTCATCGATACTTTTAGGCGCATCACGGACCCATTCATTTTTTCCGGGGGTCAAAATGACGTTGCCGTTGAAACCGTCCCATGCCGTCATCAATTTCTCAAGTCGGGCTTTGGGCTCCGATTGTTTTTTATTTTTGGACGGAAATCCCTCTGCGGTAACGATATTACCGATGATCAAAAGCGTTGCCTCGCCATCTTGTTTAGAATGTTCATTGATTTCCTCGATCCGCTGCTCTGCCAAGGAAACGTCGATATCACCCACACTCGAGATGACGTAAAAAACATGGGAAGGTTCTTCAATGGGCGCTACCCTTTTAGATTTGCTGTCCTGCGCGATTATGGCGGTACACACGAAGAGATAAAAGAGGATACAAAAGAGGGAACTGTTCTTTGTGGATGTTATTCGCATTCGAGACGTATGTCAAAAGAATTTAGTATTCGTTTGGTGCACTATCTGTTTTGTTTTTGGATAGCGTTTACAAATATACACCCCTTCCTGCACTCGATTGCATTTTTTGTTGGTGGAATTAGCGTACCCGATGCACCCGCATCATTTTCACGAGCCAATTGGGCAAAGGTTTTTCAGGAGGTCTTTTTTTAAGGTCGATATAGATGCCCAGGCTTTTGAGAAGAGGTACTTTATGGGTCTCCACCAGCTCGATCAATGTGCCGTCAGGATCTTCGATGTAGCCGAACCTACCCGCCGCATCGCCCATATCAAAACTATCGGCACTATCTACGGTAAAGCGATGCCCTAGATTTTTAGCGGCATCACGAAAGCCATTCATACCCCGAACATCGAAACACAGATGTATGTAGCCCAGATCGCCCCAAAGACGGTTCTTAAAAATAGGGGTCGGTCGGCGGTCGAGCGCCTGAATCAGTTCAATTTCCGAAGGGCCGTACAAGGCACCAAACCCGCCAAAGGGACGCTTACTATGCTTTAACAGTATTCTTCTAAACTTATCTTTTCCTCCAGGTATTTGACTCAAATCGTCGAAATGGTCGGTACGATCGCTTGCCACAATATCGTAACCGAGCAACTTTTGATAAAATGCAAGCGATACATCGATATTCGAAACCCCGATAAGCGCTCCGAGAACACCGCCCGAAGCGCTCTTGGCCTCCGTAAATTTGTAGGGTTCATTAACGACCTGTACCCAATTCTGCCAAGGGTCGGTGAAAAAAAAATGGGCATCCGCCTTAATCGGGGTGACCTGGTCTAGATTCGAATCCATCAGCCGTACACGTACATCTGCGATGTTCCGAGATCGTATTTTCATGGCATTGATGCCCAAATCTCCCAATTGTACGGGATGCTGAGGCGGTTCGGGCGTACGGTCGGTGAACTGCCAAATTTCCAGTCCCCCTCCCCCTACCATGTTCAGGGCCAAGAGCGCGAGCCGGTTTTGAACAACGCCATGGGTATACTGGGTCATGAGCTGTGCCGGAGCAACATCCTCAAAAACTAGAATATCAAAACCCAGGTGCTTTCTGTACCAATCGAAGACCGCTTTGGCATCGGCAGTTCCGATACCTATTTGTTGAATTCCGTTGATTATCATGGTCATAAGACCGCTTATGGGTTAGTTTGGTAGGGCATTTTTATCAGGCGGTCGTGCAGTGCCTTTAATTTTCTTGCGGGATATCCACATTTGAACAGCACGACCAAAAGAAAGTTGGTCAAATTGATCCTAACATACGAATTGGTGGCATACTTTCTTGCCGATACGACCAAATCGTTCTTGATAATGGTATAGCTGAGCCCGTTTTGCTTCATCCTTTTAAAAAACTCAAAGTCTTCCATCAGTACTTGCTGTTCATCAAAACCGCCCAGATTATCGAATGCTTCTTTTTTAATAAAAAGACATTGGTCTCCACCTCCCGTAAAAATACCATCCTTTGCGGTAAAGGCTGCGTTTATTTGTAAGAAAAAACTTTTTTTATCAAAACGGTACGAGAAAAAACCCGCGTCATATCCGGCTGCTATAGTAGTTTGAATATCTTGTATGAAGCCTTCTGGCGGAATGACATCTGCATGCAAAAAGACCAATATACCCGATTTTGCCGTTCGAGCAGCCGTGTTCATCTGTGCCGCCCTTCCTTTGGTATCGCAAGATATACCGCGTATTTCATGGTCGGTAAGCATGGCCCGCGAACCGTCGTCATTATTGCAAGATAGCGCTACCAACACCTCGACCTCGTGGCCCTTACGTAGTCGGTTGAGCAAGGGCAGCAGTTTCTTGAGGTTCTCTTTTTCGTTATGTGCCGGAATAATGATGGTCGTCATAGAAGTGCCCTCGGAGTGCAAAATTAAAGATAGTTAGCGTTCTGTACTATCTACGTAACTTTGACGTTAAGGTTTCGTACGATATCGCGACCAAACCTTTTTGACAATACGCCGTAAATATCGAAACTAACCTGAGATAAAACTAATGAAGACAGCACGATTTAAGTTCATCGCCCTACTATTTTATATATTTTTCAATGTGTCTTGTATGGAAGCCCAAAAACCAGATGTCTCCGTTGAGGATTTTAACGCCCTTTCGGAACAATTTCTAAAAAACATTATCGACGGGAAAAGCACGAACGATATCAGGGCCCAGCTTTATGGCACCACTTTGGAAGCGCTGGAAGCCGGACTAACGACTGACGACCAGAAACTGGCTTTTTGGATCAATATCTACAATGCCTATATTCAGGTCATTCTAACCGAAAATCCAGAGTTATACGATGACCGGCGTGAGTTCTTTAAAAAAGAGCAGATTCCAATCGCGGGCAGACAAATTTCCTTTGCCAAAATTGAGCATGGCATCATTCGTAAATCACAATGGGAGCTAGGCGGGGGACTCATTCGAAAGTGGTTTCCGAACAAATTCGAGCGCAAACTTCGGGTCGAGGAACGCGATTACCATATCCATTTTGCTTTGAATTGCGGCGCCAAAGATTGTCCGCCTGTGGCCATTTACGAGGCCGATAGGCTTGATGAGCAGTTCGATACCGGTACGAGGGCCTACTTAACGCGGGTTTCCGAATACAACCCGGATAAGAAAGAAGTGAAGACCACTCCCCTTTTCAGTTGGTTCAGAGGCGATT
>JBATUY010000006.1:0-8975 GCA_049671465.1 Pricia sp. | reverse complement strand
TTGCATCTCTACGATATCGAAAATGACCCTTTCGAAAAAAATGACCTGGCCTCTGAGCGACCCGAATTAAGGGATAGACTTTTTGGCAAATTAATGGGATGGTTATCGGTGAATGTCGAGCAGCGCTATTGGCCCAAAATCAACCCAAAGTATAACCCTAAAAAAGAGGTGCGCAAGACAGCTTTTGTCGATTTGTTTTCTAGCTATCTCGAAAAAAAAGATGAAACAAGTACCTATCATTAAAATATCTTATCATAATCTTGATGAAAAACCTACCTATATCTTCTGTATTCCCATTCACATCGACAAATTCGCTTCGAGTTCACAACATATTTTTCTCCCTAGTAGTTAGCGTCTTACTTTTAGCTTGCGGAGAAAAAAAGTCCGAAGCGGCCCTGCGTCCCAACATTATTCTGATTGTTGCCGATGATCTCGGATATAGTGATTTGGGCGGCTATGGTGGCGAAATAAACACCCCATCCCTAGATGCAATGGCCAACCAAGGCGTCCGCCTGTCCAATATGCACAATGCCGGCATGTGTGTCATTTCCCGAAGCTCGATGTTGACCGGACAATGGTGGCCGAAAGTCGGTTTTGGTATCCAAAAGGGTACAAACCTTGCGCAAGTTTTGCAAAAGGAAGGCTACCGAACGGGATTGGTCGGGAAGTGGCATTTAGACGGGGAGCCCAACGACAAAGGCTTTGACTCTTTCTTCGGATTTCTGGGCGGCTATTCGTCCTATTTCAAAGGCAGTCCCGATTATCGGATGAACACCGAAAGATTTGGTGATTTTGGCAATGATTTTTACAGTACGGACGCCTTTAGTACCAAGGCCGTTGAGTTCGTAAACGAAGCTACCGAAACGGAAAATCCTTTTTTTCTGTACCTGAGCTACCAAGCACCGCACAATCCTTTACAAGCACCCAAGGATGATATCATGGGCTATCGCGGCAGCTACCTCAAAGGATGGCAGGCGACCCGGGAAGCCAGAATCAAAAGACAGATCAATTCAGGGCTACTGGCCGCGGATACCCAATTGCCCGAATACCCCGAAAATTTGCCCGCGTGGGAAACCCTTTCCCCCGAACAAAAAGACATGGAAGATTTGAGAATGTCCGTTTACGCCGCTATGGTAGAACGTATGGACAGCGGTATCGGCGAATTGATGGCCGCGCTCAAAGCTAACGGGCAAGATAATAATACTCTGATTTTATTCCTGAGTGACAATGGCACGGACTCCTTCTCGGTAATGGATTCGGTTATGCTTTCAAAAGGACTCTTGCCTGGAGATATCGGAAGCAACTACCAACCCGGTACAGGATGGGCCTATGCCAGTGTAAGCCCAAAAAGACTCTACAAAATCAGTCAACATGGCGGTGGGGTGAAGACGGGCGCTATAGCTTGGTGGCCCGAAGGCATTACAGCGTCGAATACCATTGTATCGGAAGCCTTGCATGTTGTCGATATCATGCCTACTGTTTTGGAAGTGGCCGGTATAAACACTGCGAAAACCTCAGAAGTCGATAGCCTTTCCTTTGCGGGTGAATCAGTGGTACCCTTGTTACAGGGAGAAGATTGGAAGCGAAAATCGCCGCTATATTTTCAATTTATGGATAACCGGGCCATCCGTACAGACGACTGGAGTCTCTTGGAGGTTGATGGCAACGGATGGGAACTGTACGACAATAGTAAAGACCCGTTGGAAACGCTTGATGTGTCCGGTGAAAACCCAACCATCGTAAACAACCTTGAAAAGGAATGGTTAAACTGGTGGCGTACCGAAAGTGGTAATAGCACGTATCAGCCGGAAAGTACGGCTTCAAGCCCCCATTACCAACCACAAGGTGATAGGGGCTCCGGAAAAGTATATGTGCCTTCGGCCATGCCGGATAGTTTGCGCGCCAGGTAAAAACCGAATCAGATCTTCTAAAAGACGGTCAATAACGTAGAAAAGAGATTCGATTACCGATCTCAACTTTTCCTTAGGGAGCGAACACCTAGTTTACAAATAGATTTTTCCTTCAGCGCGAATACGTTCCAAATATTTTCACATAATTGGATATTTAAGTACAGATATAATCGTTATGGCCGCAAAGATAGCGGCGGCTGGAAATCCCACCATAGTCACATTTTCCATGGTCTCCATGGAATAACTTTTCTGTGCGGCTTGAAAGCCTATAAAGATTGGCATTCCGCCCGAAGAGCTCATTCCGAACAATTCAAAAGGCGCAAAACCCTTTGGTACGTGTCGGAATTTCTTTAGTCTGCACGGTACTTATGGTTTGGGCGGTTTATGATTGGTTCGTTATGTGCCGATACTAGTTATTGGCGCAAAATGTACGAGAGGTTCTCCTGCAAAAAAAATTGCAAACGGTGTACTGAAAGTTACATTTTGGCACTGAACGAATAGCTCCCCGAGCCAACAAGCACTATAGTTTCGGTATCCGTAGATTCCAGCACCTGTATTCCGGGTACTTTTGCTATGGGGGTGTTTCCTTCTTTGATACGCTTTTGATCAGCGGTAGGAATATAGACTTTCGCCCGGGTATTTGCCGGTATTTCCAAATCCATTACCAAGGTTTTTCCCTTCCACTTCCAAGCCGAGGCTATGGTACCGTTTATACTCTCATAACTCCCTTCCATAAAATCCATTTCCCTACTGACGGATGGTTTTATCAAAATATTCCGATAGCCCGAATCTTCGGAATCGATGCCGAGGGCGTATTGAAACATCCATTGTGCAACGGAACCGAACGCGTAGTGGCTGAAAGAATTCATTTGAGCGTTGATATCAGAGTTCTCCGCGTCATTTTTGGTGTAACTGTTCCAGCGTTCCCAAATGGAGGTCGCGCCATTTTCTACAGAGTAGCCCCAACTCGGGTATTCGGTCTGCTGATAGATTTTGTAGGCCACATCGTTATAACCGTATTCGGACAGGGCCAGCATCACATGCTTGGTTCCCAAAAACCCTGTAGCAAATTTAAATCCGTTATCGGTAATTTTTTCCGCCAAACGGGCAGCTCCCTTTTCGGCCAGTTGCTCGGGAAATAGGCCAAAATGTAATGCCAAGGCATAGGAGGTCTGGGTATCTTCCGAAATTCTTCCATTGGAAGAAATATACTTGTCCGCAAACGCCGCTTTAATATTTTCAAATAAGGTACGATACATGGCTGCATCCTCGTTTTTGCCCAGTGCTTCGGTCATCTCCGCCATCAATTTAGCATCAAAACCGTAGAAAGAAGATGCGATAAAATCATGGCTGGTCTCTTCGTTTACGGCAAGCCAATCGCCCCAGTTGTTTCCGGCGCCCGGTCTTAGAAAGTCCGTACTGGCGTCTTCCTGAAATTGCATGAATTTTTCCATACCGGGATACATATATTCCAAAATGCGGGTGTCGTTGTAGACCTTGTACATATTATAGGGAATGATGACACCGGCATCCATCCAGGCGGGGGAATATTGATTGGGCCGGGAATACGGAAAGGGCGCAAAATTCGGATAGGCCCCGAACCATAGCTGTGCATCGTCAAGATCCACCAAGAACTTTTTCATAAATGCGGCTACATCGGCATTGTAAGTTGCGGAGCGCATGTAGGTCTGGGCATCGCCCGTCCACCCTAAACGTTCATCGCGCTGGGGGCAATCGGTCGGTACCTCAAAAAAGTTCGCACCTTGGGTGGTCTTTATGTTTTCATAAAGAGTGTTGTTCATAGCATTGGACGTGTTGAACGTACTGGCATCAGTTTCGATTGAACTCAAAACGATTCCCTCTATGGCGTCACGCGTGGGTCGCCCCGGAAACCCCGTGACTTCTACGTATTGAAATCCGTGGTAGGTAAACTTCGGTTTCCAAGTTTCGAGACCCTCACCTTTCAAAATATAAGTATCGGTAGCCCTAGCGTCGCGAAGGTTCTCGGTTTGAATGTTGCCATCGCTTTTTAGAATTTCGCCGAATCGAAGCTGTACTTTGGTACCCTTGGGCCCTTCGACCTTTAATTCGGCGATACCGGCAATATTTTTTCCAAGATCGAACACGAAAGTGTTAGGTTCTGGCTCGGTCATTTCTAAAGGTCTTATGCGTTCAACGGTCTGAACGTTGGTACTGGGATACGCCTGTAATTTCCCTTTTGGATATGGATATAGTTTTGGCGATCCCCAATTATTTTCGCCATAGCCGGGCGCATCCCATCCGCTAAGTTCCAATCGGGCATCGTAGGTTTCCCCCATTAAAATATCTGCTTCCAAAATGGGTCCTTGATTGGCTTTCCAAGAAACATCGGAAGCAATAATCTCCGAACTACCATCCTCATATTCTACATGTATCTGGCCCATAAACGACGGATTGACTCCGTAGAACTCCCTCACCTTGTCTAGACGTACGAGCAGCGCATAACCGATATACCCCGCATACCAACCATCTGCGATGATGGCCCCAATTACGTTTTCACCCTTTTGAAGGCTATTGGTGATATCGAAGGTTTGATAATATAGACGTTTATCATAATCCGTCCAGCCCGGAAGAAAATTGGCATCGCCCACTATTTCGCCGTTGAGATGTAACTCATAAATACCCAGCGCAGTGGCGTAAGCGGTCGCCTTCTTTATTTTTTTCTCAATGATAAACGATTTCCGCAGATATCTTGCGGGGGGCAGATATAGACTATCATATTTATCGGTAGTATCATAACCTACGTCATGGCCGATAAACTTCCCCTGCCACTTTGAAAATTTTAAGAGGCCCATGGACCATTGCGCCGGTTCGCTCCATGCAGATTTCAAATCGGATTCGTCCCAGACCTGCACTTTCCAATGATATCGGGTGTTGGACAGTAGTGGAGTCCCCTCGTATACAATTTGGTTCGTACTATTGGAAATTACCTTTCCGCTATCCCAAACATCCGCGTCGGTATCGGCGAGTTTTTCGCTTGAGGAGGATACGACCAAACGATATGCGGTTTGAACCCTATTTTTTCCTTCCCCTTTCAAAATCCAACTAAATCTAGGTTGAATTACATCAATACCTGTAGGGTTCTCAACATATTCTACTCTTGTTTTCTCAATGATTAACGGCAATCGTTCGGGGTTTTGGGAATACGCCATAGGTAGCGCAAAGATTGCAAATAGCAGCAAAGCGATGTTAGTCTTCATTATCAATTTTTAGTTTGAATTTAAAAAGAGGCTATGTAAGAATGATAGCCTCTTTTTTCAAATTTTGTTGTTCGGCTAGAATTAATAGCCAGGATTTTGCACCAAGTTTTCATTGTTGTCCAACTGATTTTGCGGAATGGGAAGCAACTCTATCTTCGGACTGTAGACGGTTCCAAAAACTATGGCATCTTCATTGTTTTGTAATGAACGTTCGATGTCACCCCATCGCTGCAAATCTGGATACTCCGAAAATTCACCGGCCAGTTCCCACTTTCGTTCTTGTTTGATAATCTCAAGCAATGCACCCTGATCTGTAGTCGCGATGGCGTCAAGACCTGCCCTTTCGCGAACCTGGTTTAAAAAAGGTAATGCTTCGGCGGACTGTCCCGCCCCGTTCAACGCCTCTGCCAACATCAACAATACATCGGCATATCGCATATAAATAATATCATTTTCGTGGGCGAACGCTGATACATCGTTCAACGGGTCTTTAAGTTTACCGAATCCGATACCTTTAGGATCGTTATAGCCCCCAAACGGTAAGGGCGGGTTGTCAGGGGAATTGAACGTCACCTCGCGCCCATCGGCATCGGTATAGGAGAACAATAGCGTCACATCTCTCCTCAAATCTGCCTCATCGAACGAATCATAAAAATTTGTTGTGAAACCAAATTGATATTGGCCATTTCTGTTGGCAAAAGGAGAGTTTGGTACTCCGGCGAAAAAAGTCAGTACTGTACCGCTGTCGGTTTCTCGGATATTGGGTCTGGCGAAAACAATTTCGGAATTTGCTTCGTTATTGATAGAAAAAATCTCTGCGAAATCGGATTGCAAGCTATAACTGCCACTGTTGACCACCTCTCGAAACTTATTGGCGGCCAATTCATATTTATCCGTTTGCTCCAAAGGTTTACCGGCCATATTCAGATATACTTTACCTAAATAAGCTTTAGCGGCCACCGATGTTGCCCTGCCAAAATTAGAAGCATCCCACGTAGCGGGTAGTCTGCTCTCGGCGTATTGAAGATCTTCAATGATGACGTTATACACTTCTTCGATAGTGCTTCTCGGTTTTTTGATGGCCTCGTCGGAAAAATCGGAAGTTTCTTCCAATTGTAGCGGTACACCACCGAACCATTTGACCAAAGTAAAATAATAAAAAGCCCTAATAAATCTGGCTTCGGCTATTTTCTGTTCTTCCAGATTTGCATCGAGTCCGGCCTTAGATACGTTGGCGATGACTGAATTGGCTCTGTTGATCCCTTGGTAACAAGCTGGCCACCATACACCGTGTGCGTCTCCAGGCTGAAAACTTAAGGATGATAATCTACCTTGGTTACCGTCGCCTTTTAAACGAACCACTACACTTTCTCCAGGTCCAGAAGTAGAGAGAAAGTACCACAGATCGTTCACGCCATTATTCAACGATGCATAAGCCCCGAAAAGGGCCGCATCGACATCGGCTTCGTTTTTGTAAAGGTTATCTACTGACAGTGAAGAAAAAGGTACTTCATCCAATTTTTCGCAACCGACCGTCATCAAGAAAAGGATTACTATGCTATATTTTTTTTTCATCTTTTTATTTTTATACAAATTATTAAAAGGATAGGTTGACGCCAAATGTATAGGCCTTTTGTCTTGGATATGCCCCAATATCGACTCCTGGCGCAAGATCGCTTCTACCAGAAGCGTCAAGATTGTCGGGACTGAACGAACTCACTTCTGGATCAAAACCGGTATAATCGGTTATCGTGATGAGATTTGTTCCGGTCAGATAGAACTGAATGCCTGAAAAGAATATATCCTTTACCGGCAAATCATATCGCAAAGAGACATTCTTGAGCCGAATGTAAGATCCGTCTTCTACCATATAATTACCGGCCTGAGGCGAAGGACTGTTTATGGAAGGATAACGGATATCGTTGGTCGGATTCGTCGGGGTCCAGCGATTTTCATACCAGTCTACCGATTGATTCTTATAGGCTTCATTATTATTGAACCCGGAATGTAGCACCGTTCCAATGGTGTTGTAGATATCGTTTCCAATAGAACCTTGCACGAATACGTTAAGCGAAAGATTTTTGTAGGTAAAGTCGTTGTTCCATCCTATTAAAAAATCAGGATTGGGGTTACCGATAACCCTGCGGTCTTCATTGTTTATAATACCATCCGGAACGCCCTCTGGTCCACTAATGTCTTCGAATTTCCAGTGGCCAAGGCCCGTATCGTTATTTCTAACGGCAAAGGTCGGATTACCATCAGCATCAAAATCACTTTCTTGAATCAATCCTGTTGCTACCAGTCCGTAGAAAAGACCATATTCATCACCGGGTCGGTATATATGACCGTTCCCGAAGAGATTCTGGCCGATGCCAGGGCCAAAAATTTCTTCATCTCCGCCTAATTCTACGACCGTGGTCTTGAAAGAAGTATAGTTCAGACCGGTGCTCCAAGTGAAGTTTTCTGTCTGAATCGGATACGCATTAATCGCTAACTCGATACCTTCATTTTCAATACTTCCAAAGTTGACCAATGCACCGCCGAATCCCGATTGACTGGGAATCGAAATGGACTGTAACAGATCTATGGTTTCTTTCTTGAAATAATCAAAGATTATCTCAAAACGGTTATTGAAAAGTCCCAAATCCGCACCAATGTCTAACTGTCGCGTGGTTTCCCATCTCAAATTCGGGTTGGCAACGCTTTGAGGTATAAAAGCGGTGGTCGGGCTCTCTCCCACTCCGTAAACTACTGTCCCGTAACGGGCTAGGGATTGATAAGGCGCAATGGACTGACTTCCGGTCTCTCCCCATGAAGCCCGCAATTTGAGATTGGAGATGGTATTATTATCCTTCAGGAAATTTTCTTCCGACACCCTCCAGCCGACAGCTGCCGACGGAAAATACCCCCATTTTTCATTTTGTGCAAAACGTGAAGACCCGTCCGCACGCATGGTTGCCGTTAATAAATACTTGTTTTTGAACGAGTAGTTCAACCTGAAAAAACCAGATTGAAGAATACTCTGACTTCGATTGGAATTTACGATGGCGTCTCCCGTTCCGATATCAATGGCGTCAGCGCCCAATATCTCGATAGCAAAGTTGTTGACGTTCGTTCCCGTACTGTAATTGTTGAATTCACTATACTCTAAACCACCCGTTGCCGAAAGATCATGGTCTTCATTAAAAATTCTTTTATAGGTCAGATAATTACTGACAATATAATCGTAGTTCCTGCCATTGGAAACCGAGGCAACCCCATTTACGTTAATCCCTGCCCCAACATTTGATGGCGTATAGATATCTCGGTTGTTGAATCTGAAATTAACACCTCCGTTTATGGTATAGGTCAAATAATCATTAAGCTTCAAGCTGGCTTCCGTACTGGCCAGAATATTGGTGGAAAATTGACGGTCATCCTTTTCGGTGACCTCTAAATAGGGATTGAAAAATTGAATCCCCTCGCCGATTTCACCCGAGTACCTCAAATCCGGTACTATGGGTTCAGAGGTCAAAGCATTGAATATTGGGCCTGCCGAGGCCGGAAATCCTCTTGTTGCGGTAATGGCTCTAAAGTTTTGGCTTTGGGTACCGTTGATACTGAATTTAATATTTAGATCATCATCTAAAGCGTTGAAATCTAGATTCGCCCTAAGGCTGCTTCGTTTAAATTTAGAACCTATGACTATGCCCTTGTCGTCGAGTAAGTTGGCCGAAACGAAATATTTAATGTTATCGGCACCTCCAGCAATGCTGAGTCCGTATTCACTACGAAGTCCGGTACGTAAAATTTCATCTTGCCAGTTGAATCCCTGTCCGGCATACTG
>JBATUY010000005.1:0-4217 GCA_049671465.1 Pricia sp. | reverse complement strand
GTACCGAGCTGACGGAGTTTAGTAAATAGGCCACAATCAATTTGGAGCCACCCGTCCCATAACAATTAGAAAAACGATCAATACCCCACATAGAATAGACCGAGGCCCTAAACCTCGGTTTTTTCTTTTGCTAACTCGGCCTCAAAAAGTGACGAAAAATGTTCAAGAAGCTTTTGCTTGACCTCGTCCTGGTCAACTTCTTTTTTTCCCAACTCAACATTCAACGAGGTAACCGCCTTATCCTTTATGCCACAGGGCACCATCAAATCAAAATATCCCAGATCGGTATTGACATTCAGCGCGAACCCGTGCATGGTTACCCAACGACTGGCACGAACGCCCATGGCGCAAATCTTTCGGGCGAAAGGCGTACCGACGTCGAGCCACACACCGGTCTCGCCGTTCGATCGTTCCGCTTTCAGGCCGTATTCCGCCAAGGTCAAGATGACCATTTCTTCCAATAACCGTAAATATTTGTGAATGTCGGTGAAAAAGTTATCGAGATCGAGAATGGGGTAGCCTACGATCTGTCCCGGGCCGTGGTAGGTGATATCACCGCCTCGATTGATTTTATAGAACTTGGCATTTTTCTGGGCCAGCTGAAGTTCATCGACCAATAGATTGTTCATATCACCACTCTTCCCCAGGGTAAAGACATGGGGGTGCTCTACAAACAGAAAGTGATTGGGGGTTTTCAGACCGGCATTTTCTCGTCGGTTCTTGATCTTAATAGCCAAAGTTTTCTGAAAGAGCTGTTCTTGATAGTCCCAAGTCTCTTTATAATCTTTGTATCCCAAATCCTGAAAAATGACCTGCTTGTTCATTCGGTAAAGATACAATGATCAATTCGGATTGTTCAGAATAACCAGCGCGGCGATGACCCCGGGTACCCATCCGCAGAGCGTCAAAAGAAAAACGATCAGAAAAGAACCGCAGCCTTTGCCCAAAACGGCCAAGGGCGGAAAAAGAATAGCGAGCAATACGCGTATAAAACTCATTGTGATTTGATTTTTTGATTGATGATCGGCCCGTCTAAAGGGCCTTTGTACCTATAAGACGTAATTTGCTGAAGATTGTTACAGAGGTTGTTTTTAAACTATTCACTACCGCGTATACGATGAGAGCATCCATTCAAAAGTTGCCCGCCATATCTTTTTATCCAAAGTCATCGCCATGGGCTTCGAAGCAATTCTTGTCCGTTTCAACTTATCGGGCGAAGAACATCCGGCCTTAGACCATTTTCAAAGTAATCCATCCGCTAATCTTCGAAGCTATATCTTATATTTGTCTCCTTAAAATACTTCGATTCTATGCAACTCTCGGAACAAGAAACTATCAGAAGGGGTAAATTGGGCAAACTGCGCGAAATGGGTATCGACCCCTACCCCGCCGCTTTATATCCCATCAATGCCACCTCTAAAAGTATAAAGGCGGATTATATCGACGGTAAAAAAGTCATTATCGCAGGGCGTTTGATGTCACGACGCATTCAAGGAAAAGCTTCTTTCGCCGAGCTGCAGGATAGTGACGGCCGCATTCAAGTCTATTTTAATCGGGACGAAATCTGCCCCGGGGAAGATAAGACCCAATATAACGACATCTATAAAAAACTGTTGGATATCGGGGATATCATCGGCATCGAAGGCGAGCTTTTCACCACCCAGGTCGGTGAAAAGACCGTCATGGTGAAAAAATTCAGCATGTTGAGCAAGTCTTTAAGACCGCTTCCGCTTCCGAAAAAGGATGCCGAGGGACACGTTTTCGACGAGTTCAACGACCCCGAGCAACGCTATCGGCAGCGCTATGTCGATTTGGTGGTCAATCCGAAAGTGAAGGAAACGTTTATTAAGCGCACCAAGATTACCAATACCATCCGCCAGTTTTATAATGAAAAAGGGTATTTGGAGGTCGAGACCCCTATTCTGCAGCCCATTCCCGGTGGGGCGGCGGCGCGACCGTTTTTGACGCACCACAATGCGCTCAATATTCCGCTTTATCTGCGTATCGCGAACGAACTGTACCTAAAACGTCTGATCGTTGGCGGTTTCGACGGTGTTTACGAGTTTTCCAAGGATTTTAGGAACGAGGGAATGGACCGCACCCACAATCCCGAGTTTACGGTCATGGAGCTTTATGTTGCCTATAAGGATTACCATTGGATGATGGATACCACCGAAGAACTCTTGGAGAAGGTAGCCATCGAGGCGAACGGAAGCTCTAAAATAAAAGTAGGCAAAAACGAAATCGAATTTAAGGCGCCTTATCCGAGGGTCCCGATTTTAGAGGCCATCAAAGTGCATACGGGACACGATGTCGCCGGTATGGAAGAAGACGAACTACGGGAGACGGCCAAAAAACTGCATATCGAGGTCGACGAGACGATGGGTATCGGGAAGCTGATCGACGAGATTTTTGGGGAAAAATGTGAGGCAAATTATATTCAGCCCACCTTTATTACGGACTATCCGAAAGAGATGAGTCCGCTTACCAAGCAGCACCGAGATAACCCGAAGTTAACCGAGCGCTTCGAACTCTTCGTGAATGGTAAGGAAATCGCCAATGCCTATTCCGAGCTCAACGACCCTATCGATCAGCGCGAGCGTTTTGAAGATCAGCTCAAACTCTCGGAAAAAGGGGACGACGAGGCCATGTTCATCGATCAAGATTTCTTACGGGCCCTCGAATATGGTATGCCTCCTACTTCCGGCATCGGTATCGGTATCGATCGTTTGGTCATGCTTTTGACGGATAATTCCTCTATTCAAGAAGTACTTTTCTTTCCGCAGATGCGACCCGAGAAAAAAGCACTGGAACTGACCGACGAAGAAAAGGCAATCGTTGCACTTTTGAAGCCTGCGGGTCAACTAGACCTGAACGCACTTAAATCTCAAGCCGGTCTTAGCGGCAAGAAATGGGACAAAGCTATGAAAGGCCTTGCGAAACATGGTGTCACCAAGGTAGTGGTCGACGGAGACACGAAAAATGTGGTGCTGAAAAGCTGATTCTATTCTCCGAAGTACAAATAAGCGGTAATCCATTGAGTATGTGAAAAGCTCAATGGATTACCACTTTTTTGTATAAAAAATGTTAAGGAAAAACTAGCTAATTGAAAAAAAATGATAATATTTACGCAATAAATACCCCTCAAATTTATCATATGGCTAATTCAGGTCCCCTTTAAACTTGAAATTACTAATCTAACACTATACTTTATGCTTAAAAACAACTCAACTCAAATTTTCTGGCTGCTACTTTTTGCGGTAGTCAGCTGGGGTGCAAACGCCCAAGATATTAGCATCTCAGGTACGGTAACCGATGACCAAGGACCGCTGCCCGGCGTCAACATCGTTGAAAAGGGAACTACGAACGGTGTCGTCACCGACTTTGACGGTAATTTCACCATCGACAATGTCGCTGCTGACGGTATGCTGGTATTGAGCTATGTCGGGTACTTGACCCAAGAGGTTTCCGTAGATGGCAGGTCTACGATAAATATTAATCTTGAAGCCGAATCGCAACAGTTAGACGAAGTTGTGGTAGTCGGGTACGGTACGGTCAGAAAGAGTGATTTGACCGGTTCGGTATCTTCCGTCGACGGTGAAAAGCTCAAGGAATTTCCGGTCACTTCGATCGATCAGGGTATACAGGGCCGGGCCGCTGGGGTACAGGTTTCACAGACCTCTTCCGCTCCCGGGGGCGGTATCAGTATACGTGTACGTGGGGCCAACTCCATCAGTAGTGGTAGTGAACCTTTGTATGTCATCGACGGTTTCCCCATATACCCTGACAACAACGCATCGGGCTCCGGGGGAAATAGAAATTCCTCCAATGTACTCGCGACCATCAATCCGAACGATATAGAGTCGATCGAAGTGTTAAAGGATGCCAGCGGAACCGCGATTTACGGTTCCAGGGGGTCAAACGGGGTAGTATTGATTACAACAAAATCGGGAACATCGGGCAAGCTTAGTGTTTCCTATGACGGCTCGTATAGCCTACAACAAGCGGCCAGTACAATAGATGTCTTGAATGCCACCGAATACGCCAGATATCAAAATCTTCGGGCCGCCTCGCGCGGTATAACGGAACCTTTCGCCAATCCAGAATCTTTTGGGGAAGGCACCTACTGGCAAGACGAGATTTTTAGAACGGGCGGTATTTCAAACCATCAACTTTCGTTTACCGGTGGTACCGCCGATACCAAGTATGCCTTTACC
>JBATUY010000004.1:0-4014 GCA_049671465.1 Pricia sp. | reverse complement strand
GGGTACGATTACGTAATCGATGCCCAAGCTGGTGGCGGATTGATCGTTGCCAACGGCAAAGACCTTCTTGCAGATGTCAAGAAGGAATTTGGTAT
Organism: Pricia sp.; assembly: GCA_049671465.1. Lineage (GTDB taxonomy): Bacteria > Bacteroidota > Bacteroidia > Flavobacteriales > Flavobacteriaceae > Pricia. The sequence continues at coordinate 3,919 of JBATUY010000004.1, read as the reverse complement.
CTGAGGCTTCCCGATATGAAATAAGAACGTCCGCCTTTGAGCGGACGTTTTTTTTCTGGCCATGAGTTGGTCTCGCATATGGTAACGAGATATTTTGAGAGACTAAACGCCGCGAAAAGCGATTTTTATTGGGTAGGGCCATCTTCGCAAGTCGACATGGCGGATAACTTTTGGGTACCGATTTAGATAACGCGAATATAGGATTTCAGTTAAGATTTCTATTTAGTCCGAACCAAGTCGTAATCGATGAATCACGATACATCGAATTCTAAACCCGTTATAATATTTTCCTTTTAATATTCCGCCACCGCAACTTCCGAATAAATGCCCCTTCATCGATATTTACCAAAAAGGATGCTTTCTTTTTTTTGGCCTTGAGGTAGCCGTACATATTATCTCTGAACGCTTGGGGCTTTTTCTGTTTAAAAGCCATTTTTATCGAGGCGATCGCTGTAATCACTATGCCGTAGCGCATGCGGTACATCGCTTTTCCCTGAAGTAATCTTGCCTTTTGGTCATAGGCCTTTCCCGTCGGTCGAAGGTGTTTGACCTCTAGACTGTCATCGGTAAAAATTTCATAGTCGTGGTATTGTGCCAAGAGTTCGTCTACCGTGTCCCAGCCCATGGCATTGCGAAGGCCGCCAATTGCCTTAAAACAGGCTTTGGAGTAGGCTTTGAAAGCACCGCGGACGTGATTTTTGTCCATCGGGTGATTGCGCTTCCATTGGTTTTTGGCATTCTTTTCGTAGATAAATCCGCCAGCAATACCGGCATTCGGATGCCCCCTAAAAATATAGCTGATTTTTTCGAAGTAGTTATCGGGCAGTATAATATCGGCATCTAGTTTTACCAGCACGTCATATTGGTCGTCGAGCAGCTGCAAGCCTTTGGTGAATGCGTTGATAACTTTACTCCCGGGCATGTGCTCGGCCGAGGAGGTGGTATTCAGTTTTTCGAAAATGGGACTTAGGCCCAAAAACGTATCGATAACCGCCTCGGTACCGTCGGTGGAATTATCGTTGACAATGATGACCCTTTTCGGCTGTAAGGTCTGCCTTAAAATGGAATTTAAAGTGTCGGCCAAAAACGCTTCTTCGTTATGGGCGGGTATGACAATGTAGTAGTTCATACGGCCATAAAATTACAAAACTGTTTTTTTCTCCGCGTATACGATATAGTACCGGGGCGTTAAGCTTCGAAGTAGGGGCCTGAACCCGATTTTGCCTACTGGGTTCGTAAATTTCTCACTATCCTTGATGTCCCATCCGGCTTTGTCGAGCAACCAATCGAACTGCCAGTCCTCGAACTCGTGGTAATGGCGGTCCCAAGCATCGGTTTTACTTTGGTAGGCGGGGGAAAACCATAGTTTAAGGGGGATGCTGGCTACCAGTTTTTGGGCCTTGATTTCCCGTAGCACGTTAAAGGGAGCCACGAGGTGTTCGAAAATTTCAAAGGCTGTGGCTACTTGGGCATCGGAGCTTTGAACGGAAGTAAAATCTACATCCAAATCCTCACCACGAGTATTCTCAACGGAATATCCATGTTCGACCATAATTTTCGAAAACGGATTTTCGACCCCTAGGTCCAAGATAGTTTCTTCGGTGGTAATGTGTTTTTTAAGGAAGGCCAACGTATGCTGAAAACGCTTGCTCGGATAGGTATTTTCGTACATTTCAAATGCTATAAACCATAGCGTTGACGTTCATGCCCGCGCCTACGCTGGCAAAGATAACAACATCTCCCTTCTTTACCTGCTGGTCTTTCAGTTTTCCGTTACGAACCATGTCGAACAAGGTAGGAATGGTGGCCACGGAACTGTTGCCCAATTCCCGGATGTTCATGGGCATAATGCCATCGGGCATTTCTTTATCGAACAGACCGTAAAATCGGGAAACGATGGCCTCGTCCATTTTTTCGTTGGCTTGATGGATAAAGATTTTCTTTATGGAAACTATGTCGATTCCACTCTTTTCGAGGCAGGATGCCATGGCCTGCGGGACATGGGTGATGGCAAATTCGTAGATTTTTCGGCCGAACATTTTAATGTATCTCCTATCGTCGTTGGTCGGGTTATACGATTTTCCGAAATGTAAAAAATAGGCTTCCTCAAAGGCATAAGTGGCCGTTTCATGGGCAAGAATGTTTCCGGAAGCTTCGGTAGCCTCAATAATCGTTGCGCCCGCACCGTCAGAATAGATCATGGAGTCGCGATCGTGGGCATCGACGATACGCGATAAGGTCTCCGCGCCGATGACCAGACATTTTTGGGCGATACCGCTTTTGATAAAAGCATAGGCCTGAATAACACCTTCAATCCATCCGGGGCATCCGAAGATCAAATCATAGGCCACACATTTCGGGTTCTTGATGCGCAAGTGATGTTTGACCCGCGTAGCCAGGCTGGGCAGCGTATCGCCTTGAGATTGGCCGTGGCCGACATCCCCAAAATTGTGCGCGAAGATGATATAGTCCAATTCTTCTTTGTTGACGTTGGCGTCGGCGATTGCTCTTTTGGCGGCTAAAAAAGCGATATCGGAAGTGTTGAGGGTGTCTTCTACGTAACGTCGTTCCCCGATACCGGTAATCGCCCGGAATTTTTCGATAAAATGCGGATTGTTTTGTTTGAAAGGAGAGCCGTCGGAATTCAAAAATTCAGCGGTCTCGAACTGTTGGTTGGCGACGACTTTAGAGGGAATATAGCTTCCTGTTCCTGTAATTCCAATGTTCATAAGTGCTTGGTTGGTATTGGGTTATCTCACAAGATAATTGAAAGCCACCCAAATGTTATGCCCGCATAGTAAATAATACGACAGTCAGACCCCCATACCTTCGGCTCAGACACATAAAAAAGCCTTTTCGGAATTCCGAAAAGGCTCTAATCCTTTGAATACAGTACGATTACTCCGCTTCGGCGTAGGCCTCGATAGGTGCGCAGGTACAGATCAAATTACGGTCTCCATACGCATCATCTACCCGGCGTACGGCCGGCCAAAATTTGTTTTCGGAGACGTAGGGGAGAGGGAACGCCGCTTTCTGCCGGCTGTATGGAAAATCCCAAGTATCACTGGTCAGCAGCGCTAGCGTATGTGGGGCATTGCGTAGCACATTGTTCGGTTCGTCAGCGGTGGCCGTATCGATTTCTTCCCGGATGGACAGCAGGGCTTCACAGAACCGATCGAGCTCTGCAAGGCTTTCACTTTCGGTAGGCTCGATCATCACTGTTCCCGCAACGGGAAAGGATACGGTCGGGGCGTGAAAACCATAGTCCATCAAGCGTTTGGCAATATCGGTGACTTCGATACCGTGCTCTTTGAACGGTCGGCAGTCAATGATCATTTCGTGCGCGGCCCTTCCGTTTTCGCCGGTATAGAGTACCTCGAACTTTCCGCTCAGTCGCTGTTTGATATAGTTCGCGTTGAGAATGGCGATTTCGGTGGAATGTCGAAGTCCTTCTTCCCCCAACATCTTAATATATCCGTAGGATATCAAGCAGGCCAAGGAACTGCCCCATGGCGCTCCAGAAATGGCGTTGATCGCTTTCTCGCCCCCTGTCTTTATAATGGGATTACTAGGTAAGAAGGGTACTAATTGTTTCGCCACACAAATGGGGCCTACCCCCGGCCCGCCACCGCCATGCGGAATCGCAAAAGTCTTGTGTAGGTTCAGGTGGCAGACATCGGCCCCGATTTTACCCGGATGGGTCAGGCCGACCTGGGCGTTCATGTTGGCACCGTCCATATATACCTGTCCGCCGTGGTCATGGATCAATTGTGTAATCTGCATAATCGAAGATTCGAATACGCCATGGGTCGAAGGATAGGTGACCATAAGGGCCGCCAGATTATCGGAGTGTTTTTTGACTTTTTCCTCCAGGTCGGCCACATCGATATTTCCTTTGTCGTCGGTCTTAGTGACTACC
>JBATUY010000003.1:0-1519 GCA_049671465.1 Pricia sp. | reverse complement strand
GTCTATAAGTGCGAACATAGCATTTGTCAATATCGCCCCAACGAACTGTATTTTTTGAAAACTGGAAGGGTAGAAATTGATAATGTACCCCGATTTCGTCGATCTCGGTCTTCAGTTTCAATACTTTAAAAAGAATGAAAATTGGAAGAATACTGGCAACCACTATAAGTTGACCTATGGTATCATTGGGACCAACCTTATCGACTGCCTCATAAGCAATGTGCCACGAATAGAGAAAATACGAAAGGGTAGCGATAACAACTACATATATAAGCTTTACCCACCATTGGTCGAATTTCTGGGTTTCGTTGAATACGCGCATGACTAGTGGTTTAAAGTTCCTGCGTTGACGATGGGGGAAGCATCCTTATCGGAACAGAGTACTACCATCAGGTTGCTGACCATGGCCGCCCGGCGTTCGTCATCGAGATCGACGATTTGTTTTTTACCGAGTTCGGTCAGGGCCATTTCGACCATGCTCACGGCACCTTCCACTATTTTATGACGGGCCGCGACGATGGCGGTGGCCTGTTGCCTTTTCAGCATGGCATTAGCGATTTCCTGGGCGTAGGCCAGATATCCGATTCGGGCTTCCAGCACTTCGATACCGGCCATGGCCAGGCGTTCTTGCAACTCTTTCTCCAAAGCGCCGCTGACCTCGTTGACGCTGGAGCGCAGGGTGATATCCTCATCCAAGCCTTCATCCGCAAAATTATCGTAGGGGTATAGACTGGCCAAATAACGCACTGCGGCATCGGTCTGTACGCGAACGAAGTTTTGATAATCGTCTACGTCGAAGGCCGCTTTATAGGTATCGGTGACCCGCCAGACCAAAATGGTGCTGATCATCACCGGGTTTCCCATTTTGTCGTTAACCTTTAGACGTTCGCTGTCGAAATTACTGGCCCGAAGCGAAATTTTCTTTTTGGTGTACAGCGGGTTCACCCAAAAAAGTCCGTTTCCTTTAATCGTTCCGACATATTTCCCGAAAAGAAGCAGTACGCGTGAGCTGTTCGGGTTGACCAATACAAAGCCCGGTAGCAAAATCAGCGCAACAATTAGTGACGGAACGGCAATGGCTAGCATACCGCGACTCAGCAAGAAAATACCACCGAGCAAAAGAATGAAAAAAAGCAGCGCGATCATATAACCGCTGGCGGGACTGGAGGTTTTTTCGTTTGTCATAACGTAAGGGATTAGTTGATATTAAATTGATATCATAAAAGTATCAAAATAAAACGGAACTATCCAAATTTATTTATTGAATCTCTTTATTCTAAATCTTAGAAAACCTTAAGTAGAGGAAAACTTTAAGGTATTAGGATTGGGATATTGAGGGATGATGGATTGGGGAATAAAAAATGAGGGGTCGTGGATTGGCGTGTAAGAAATAAGGGTTGTGGGATAGGGAGGAGAGATGAGGATGGGGGATGACCGGTATTCCCCGTCAGCTTTCAATATCGGGAAATCTCATGAGGGATTACGACCAATTAAGTCTCGGAAAAAGGATGCGGAATGC
>JBATUY010000002.1:0-2402 GCA_049671465.1 Pricia sp. | reverse complement strand
TTTTTGAGGGTACGAGATGGGTTCGGATTGGATAAAAAACAACTCAAGTCCATTTTTAGCGAACCCCTCATCTTCGTATAACGCTACACCCCCGATGGGATTTATATACGTGTCGGCCTCCAAAAAGGCGCATAAATCCAAAACTTTTTTCTGGGCACTGCCTGTTCTATTGTAATCGATATCCGAAGATTTGATAAATTTCGTATCTAGCCCCATACGCTTACTGGCCGCAAGAACGCTCTTTTCGGCCAAGGCGGCTATGGAACTCGATGGGGCATCGAAAACTTCGTTCAACATCGCAAAAGTTTCTTTGAAAAATGGGGCGGAACCGTACTGTTGTTTCAGCGTTTTCCCAAATTTATGCCACCACTTTCCGTATTCCTGCTCGTGAATCGGCACTTCATTAATCAATAGATTTTGGCTCGCCCCCGCCAAAGGCACGGTGAACATTGACTTTTTACCATTGATAGCTATAGCGTTTCTGTGGATATACCCTCTTGTAATAAAACTGACATCGTCAAAAAACACAAAGGTATCTACCGCACAGATCAATTGAAAATAACCGATGTACGGAAAAAGATAGGGTTGCATTACCGCTGTGCGCATATCAAAAGCAAGTTGCTATAATTTCAGCGATCCGTTCTAGGTTCTCCGTGGATAAATCGTGATAGAAGGGAAGACAAAGCACACTATCGCTTATTTTTTCGGAAACCGGACAGCTTTCCCCGGCAATATAAGGAAGTTGGTTAAGAGACGGATAAAAATAACGCCGCGAAATTACGTTTTGATGCTCCAAAGCCGTTTTCACTTTCATCATCGTTTTATGGTTCTCGAAAACGACCGGAAAATAACCGTAATTGTGCTCGTTTTCTGCGCTGATCTGCAGCGTTTTGATAGGCAAATGCGATAGTAATGAACTATACCGCTCAAATATCGTCTTTCGCTCGCGAATGATGTAGTCGATGGTATTCAGGTTGCACAGACCAATGGCGGCATGTAGCTCGGAGTTTTTTCCGTTGATGCCGGCCATATAATAGTCGTCGTTGCGATGGCCGAAGGTTTTCAGTAGAAAAACCTGTTCCGCCAACTCGGCATCGTTCGTAATTACCGCCCCGCCCTCTATGGTATGGAATATTTTAGTAGCGTGAAAGCTGACCGTACTTATGGTACCATATTCAAAGATGGATTTGCCGTCGACTTTGACCCCGAAAGCATGGGCGCCATCATAGACCGTTTTTAGGTTACGGCCGTTCGCTATCCGTTCGATTTCAGCAACATCACAAGGCACACCGTATACGTGGGTGGCAAGAATCGCGCTGGTTTTCTCCGTTATCTTGGCCTCTATTTTCTTGGGGTCGATACAAAAGGTTTTCGGGTCTATGTCTACAAAAACGGGCGTACAGTTTTCCCAAAGAATGGAATTTGTGGTGGCTACGTAAGAATATGGGGTGGTGATAATTTCCCCGGTAAGTCCCAAAGCCTTGATGGCCAGTTGTAAGGCCACCGTACCATTGGTTACATACTGCAAATGCGAAACACCTAAGTGGTCTGTCAGCCTTTTTTCCAGCTCTGTGGCGATCGGCCCGTTGTTGGTTACATGATTGCTGTCCCAGACCTGTTGCAAGTACTTAAAGTATTCGTGCAACGGGGGCAGATACGTCTTTACGACGTTTATTCTATCGTGAAGAACTTTAGATGGGGTACTGCTCATTTGGGTAAATTAGTAAAAAACCAAGTATCGGGCGTTTAGTATACAACACGCTCATATGGCTTAGGTTCATAGAAAGAACGCAATTAGCGAGCGCAAAGTACTTTTTACGAAATAATTTCTAGGGCTCAAATCAATAAATAACTGACCATTTTGAAGCAAATATGCTGAATGAATTCCCTAACTGTTTAGATTGCTTTGAAAAAATTAACGACCGTGGCCAAATGGAAAATGAACGCCTGCAAAGTGTGATTCAGATGCAAGACCATTTCTTTTTATTGAGCAGCGGCGTAACGGCCATTAATGGCCCCGGTTCTAAGACTACGTATACCGCCCCTCAGATTTTGGAGATTTTGCTCGGCTCGGAATGATATTTTTTAGTAAGTTTGCACGCTAAATAAAAAACGGTGGCATAGCTCAGCTGGATAGAGCACCTGCCTTCTAAGCAGACGAATTTGACATTCTGAAAAACAATACTGGTCGCGTAGCTCAGCTGGATAGAGCATTTGCCTTCTAAGCAAACGGTCACAGGTTCGAATCCTGTCGCGATCACTGTAAAAAGGGACTTCCGAAAGGTTTGTCCCTTTTTTTATGTTCTAGGTTTTTGATTTTCAACGATTAGAATTTGAGAATAATATTTAGTTCTACGGACCGTCAAAAAACTCCTCAAAATTTAAAAGACGCACCCTTTACG
>JBATUY010000001.1:0-3316 GCA_049671465.1 Pricia sp. | reverse complement strand
GTACCCTTCTATCCTTCTATCCTTCTATCCTTCTATCCTTCTATCCTTCTATCCTTCTATCCTTCTATCCTTCTATCCAAAAAATAGTTTTTCCATCAGAATAAAACGGACAAAGTTGCACATTTTTAGGTCATACGTCGAAAATACCCAAGTATTCACACTATACGAAACCTTTGGGCGTTTAGAATTCATCGCTGGGTGTTCCCCAAACACGCGCAACGACTAAAGCCTACTGAAAATTATGGAATATTTCGTGAACTGTAATACGGCACCATTGACGCCGTACACTACGCCCCTTGACCGGCTCAAAGCCTCACATCTGTATCGAAGATTAGGCTTTAGTGCCTCGGCCGCTACTATAGACCAAGCGGTCGGTCGAAATGCGACCGCTTTGGTAGACGAGCTTGTGAACCAGGCCCTAAACCAAAATCCGATTGCCGCTCCCGTCTGGGCCGATTGGAACCGGAGCAACTATCCCGAAGATCGGGATCTACGCGGTCAGATAATCAGTCAACAGCGGGAAGATTTCAGCCTTTCGTATGCTAACGGACTTCTGAACAACAACCTCTACGACCGCATGAGCTTCTTTTGGAGCAACCATTTCGTCACGGAACTGCAGATTTACGAGTGTAACTCTTTTCTTTATAAATATGTAAACTGTTTACAACGAAATGCTTTGGGCAATTTCAAGACTTTTGTCAGCGAAATCGGCCTTACCGATGCGATGTTGTATTATTTGGACGGCGTTTTCAATAATAGGAACCGCCCCAACGAAAATTATGCCCGAGAGCTTTACGAGCTTTTCACTTTAGGGGAGGGCAACGGCTACACCGAAGAAGATATCATAGAGACCGCCCGGGCCCTGACCGGATACGTCGAACGTGGCGAAATAGGATGCGAACCGGTCGCCTTTCGGGCAGACCGACATGATGAGGACTCAAAGACTATACTCGGCCAGACCGGCAATTGGGGCTACGACGACGTTATCGATATTCTTTTTGCGCAACGGGAAGGCGAGATTGCGGAATTCATCTGTAGAAAACTCTACGAATTTTTCGTGCATCCCGACTCCAGGGATGATGCCGGCAACGCCCAGACCATCATCTCGGGTATGGCAACCACTTTTACAAGCGGAAATTTCGAAATCGCGCCCGTACTGTCCCAACTTTTTAAGAGCCAACACTTCTTTGACGACGACGCGATCGGGGTGATCATTAAAAGTCCCTATGATTTTTACTTTAATATTCTAAAGGAAAGCGGTTTCAGTTATGATGATACGACCGTGGCCAGTCTGGTCAACTACAGCGGTCTCTTAAGCCAGCGACTGTTCAACCCGGTCGATGTCGCCGGATGGCAGCGCGATCGCACATGGATCAATACGAACTTTATGATCGGCAGGTGGTTGACCATCGAGACCATTTTGGAGGATTTTTTCGCGGCCGACGACGGGCAGTTTCGCGCTTTCGGACTATCGGTGAGCGGAAACGACGGCCTTACCAGCAACAACCCCGATACCGTGGCCCGACATATCATCGATTTTATACTTCCACAGGGATTGCTCAACGAGGCAGAATATGACAAGGCTTTCCAAATCTTTAGGGGCGATATTCCCGAACAGTATTTTGAAGGGGGAAGTTCCCCGTCTTGGCTGTTGGCCATCGCTATGGAAGGCCCGACTCAAGTGTATAATCTGATGCAGTACCTCTGCCGACAACCCGAATTTCAACTAAAATAACCTACGACTTATGTGCGATACCCACGATACCAGCCCCCACAAAGGCCTCGAACACGAAGGCCACGACCAAGAACACAAAACCTGGAACCGACGTTCATTTTTGCAGGCCTTGGGCATTGCCGGTTCAGGTTCGATGATGTTGGGCAGTAATTTTTTGACCGCTTCGGCGCCATCTCCCTTAACCTCTGCCATTGCGGATGCCGAGACCGACAACATTCTTATTTTGATTCGGCTATCCGGTGGAAATGATGGTCTGAGTACGGTTATCCCCATTGAACAATATGATGCTTATGCCAATGCGCGACCGAATATCTACATTCCCGAGAGTAAGGTCTTGAAACTGACCGATAAATTCGGAGTGCCCTCTTACATGAAAGCCTTGGAACCCATGTGGGGCGAGGGCCAGTTCAAGGCGGTACATGGGGTCGGCTATGAAGGTCAAAGTCTTTCGCATTTTACCGGTTCCGATGTTTTTGCCAATACCGATTTGACTTCAACAAATTTCAACGGATTGGATACCGGATGGATGGGCCGGCATTTCGAGCATTGCTATCCCGACTATCTGATCAACCCTCCTGCAGCTCCGGCTGCCATACAGATCGGGCAGTTCGGCAGTTTAGTCTTTCAAGGTGAGGAAACCAATTACGCTTTTGTGACCTCGAACATAGAGCAACTCGAGGAAATCGCAGAATCCGGTTTGCGGTATAACCTAGATCAAGAATTGTTCGATGATTGCATGTATGGCGACCAGCTCAAATTTCTGAGGGGCGTTGCGAATACGACCTATGAATATTCGGGTGTCATTCACGAGGCTTGGGCCGCTGGCCAAAATCAAGTGGAATATCAAAATAACGGATTTGCCCGTCAGTTGGCCCTCTTGGCCAGGCTGATCAAAGGCAATCTTGGTACCAAGGTATACATGATTACCATCGGCGGTTTCGACACCCATGGCAACCAGCCCTTGGCCCATGAGCGATTGATGAGCAATCTATCCATCGCCATAGACAATTTTTATGAGGATCTGGCCTTTACCCAACAAGACGAGAAAGTACTGAGCATGACCTTCTCCGAATTCGGACGCCGTATTTTCGAAAACGGATCCAACGGTACCGACCATGGCAAGGCCGCCCCTACCTTGTTTTTCGGAAAAGGATTGGAAGGCAGTGCCTTTGTAGGAGAACATCCTACCTTGACCAACCCCGATGGGCGTGGTAATCTTGAGTACACTATGGACTTCAGGGACCTTTATGCCACCGTACTGGCCGAATGGCTTTGTGTGCCGATTCCTTTGGTAGAGCAGCATTTGCTCGACCATCCGTACGCCCCGGTAGATTTAGGATTCAATTGCAGCGGCACCGAATTCCCGGATATCGCCTATAGTGATGATCCGCCCACCTTTCCGGATAATCCTGAGGCCGCAAGGCCATCAGAACCAGTGATACCGAATGCCGACCAGTTGGATACTATGGTGCACAAACCCTTTTATCCGACCGCGCAAACCCCACATATTTATTTGGAGATGCCGGTGACCGCCCATGTCGATATCGAACTTTTCAATATTTTGGGGCAGAGCGTAGGTAC